>DASTKC010000170.1:0-10897 GCA_035716085.1 Candidatus Eiseniibacteriota bacterium | reverse complement strand
CTCAAAGATCGAGCGAACCGGAGCCTCGAGCACGTGTTCACGCTGCTCGCGCTCGCGCTGCCGCGGCAGCCGCTCAAGATCGCCTTCAAAGGGCTCCACACGACCGATCCGCTCCTCCGCGGCACGGCGCTCGAATACCTGGAGACGAGCCTTCCGCCGGACATTCGAAGGGCTCTCTGGCCCTACCTCGAAGACAACCGTCCCCGCCGCGCGGGTCCGGCGCGCGCACCCGACCAGGTCTTGAACGACCTCCTCGACTCGAGCGCGTCGATCGTGATCCGGCTCGATGAGATCCGACGCGAGGAAAAACGGGAGTGAGCGGCGGCGCCCTACGGCGCTGGGCCCTCCTCGCGCCGCCACTCGCAGCGATCGCGCTCGCGCTCCCGATGCTCCGGCTCGGCTACTTCTGGGACGACTATTACTTCCTCACGCGGGCGCAGCACGGTCTGGCCGCGTGCCTCGAGTACGTCCAGGGGGCGGCGTTCTACCGGCCGCTCACCCAGGGGCTCTACTTCCTCCCGCTCGCCGGGGCGGGTAGCGCAGGAGCGATCGCATCCCATCTCGCAAATCTGGTGCTCCTCGCGGTGTCGGCCTGGCTCCTCGCGATCATCATCGCGCGGCATGCGGGCACGCGCGCCGGGCTCCTCGCCGGGCTCTTGTTTGCCGGCATCGCACCCGCCGCGAGCCTCGTGGGCTGGGCGAGCGGCGCGCAGGACCTTGCGGCGATCCTCTTCTTCCTCGTGGCGCTCGACCTCCACGACCGCGGACACACCGCATGGGCGGTGATCGCGATGCTGCTGGCGCTCCTCTCCAAGGAAGCGATCGGCGCGGCTCTGCCCGTGTTCGTGCTCTGGGATCTCCTCCTCGGCCGAAAGCCGGCGCGCGTGCTCGTTCCGCTCCTCGCGTTCGGCGCGGTCGCGGTGGCGTGGGCCGCACTGCATCCCGGCATCCAGCTCCTCGTGACCGGACGCTTGAACGAGGAGCCGAGGAGCTACGTCGGCTTCCAGAACCACACGATGGTGTTTCTCGAGTGGAGGCGCTACTGGCGCGCCCTCTTCAACACTCCGGCCACGGGACTCGGGACGCCATGGCCCGTGGACCGGATCGCCTACTCGGCCGCCGCCTGGATCGTGGGCGTCCTGGCACTCGTCCTGACGCACCGGCAAGCGGGACACGGCGGCACGGACGCGCTCACGCCGCGCCGCGCCGTCCTGCTCGGGGCGCTCCTCACGATTCCGGCCCTACTCCTTCCGTCGCTCGTGGTCCGGCGATGGGCCGCCTACTTCGTCTGCATTCCCGCACTGGGCACCTCGATCGCGCTGGGGGTCGTGCTCGCGCGGGCCGAGGCCGCGGTGTCGGCGTTCGCGCTCGCCGTCTACCTGGCACTCGGGCTCTGGAGCCGCGGCGTGCACGATCCGAGCGGCGCCCTTCTCACCGAGCGGAGCTTCATCGAGGGCGAGCGGGCGACGCGCGACCTGGAGCGAAAATTCCGGGAGTTCTACCCCACGCTGCCCCATGGCACCCAGGTCCTCGTCTCGGTGGCGGCCAGCGGCATGGCGGGAACTCACGGAACCCTGGTCGACGGACAGGCGCCGCGGATCTGGTACGACGACGCGACGATCCGGGTGCTCGATCCGGAGCGACGCGTGGCGGGAACGCCGCACGAGATCCTGCTCCGCGTCACCGAGGCTCGGGACCTGATCCAGATCGACCCCGACATCCCGTCCGTCCGGTCGAGTGGCGCACCGGCCCGGATGCCCGAGATCCGGATCGTGATCGGGACCTACGCGCGCGGCGTCGCGGCCACGGGCGATCCCGATCGCGCGGTCCGCATCCTCCTCCGTCTCGCGAACACCGAGCCCTATCTTCTCGTCCGCGCCCACGACCAGAGGCTCGCCGCCATGGTGCTCTACGCGCGCGGGGACTCGACGGGAGCCGAGCAGATTCTCAGGTCGGTGCCGCCTCTGCCGCGCGGCATCGCGATCGACGCCATCGCTCGCGTGCTCGCGCAGCCGTCGCGCTCCCCCACGCTCGACGCGCAGGCGTACCGCGTGTTCGGCATCTCACCGCGCGATCCCGACGCGCTCCGCTACTGGATGGCGATGTTCTACGGGGCCGAGTACTTCGCGCAGGCGAAGGAGATGGCGCGCCGGCTCCAGGAGGTGAAGCCGGGGGACAAGGAGAGCGCCGAGGTGCTCGCGAAGCTCCAGACGTTTCCGACCAACCCCTTCGCGCGAGACCCCTGACCGGCGGCTGCCGGAGCGGCTACTTCGCCACGTGCATCGTGGCGATCGGCGTTTCGTCGTGGAGCTTCGTGGTGGGCGCGGACGCGGGGCTGTGGACGTCCCACCAGGAGCCGGCCCTCTCCTTGGTCCACCGCTCCGCGATTGGTACGCATGCAAGGAGACCGTGGAGTTCGTCCGCCGTCTGCGGCCGGTCCTCGGGCTTCTTGGCGAGACAGCGGAGGAGCGCCCGCTCCAGCTCGGCCGGAATCGCGATCTCGCTCAGCTCCGAGGGGCGCTTGGGCGTGGACTGGATGTGCTGGAGCATCATCTTGACCGGTGTGTCGGCCTCGAACACGAGCCGCCCCGTGAGGAGCCAGTAGCCCACGCAGCCGAGCGCGTAGATGTCGGCCCGGTGGTCGACCGTGTCGCCCAGCGCCATCTCCGGAGCCATGAACGCCGGCGTTCCCGTCGTGACGTCGGGATTGGTCATGAGCACCGTGCCCACGCCCACCTCGGCATCGCGCGCCACCTTCACGAGCCCGAAGTCGAGCACCTTCGCGTAGTCCACCTGGAGTCCCAGCCGGCACGTGAAGATGTTCGAGGGTTTCACATCGCGGTGGACGAGCCCGCGCGCGTGGGCCTCCGCCAGCGACTGACAGGTATGGCTCAGGAGATGGATGGCGCGCTCCGGCGAGACCGGCCCGAAGCGCTTCACCAGCGTCTCCAGGTCGAATCCGTCGAGGAGCTCCATGACGTAGTAGAACACCCCGTCGTCGGTCACGCCGAAGTCGTAGAGCACGATCGTGTGCGGCGACTTGAGTGAGGCCGCGGCCTGCGCCTCCCGGCGGAAGCGCTGGATCATGGCCTGCGCGGCGTTCATGTCGGCCGCGCCGAGCGATTCGGGGCGGATCAGCTTGATGGCCGCGGGGCGCGCCAGCATGCGATGCCGGGCGTGGTAGACCTCGCCCATGCCGCCGCGGCCGATCAGCTCGCCCAGGAGATAGCTCCCCAGCTCGCGGGCCTCGTTCACCTGCCGGCTCAGCCCCATGATGACCGCCGACGGGAGCATCGCGAGGCCCACGCAGATGTAGTTGGGCAGGAACGCCCACGTGAGCGTGAAGGCGTCGCCGGGGATCGGCACGCCCCTCAGGTGCGCGAGCCACACCGTGAGCGGATCCACGGTCGCGATGATGAGTGAGGCGACGAGCGTCTTGATCGGCGGCGTCGGCACGACCGCCGGCTGGATCAGGATGATGATGCAGACCCAGGAGACGCGCCCCTCGCCCAGGTGTGGGGTCAGGTTCGTGAGGAGCGCGACGAGGGCGGCGGTGAAGACCTGGTACACGACCCCGAGGTTGATGAGCGCGTGCGCCCGCCCCGCGAGTCGCCGAGCGAGGAAGAAAGCGCCGAGCGAGGACACGATGCCGGTCCACCCGATCACGTTCGCCGGGAACCGGTCCATCATGATCATGCCTTCCGTGTGGTGATGCATGAGGAGGCGCGCGACCACGGAATCCATGAAGAACGCGATGAGCCAGAGGGAGCCGACCGAGAGGATCATGATCCGAACCCGCTTGCACGCCTGGTTCAAGAGCTCGGGCGGCAGGGTGCGCCAGCGGCTCCGGGCCGTGGTCGACATGCCGGTGGGCGTGCCGAGCTTGGGCGCGGCCATGGGCTTCTTCGATTGCGCCAACGTCGCTCCTTTCAGGACTTCGCTTCGCTCAGCGCCTCGAGCCTGGCCCAGGACGCTTCCACATCCGCTTTGAGATGCTCGTATCGCGCGAGCAGCTCGCGTGATCGCGGAGGCTCAGCGTACACCTGGGGGTCGGCCAGCTGAGCCTCGAGCGCCTTGAGCTCGGATTCCTTCCCCTCGATCTCCCGCTCCAGCTTCTCGATCTCCTGCGAGCGCTTCTTCGACTCGGCCGCGCGGCGCTTGTCGTCTTTGCGCTCGTGGTCGGCCTTCTGCTTGGCCGCCTTCACCGGCGTGGCCTGCCCATCCTGGGAGGGCTGTGGAGGACGTCCTTCCGACTCCGCGAGCCGAGCCGCCTCGTAGTCGTCGTAGCCGCCCGGATAGAGCTCCACCCGTCCGTCCCTGACCGCGAGGATCCGTGTCGCGAGCCGCGCCATGAGCGAGCGATCGTGCGTCACGACCACCACGGCGCCCGGATATTGCGACAGCGCCTCCTCGAGCACTTCCTTCCCCGCGAGGTCGAGGTGATGCGTCGGCTCGTCGAGAAGGAGCAGGTTGGTCGGCTGGAGGAGGAGCCGCGCGATCGCGACCCGCTGCCGCTCGCCGCCCGACAGGATACGGCAATGCTTGAACACGTCGTCGCCCACGAACAGGAAGTTCCCGAGGAGCGATCGCAGCCTCGGACGTGCGTCGTCGGTCGCTACCTCCTCCACCGCCTCGAGCACCGTGAGCGTCCCATCCAGGATCTCGGCCGCGTGCTGCGCGAAGAACGCCGGCCGGGCGGCCTGATGGATCTCGCGCTCGCCCCGGCGCGGCTCGAGCTGCCCCGCGATCACGCGAAGGAGCGTGGTCTTGCCGGCGCCGTTCGCTCCCACGATCGCCACCTTCTCGCCCCGCTCGATCTCGAACGAAGCTCCCGAGAAGACGTCCCGCTTGTCGTAGCCAAACGAGGCGTCCTCGAGCCGGATGAGCGAGCGGCCGACGTGAGGCGGCGGCGGGAACGTGAAGCGGATGCCCCTCGGCTTCCGCGGCAGGACGACGCGTCGCGCCTTGAGGCGCTCCGCCTGCTTCCGCTTGCTCTGGGCCTGCGCCGCCTTCGAGTTCTTGGCGCCGAACCGCTCGGCGAAGCGCTCGAGCTGCGCGATCTTCTTGTCGAGCTGGACGTTCTGCGCCTCGATGCGCTCCCTTCTCAGCTCGCGCTCCTCGAGATAACCCGTGAACGACATCGGATACTCCGTGAGCTCCTCGTGGTCCAGCTCCGAGATCTCGGTCGTCACGCGGTCGAGGAAGACCCGGTCGTGCGACACGACCACGAGCCCGCCGTGGAAGTCCTCGAGATAATCCTCGAGCCACTCGAGCGCGGGAAGATCGAGGTGATTGGTCGGCTCGTCGAGGAAGAGGAGCGTCGGATCGGTGAGGAGGAGCGCGGCGAGCGCGGCGCGCATGCGCCACCCACCCGAGAATTCCGACAGCGGCCGGTCCTGATCCTCACGCGAGAAGCCGAGCCCGCCGAGGACCCGGCGCGCCTCGGGCTCGAGCGCGTGCTCGCTGTGCTGCTCCAGGTGATGCTGCAGCTCGCCCGCACGATCGAGGAGCCGCTCCATCTCCGGACCGGGCTCGAGGGTCGGGATCTCCTGGTAGAGCGCGTCCAGCTCCTCGCGCATCTCGATCAGATGCCGGTGCGCGTCGAGGGCGCGATCCAGCACCGTCCCCTCGAATTTCTCGGCGGCCTCCTGCGGCAAATAGCCGAAGCGCGTCCCCTTCGAGACGACGCGGGTGCCCTTCTCGGGCGTGACCTCGCCGAGGATGATCTTGAGGAGCGTCGTCTTGCCCGCTCCGTTCGGACCCACGAGCGCCACGCGATCGCCCGGTCCCACGACCCAGTCCACGTCGGAGAACAGGGTCCGCGTGCCGATGGAGTAGCCGATGCCGTTCAGTCGGATCAAGCGACGTACACCGTCTTGATGTTCACGAATTCCCGGATGCCGAACGAGGAGAGCTCGCGTCCGTAGCCGGAGTCCTTGACCCCGCCGAACGGGAGCCGGGGATCGGACCGCACGAAGGCATTCACGAAGCACGCGCCCGCCTCGAACTCCTCGGCCGCGATGCGCTCGCCGCGCGCGCGGTCCTTCGTGAAGACGGCCGCGCCGAGCCCAAACGGGCTGTCGTTCGCGATCCGGAGGGCGTCCGCTTCGTCCTCCGCCGCGATCACCGCGGCCACGGGGCCGAACGTTTCCTCCTCGTACGCGGGCATGCCGGGGCGCACCGAGGTGAGGACCGTCGGCGGGTAGAACGCGCCGGCGCCGGGCGGCATCGTGCCCCCGAGCGCCCGCACCGCGCCGCGTCGCACGCTCTCCGTGACCTGTGCGTGGAGCTGGTCCCTGAGATCGCGGCGCGCGAGGGGACCCAGGTCGATGCTTGGCTCCGTGGGCTGCCCCTGCGTCTTCTCGCGCATGAGATCGACCATGCGTTCGGTGAACTCGCTCTCGAGCGAACGCACCACGATGAATCGCTTCGCCGCGATGCAGCTCTGGCCGCCGTTGATGAGCCGCGAGGCCACGCAGGTCTCGACGGCGGGACCCAGCTCCGCGTCCTCGAGCACGACGTAGGGATCGCTCCCGCCCAGCTCGAGCACGCACTTCTTGAGCACGCGCCCCGCCTCGCGCGCGACCGAGCGCCCGGCCGCCGAGCTTCCCGTGAGCGAGACGGCGCGCACGAGCGGCATCTCGATCACGCGCGCGACCTGCTCTCCCGGAACGAGGAGCACGCCGAACAGCCCCTCCGGGAATCCCGCGTCGCGCATGATGTCCCCGATCGCGAGCGCGCACCCGGTCACATTGGATGCGTGCTTGAGCACGCACGCGTTCCCCGCCATGAGCGTCGGCGCGGCGAAGCGGAAGACCTGCCAGAAGGGAAAATTCCACGGCATCACGCCGAGCACCACGCCGAGCGGCTGAAAGGCCGCGTAGCTCTTCGCCGCGTCGCTCGGGATCTCCTCGGGGACGAGGAACGATTGCGCGTGCTCCGCGTAATGGCGGCAGACCCAGGCGCACTTCTCCGCCTCGGAGATCCCCTGTCCGATGGGCTTTCCCATTTCGCGCGCCATGAGGAGGGCGAGCGCGTCCTTCCGCTCCTCGAGGAGGTCGCCGGCCCGCTTCATCGGCTCGGCCCGTTCGTCAAAGCCGAGCCGCCGCCACGTCCGGAAGGCCTGGTCCGCCTGTTGGACCACCCGGGTCGCCTCGGCCGGAGACATCGCCTCGTAAGTCGCTATGGTCTCACCCGTTGCTGGATTGATACTCGAGATCATTCGCCCCTCGGCCCCTGTCGTGGAGCCACCCGCATCGGCCCTTCGGAATCGGCCGGAAGCTATTGCCATCGACTAAGTTGATGAACCCACCGTCCCGCTCTGGCATCATATTCGGCCCGGCGGGGAAGGCGATCCTTTTCGCGCGCCTCTTCCGCCGCGATGGCGCCCGTCGAAGCTCCGCGGCGCGGACGCCATCCAAACATCCAAGACGCGACCGAAACGAGGATTATGTCCGATTTCGACCCACAAGACCCCAACACGCTGAGCCTCCCGTTCGTGGAGGGGCTCTATGCCGAATTCCTCCGCGAGCCGGAGTCGGTTCCGGAGGCGTGGGGACGGTACTTCGAGACGCTGGCTAAGGAGGCGAACGGCTTCGCCTCCCGGCCCCAGCTCGACCCCTCGTTCCCGCCCCAGCGGCTCTTCGGGCGCGCGACCCAAGCGCGCGTGGAGTCGCACGGAGATCGGGACGGGATGATCGGGACCTTCGTCTCGCGCGCCCCGGCGAACGGCGCCCCGGCGACGGCCGAAGCCGTGGATACCACCGCCGAGTTCGCGAGGAGCGCGGAGGCGCTCTTCCGGAGCTTCCGCGCGCGCGGGCACCTGATCGCCAAGGTCGATCCGCTGGGCGCTCCGCGACCCATGCCGAGCGACCTCGAGCCCGCCTACTTCGGCTTCACCGAGTCGGACCTCGACCGGACGATCGCCGATCCCATCTCGGACGGCGCTCCCGTCCCGATGCGCCAGATCTTGGAGCGCCTGAAGCGGACCTACTGCGGGTCGGTGGGCGCGCATTACCTCCACATCGAGGACACGTCCATCCGCGAGTGGCTCCAGCACCGGATGGAGCGCTCGCAGAACCACGCCGGCCTCTCCCGCGAGGAGCAGGTGAAGGTCCTCCGCCGCCTCACCGAGGCGCAGGTCTTCGAGGACTTCATCCAGAAGAAGTACATCGGCTCGAAGAGCTTCTCGATCGAAGGCTCCGAGTCCCTGATCCCGCTCCTCGATCTCGTGATCGAGACGGCATCGGGCCAGGGGCAGAGCGAGATCGTGATCGGCATGGCGCATCGCGGGCGGCTCAACGTGCTCGCGAACGTCATGGGGAAGGCGCCTCGCCGGATCTTCCGCGAGTTCGAGGACGCCGATCCCGAGATGTACGTGGGAAAGGGCGACGTGAAGTACCACCTCGGGTACAGCGTCGATCTCGGGACGGAGAGCGGGCGGGCGATGCACCTCTCGCTCTGCTACAACCCGAGCCACCTCGAGTACGTCGATCCCGTCGCGGTCGGCCGGATGCGCGCCAAGCAGGACAGGGTCGGCGATCGCACGGGCGACAAGGGCATGGTGCTCCTGATCCACGGCGACGCCGCGTTCGCCGGCGAGGGCGTGGTGCAGGAGGTGCTCAACATGAGCCAACTCGCCGGCTACAAGACCGGCGGCACGCTCCACGTCATCGTGAACAACCAGATCGGGTTCACCACGCTTCCCGACGAAGGCCGGTCGACGCCGTACGCGACCGACGTCGCGCGCATGCTCCAGGTGCCGATCTTCCACGTGAACGGGGAGGATCTCGAGGCGGTCGTGTACGTGACGCGCCTCGCGATGGAGTTCCGCCGGCAGTTCCATCGCGACGTGGTCATCGATCTCTACGGGTATCGCCGCCACGGGCACAACGAGGGGGACGAGCCCGCCTTCACACAGCCCGAGCTCTACCGCACGATCGCGGCTCGCGCGCCGGTGCACGAGCGCTACCGGGACGAGCTGATCCGCCTGGGGCGCGTGACGCGCGACGAAGCCGATGGCTTCGCGCGGGCCAAGCGCGCGTTCCTCGAGGAAGAGCTGACGCACGCCAGGAACGGCGACGCGCGCCCGACGGTCGAGTCGCTGACGGAGGCGTGGACTGACTACAAGGGCGGCCCGGACGCGGACGTCCCCGAGCCCGAGACCGGCATCACGCTCGAGCGCGAGGCCAAGATCCTCGAAGCCCAGGCCTCCGTGCCGGAGGGGTTCCATCCCCATCCCAAGGCCCGGCGCGGGCTCGAGCTGAAGCGCGAGATGGCGCGCGGCGAGAAGCCGCTCGACTGGGCGGCGGCGGAGTCGGTCGCGTTCGGGAGCCTCGCGCTCGAGGGCGCGCGGGTCCGCCTGTCCGGACAGGACAGTCTCCGCGGCACCTTCAGCCAGCGGCACGCGGGGCTCTTCGACACGGAGAACGGAGCGCTCCACGTCGCGCTTCAGCACCTGTCGAAGGACCAGGCGCCCGTCGACATCATCAACAGCCCGCTCAGTGAAGTCGGGGTGGTCGGGTTCGAGTACGGCTACAGCCTCGAATGCCCGGCCGGCCTCACACTCTGGGAGGCGCAGTTCGGCGACTTCGTGAACGCGGCGCAGGTGATCATCGATCAATTCCTCGTGAGCGGCGAAGAGAAGTGGCGCCGGCTCTCGGCACTCGTGCTCCTCCTGCCGCACGGACTCGAGGGACAGGGGTCGGAGCATTCGAGCGCACGCCTGGAGCGCTTCCTCCAGCTCGCGGCCAAGGACAACATCCAGGTCGTCTATCCCTCGACGCCGGCCCAGTACTTCCACGTGCTTCGGCGCCAGGTCGTGCGCCCTTGGCGGAAGCCGCTCGTCGTGATGACGCCGAAGAGCCTCCTCCGCAATCCCGCGTGCGTCTCGCCGATCGCCGATCTCACGCGCGGCAAGTTCCAGCGCGTGATTCCCGATCTCGTCGTGAGTCCGGCGGACGCGAAGCGGATCCTCCTCTGCTCGGGCAAGATCTACTACGAGCTCGTGGCGAAGCGGGCCTCCCTGAAGCGAAAGGACATCGCCATCGCGCGCGTGGAGCAGCTCTATCCGCTCGCGGCGAGCGCGCTCGAGCCCGTGGTCCAGGGCGCGCGTGAAGGAACGCCGGTGGTCTGGGTCCAGGAAGAGGCCGAGAACATGGGCGCCTGGAGCTACATCCTGGCGCGATTCGGCAGGTCCTTGTTCGGACGTTATCCGCTGAGCGGCGTCACGCGTCCCGAGGCCGCGACCCCTGCGAGCGGCGCTCTGAGCAGCCACCGCCTGGAGCAGGCGCGGCTGCTCACCGCCGCCTTCGACGTGGCATAATCGCTGCCCGGCCGAGCCGGCCGATGCAGAGCCCTACGTTTCCGAGGAGACACGGATGGCGGTTGAGCTGCGCGTTCCCGAAGTGGGCGAATCGATTACCGAGGTGCAGATCGGCACCTGGCTGAAGAACGAAGGGGATCTGGTCGAGCGCGATGAAGCGCTCGTCGAGATCGAGTCCGACAAGGCGACGCTGGAGCTTCCCGCGCCCGTGTCGGGCACGCTCTCGCAGGTGTTGAAGAAGAAGGGCGAGTCGGCGAAGGTCGGCGATCTCATCGCGACCATCGGCGAGGGAAAGGGAGACGGAGCGAGGAAGGCCTCCGCGACTGCGGCGCCCAAGCCGGCCTCCGCGGCCGCAGCCGCGCCCGCGCCCGCGCCCGCGCTCGCGAAGAGCGAGCCTCCGAAGCCCGCGCCCGCCGCGCCTCAAACCGCCAAGCCTGCGCCAGCGCCGGCACGCTCCTCGGCCGCGCCCCCGATGCGGGGCGAGCCGCGCGTCATGCCGTCGGCGCGCCGCGAGCTCGCGCAGCGAGGAATTGAGGCGAGCGACGTCCAGGGCACCGGGCCCGGCGGACGGAT
>DASTKC010000169.1:0-76230 GCA_035716085.1 Candidatus Eiseniibacteriota bacterium | reverse complement strand
TGGCGGATAGGGCACGCCACACCCAATCCGAAATCGAGGTCGAACGAGCCCGCAGCGCGCTCCTGAGCAGTGTGTCGCATGATCTGCGCACGCCCCTGACCGCGATCACGGGTGCGGCGACGACTCTTCGAGACGACGCCTCCCTGGGGGCCATCACGCGCCGGGAGCTCGCGGAAACGATCGCGGACGAGGCGCAGCGGCTCCATCGCCTGATCGGGAACCTTCTCGACGTGACGCGCCTCGAGTCGGGCGCGATGCGCGTCCACAAGGAATGGCACTCGGTCGAAGAGGTGGTTGGCGCCGCCCTGACACGGCTCGGACCGGAAATCAACGGGCGGACAATTCAGGTATCCCTCGCGGGACTCCCCCTGATTCCGATGGACGACATCCTGTTCGAGCAGGTCGTGCGCAATCTCGTCGACAACGCGATCCGGCACTCGGGCAACGATGGGCCCATTCGCATCCATGGACGTTTGGAAGACGGGGAGCTGCGGCTCGAGGTGTGCGATTCCGGAAGGGGCCTGTCCGAGGAGGATCAGGCCCGTGTGTTCGAAAAGTTCTACCGGGGCGGCGGGGCGTCCCATCGTGGAGGCGCCGGACTCGGGCTTGCGATCTGCCGGGGAATCGTGGAGGCGCACGGCGGGACGATCGGGGCCGCGAATCGTGCAACGGGTGGGGCCGTCTTCACCGTTCGCTTGCCGGTCCAGGGGAGCCCCCCGACGATCGAGTCGGAAGCCGACGCGAGCATGCGCGAGGCACATTCATGAGCGAAGCGCCGGCTGGGGTTCCGCCCGTGGCCCTCCTCATCGAGGACGAGCTGGGGATCCGCAGATTCCTGCGAGCGGCCCTCGAGGGGCAGGGCTTCACCTGCGTGGAAGCGACGACGGGAAGCGACGGAATCGCTCAGGCGGCGACTCGGTCTCCCGAAGTCATCCTTCTCGATCTCGGTCTTCCCGACATGGATGGGCTCGACGTGATGCGAAGGATCCGGGAGTGGTCCACCGTCCCCATCATCGTGCTCACCGCACGCGGCAAGGAGGGTGAGAAGGTCGATGCGCTGGACGGCGGGGCCGACGATTACGTGACCAAACCGTTCTCGGTTCTGGAGCTTCTCGCGCGGGTTCGTGCCGCTCGACGGCACCGCTTGGAGCCCGACGCGGGCGCGGAGATCGTCGAATCCGGAAGCCTTCGAATCGACATGGCGCGGCGGCGTGTCTCGGTCCACGGCGCCGCCGTTCAGCTCACTCCCATCGAGTATCGCCTGCTGGCCACGCTGGCCCGGCATGCGGGGCGCGTCCTCACGCACGAATTCCTGCTGCGCGAGGTTTGGGGTCCGACCAGCACCGACCAGCGGCACTACTTGCGGGTCTACATGGCTCAGCTCCGGCAGAAGCTGGAGGCGGACCCCAGCCAGCCGACGATCTTGATGACCGAACCCGGCGTCGGGTACCGCATGGCGGAGCAGGTCTGATAACCCACCGGCGCTCAGCCGGATAAGCCTTTCGGTCCACGTAGGGACCCGTAGTCATGGTGCCGGACCTTCTCCCATGCTACATTCCCCCCGCCGTATCCCCGGCCAGACGAGAGCATGGATGGAGACCCGCCGGAGCGACCGCGGCACACTCACAGCACATAAGGGGGAATCATGAAGCGTTGGCTCGCGCTCGCCGCGGCAGTCGCTCTCCTGGGAGCGGGCTCGGCGATGGCGACGGAGGAGTTGCGCGTCGGCGTGGGGGCTTTCTACGGCCTCAGCGCTCCCGTCCTCCAAGACGTGGACGCCAGCTCGTTCAGCCCCGGTGACGCCCTCGGCGAAACCGGCGGCGAATGGGGCGTTCGCGTTCCGGTCAGAGTCATCCCGGTCGTCACCATCGAGCCGTACTACGCTCAGTCGTCGTACGACGACCGCACTGAGACCTTCAACGGCCTCTCGTATTCACGCGAGGGTTGGGATCGAAAGGCGATCGGTGCGAATTTCCTTTTCGCGAACACCCTCGCGACCGGATTCAAGTTCTACCCGTACGTCGGCATCGGCAGCACCAAGCTCGAGCGGACGGACGAGGAGCTGAGCAAGTTCACGTGGAACTTCGGGCTCGGGATGGGCTTCTCGGTCAACGAGAAGATCTCCGTGCACGTCCGGAGCCAGCTCGACCTCATGGTCACCGACGAAACGTCGCGCAAGTTCGGCGACGTCACCGCCGGCCTTCAGTACAACTTCCAGCCCTAGCCAGGAGGCAGACCCATGAAATCACTGCGTTGGCTGATCCTCGGCCTGGGGATTGGAATTCTCGCCTCGGGCTGCATTCTCACGTCCGGCCAGATCCAGCTCGACTTCGCCGTGGACGACGGCACGGTCACGAGCAACGGCCTCGTGGGGATGCCGATCAATCTTTCGGATGAAAAGGAGTACCAGGATCACAAAGAGGACATCAAGAACCTGTCCGATCTCGCGTTCCTGGGCAAGTTCACGAACAACACACCGAACGCCTTCACGGTGGAAGTCTGGATGACCCAGCCGACGACCCTGCCCTACACGGACGAGACGTCGATGAAGGCGGATCCGACCGCCGTGAAGATCTGGGGCAATTTCTCGCTGGCTGGGAATCAGACGAAGCAGATCGACTGGAACGAGTCGGCGCACCTCTTCACCAAGGCGGGGAAGGATGCGCTGTTCGAGGAAGCCAGGCACGGCGATGGCAACTTCACGCTCTACGCGATCGGCTCGTCCGGCACGTACGATTTCGACGTCAAGAACGGCGCGCTCGTCCTGGTCATGGACGCGGGGATCTAGGGACGCAGCACGGCAGTACCGCTCAGGCGGTCCTCCCGGGCGAGCTGCAACACCCGGTTGGCCTCGGCGAGCGGAAATTCGGTGACGCGGGGGCGCAGCCTCACGGCTGCCGCCTCCGCGAGCATCGCTTCCCCATCCTTCCTCGTATTCGCCGTCACGCTCCGCAGATTCCGCTCGTAGAAGAGCTCCCGCTCGTAATTCATCGCAGGAATGTCGCTGAGCCAGATTCCGGCCACGGCGAGCGATCCTCCCTTCTCGATCGAGTGGAGCGCAACGGGGACCAGCTCTCCCGCGGGTGCGAAGAGGATTCCGCCGTCGACCTTCACGGGAAGCGGGTCCGCGGCGCCGCCGACCCACGCGGCTCCCAGCTCGCGCGCGAGCTGTTGATGCTTTTCGCCTCGAGTGGCCACGAAGACCTCGCAGCCCCGAGCGAGGGCGACCTGGATCGTGATGTGCGCGCTCGAGCCGAAGCCCCAGATGCCGAGCTTCCCGCCGCGCGGCGTTTCACTCCGTTGCAGCGCCCGGTAGCCGATGATGCCGGCACAGAGGAGCGGCGTGGCCTCGGCGTCGCCGAAACCGTCGGGAATCCGGTACGCAAAGGCCTCCGGCACCACGGCGTACTCGGCATAGCCACCGTCCGCGTCGTAGCCGGTGAAGCGCTGTGCCTCGCAGAGATTCTCGCGCGCGGAGCGGCAATACCGGCACGTGCCGTCCGTGTGGCGCAGCCACGCGATCCCGATTCGGTCCCCGACCTGGAAGCGCGTGGCACCGGGACCGAGACGATCCACGGTCCCGACCACCTGGTGCCCCGGGATGACCGGGAGCTTGTGCGGCGGGAGGTCGCCTTCGATCACGTGGAGATCGGTGCGGCAGACGCCGCAGGCGAGAACGCGGACGCGCACCTCGCCGGGGCCGGGATCGGGATCGGGAACGTCGCGCAGGTGTAGCGGGGACGTCGCGACGGGCGCTTGCGCGTCGACGACGGCGGCTTTCACGGCCGCGCGAGCGCCTCGTCCAAGGCGTGCGCGTCGACGCCGAGCGCGCGCATCATGCCGCTCGCCTTGACGAGCGTCTCTTCATATTCGCCGGCCGGGGTCGAGTCCGCGACCACGCCGCCCCCGGCGTGGAAGTAGGCGACGTCATCCACGACCGAGATGGTGCGGATGGCGATGTTCCAGTCGCACCCGCCGCGGACGTCCCAGTATCCGATCGCTCCCGTGTATACGGCTCGCCGCACGGGCTCGAGCTCGTCGATGATCTCGACCGCGCGGATCTTGGGAGCGCCCGTGATCGAGCCGCCGGGCATGAGCGCGCGCAGCACGTCCACGGGGTGAGCATCCTCACGCAACGTGCCCTCCACCCGAGACTCGAGGTGATGCACGTTCGAGTGCGACACGACGTCGCAGAGCGCCGGGACGCGGACCGAGCCTGTCTCGCACACCCGGCCGAGGTCGTTTCGCTCCAGGTCCACGATCATCACGTTCTCGGCGTGGTCTTTGGCGCTGGCGCGAAGCTCCGCCAGGAGGCGTGCATCCTCCTCCGGCGTCCGGCCTCGTGGGCGCGTGCCCTTGATCGGCCAGGTCTCGATCGTGCGGCCTTTGATGCGGAAGAAGCGCTCCGGTGAGGAGCTGGCAATGCCGCCGTCGGGAAGCGAAGCAAAAGCCAGGAATGGCGCGGGGGCGATCGTGCGCAGCGCGCGGTAGACATCCAGGGCCGGCGGCACGGGCTCGACGCGGAATCGCTGTGCCAGGTTCACCTGGTAGATGTCACCAGCCGCGATGTACTCGAGTGCTCGCGCGACCATGGATTCGTACGTGAGCCGGGTGAACGTGGACGTGACCGTGGTCGGCCGCGTCGGAACCGAAGTCCGCTCGGGTGTGCGCCCCATTTCCTTTTTGAACAAGATCCACTGCTCGGCCAGACGGGCGCCGGCGCGAAATGCGAGATTCGCGGTCCGGCCCTCTTCGTCTCCCGCCAACCCGGTCGAAACGACCCAACCCTCGCCGGTGCTCCGCTTCCAGGCCCACACCACGTCGTGGAACCGGAGCGAGAGGCCCGGGAAGTCGAGATCGCGCACCGCGTGGGATGGATATCTCTCGATCCAATCCTTGAGGTCGTAGGAGAGGTAGCCCGCGAGGCCGGAGATGAACGGGATCTCGGCGGCCTGGCCCTCAGCCGCGTGAACAGGCGCCGGCCAGGCACGCGCTAGCGCGTCGAGCGGATGCCCGTCGAGCTCGTGATCCGAGCCGCCGGGGTCCATCCGTCGAAGCCGTCCATCGCGCAGCACGAGCCGGTACAGGGGATCGAAGGCGAGGATCGTCCACTCGCTCGCCTCACCGGCTGGCCCGCCGCTCTCGAAGAAGAGCGTGTAGGGGTCACGGCCCACGATCTCGAGTGCCCGGAGCGGTGTCCACTCGGGAGGTAGCGGGCGCACAACGGGCTCGACGACTTGCCCCGGGGCAAGTGACCTCGCGTCAGTACCCATAGTCGACGGGCTCCGCGTAGTGGTGCTCCAGCGGAATCAGCGAGGCCACGCGCTCGTTTCCGAGCCGCGCGAGGTAGCCGGCGAGATCGCGCACGGCGTCCACCCACTCCCCTCGCCACGCGGCGTAGCCTTCCTCGGTCTTCGTGCGGGCGTGGTAGTCGGAGTAGGCCTCGTGATCGCGCCGGTAGTAGCCCTGCACCGGCGACGGATGCGCGCCCCACCGCGACTCGCACACGGCCGCGACGACGAGCCCGGGAATCACCACGCGATTGGGATCGCGGCGGATCTGCTCGGGCGCGACGATCTCCTCCGCCGTCACGATCACCGCGCGCGCGGCGCGGGCCGCGTCCAGCGTGATACCCAGGCTTCCCCACATCTGCGCGTTCCCGTGCGGATCGGAGCGCTGCACATGGACGATCGTCACGTCCGGATGGAGCGGCTTCACGGCGAGCAATGGCCCGCCGCCGAGCGGATCCTCGATCGGTTGGAGCCAGGGATTCCGCGCGATGAGATCGGTGCCCAGCGTCGAGCGGGTAGGGATGAACGGAGCGCCGATCGCGGCCGCGTGGAGCGCCTGCGCCAGCGTGAAGTTGGAGAACTCGACCACCTCGAGCGCTCCCCGTTCCACAGCGCGCCGGAACGAGTAGGCGATCCCCATCATCACGTTCCCGACCCACGCGGCCGCCACGCGGCGCGCGCACCCGGCGCCGATGAGCTGGTCGAAGGCGATGTCGGAGACGGGGCCGACGAGCGTGAGGTCGCGGGCGCCGCGACGGATCAGCTCGTGCGCGGCGGCGAAGGGGATCATTTGCTCGAGGCACGTGCCGAGGGCGACGGTCGAGCCGTCAGGGACGAACCGAGCGAGCGCTTCCCCGAGCGGCAGGACCTTGTCCGTGGCCGGGTAATGCGCGAGCGCCTCCCCGCGGGCGGGCGGGCGCCAGGGACGGAGGTCGTCCATCCGGATGTCGTTCGGCTCGGGGCTCATGGCGGACCGAAGATTATAGCGAGCGGGGCAGCTCTGCGTCGGCCCGTTCCGGGCGAGGGAGTCCTACGTCCCTTCGCTCCAAGATCGGCTGGATCCAGAGCTGGAGCGGCACGACCCAGAGGGCACCCACGACTGCGTCGACCACGTAGTGGTTTCCCGTGTAGACCGTCGAGAGAGCGACGGCCAGGGCGGCTACCGCGAGCACGAACCCCCAGCCACGGCCGAGCCACCGCCACCCCATCACCGCCATGGTCACAACCCCTGCGACGTGCGAGCTCGGAAAGGCGGTGCCGAGCGAGTCCCCGCTCTCTCTGGCACGCTCGACGAGCGTGTGGAAGAAGCCGACCGCCGGCGTGGCCATGCCCGCGGCCATCGCACGCGGACCGTAGACGGGAAACGCGATGTAGAAGAGGAAGCAGCTCAGATACGTGAGCATCACCGCGAGCACGACCGATCGGAACGCCTTCCACCCGCGCGCCACGCCAATCGCGACGGGCGGCACGACCAGTAGGAAGTAGTAGAGGAAGTAGCAGAAGAACATCACCTCTTGGAGCGCAAGGTAAGGCATGCGTGCCATCCACAGATCGCTCCAGTGCGCGTGGAACAAACGGAGATCCAGCGCGCGGATCGCCTCGTCGTGCGGCGGCAGTCCGCGCAGGCGCTGCACGACGCCCAGCTCTCCCCAGAACACGGCAAATCCGACGAGCGGATAGCCTTCCCGGACCGCGCGCCACACGCCCCGCGGGCGCGCCCCAGCGAAGAGCCACGGCAAGCCCGCCGCGACGAGATGGCACAGCGCGACCACCCACGCGTGTGGCGCGCGGTCGCGAAGTCCGAGCCACACGAGTGCGAGGACGAGGTTGTATCCCGCGACGACACCATCGACCGGCAGCATCGGCGGGAGCCTACTGCGTTTGTGATACGCTTGGCCATGCTCCGCTGGATCGACACCCTTTTCCCCCGCCGGCTCCTCTTCGAGGAGGATCGGCGGCTCCTGCACCTCTTCGTCGGGCGCGTCTTGAGCTCGACGGGATTCGCGATCGTCCTCCCGTTCCTGAGCCTCTACCTCCACGGCACGCGCGGCATTCCCATGACCGCGGTGGGCGCGCTCTTCCTCATCGCGGCGCTCGGGGGCGCGCTCGGCCAGGTTGTGGGAGGCGAGTGGAGCGACCGAAGCGGCCGGAAAATCGTGCTCATCGCGTCGCAGCTCCTCCGCGCGGCCGCGTTCGCATCGCTCGGTTTCGCCGTGCTCACGCACGCACCGTTCTACGTCTTCGTGCTCGCGACGTCGTTGAGCGCGTTCGGCGGGCGCATGTTCGAGCCGCCGTCGGGCGCGATGGTCGCCGACATGGCCGGGGCGGACCGCCAGGCGGAGTACTACGGCGTGCTCAGGATCGCAGGCAACCTTGGCTGGGCGCTCGGACCCGCGATCGGCGGGTTTCTCGCGGCGCTCTCCTACTCGTCCCTCTTCCTGGTCGGCTCCGGCGTCATGCTCGGCGCGGCCTCGATCATGGCGTTCGCAGTGGAAGAGACGTCACCGATGCATCGCCGCCGGAGGCCACGACCTGAACCGGGCATCGCGGAGATCCCCGACATCGGGCAGGCCGCCGCGCCGCCCAAATTCCAATTCCAGGAATCCCTGAGGGCGCTCCGCGAGCCGAATTTCCTTCGCTATCTCCTCGTTTCGACGGTCCTCTTCGTCGTGATGGCGCAGCTCATCGTGACGCTGTCGGTCTACGCGGTGGAGTGGGGCGGGCTCACCAAGATACAGCTCGGCACGCTCTACGCCCTGAACGGGCTCACTGTGGTGTTCCTCCAGTTCCCTGCGGTCAAGCTCACGCGCACGCTCCGGCTCACGACGTCGCTCGCGCTGGGTGCGGTCCTTTACGGCCTCGGATATGGCATGATGGGTTGGGGCCGGGGGATGGCGCTCTTGATCGTCGCGACGTTCGTCGTGTCGCTCGGGGAGATCATCGCGACGCCCCCCTCGCTCCAGCTCGTGGCGAACTTCTCGGGCGAGACGACGCGGGGGCGCTACATGGGACTCTTCGGCGTCTTCAACTCGATCGGGTGGTCGCTCGGACCGGTCGTGGGGGGCGCCCTTCTCGACTCGTTCCACGGCCGGCCGCTCATCGTCTGGAGCGTGATCATGGCGCTCGCGTTCCTGGCCGCGGTCGGATTCCTGGATTTGCGCCGGCGGCTGCCGCGCTCGCTCGACCGCGATCTCGAGACCGCGCACGCCAGGACCGCCGTGGCCTAGGGCCGCAGGAGGAACCACCGATGCCCCCGTCCCATCGCTTCGATTGCAGACTCGTCTGGACCGGTGCCCGCGAGGGCCCGATCGTGAAGTACGAAACGTACTCGCGCGAGGTTCGCGTCGATTTCCCGGGCAAGCCCTCGCTCAAGATGTCCTCGGCCGCCGTGTTCCGGGGGGATCCGGCGATTCACGATCCGGAGGATCTGCTCGTCGCGGCGCTCTCCGCGTGCCACTTCCTGAGCTACGCGGCGCTCTGCGCGCGCGCGAAGATCCAGGTGATCTCCTACGAGGACGACGCCTCCGGCGTGATGGAGCGCGCGGGCGGACGGACGTTCAAGTTCACGGACGTGCTCCTGAAGCCGCGCGTCACACTCGCGGCCGGCTCGGATGCCGAGAAGGCGCGGGCGCTGCACGAGGACGCGCACGCCGAATGCTTCATCGCCGCCTCGGTGAACTTCCCCGTACGGCACGAGCCGACGATCACCGTGATGGCGGCGGTGTAGCCGAGATGGCTTCGCCCGGGGGCGCTCGCGAGCGGATCGAGGCCCGCCGCATGCGGGAGGCTCGCACCGTGGATCGCCCGTGGCAGGTCTGGGCGCTCACCGCGCTCTGGGCGATCAAGGGAGCCGAGGAGCTTCTGCGCGGGATCCTCGGAACCGGTTTCTACGTCTACGCGCAGGCCACCAAAGGGCTCCTCTTCGGCTACGCGCTCCAGGTCGCGATCCAGAGCCTTCTCTTCTCTGCAGTGCTCACGGCGGGGAACTTCTACGTGATGGGCGCTTTGTGGCTGGGAAAGCGCCCCGCGCGATCGTGGGGGGTGGTGTTCGCAATGCTGAGCCAGATCGCGGTTCTGGCCTACCTCATCACGCGGCCGCCCGAATTCGGCGGAATGGTGACGCTCGTCCGATACGTCGTCGTCGCGAGCATCGTGAATCTCGGGATCACGGCGTTTCTGCTCTTCGACCAGAAGCTGGCCGCGTTCTTGGGAAGCACGCGCCTTACGGGTTGGTGGTCGGCGCGCCACCGCTAGCGTCCTACCCCAGCGTGTAGCCCCCGTCCACGATCAGGACCTGCCCCGTTACCCACGATGCCCGGCTGGTGCACAGGAACGCGGCGACGTTCGCGACCTCCTCCGGCGTGCCCACCCGTCCGAACGGCGTCCGCGCGGTCGATTCCCGGATGATCTGGTCGTAGCTCGGGAAGATCTTGAGCGAGTCGGTGTCGATGAACCCGCCCGACACCGCGTTCACGTTGATCTTCCGCGGCGCGAGCTCGTAGGCGAGATACCGCACGAGCGTCTCGATGGCCGCCTTGGAGACGCCGATCGCGGCGTACCCTGGGATGTAGCGGTGCGAGCCGAGCGAGGTGAGTGCGACCATCTTGCCGCCTTCCGGCATCATCTTGGCGGCTTCTTGCGCGCAGAAGAGGAGCGCCTTGGCGTTGGTCGCCATGGCCACGTCCCACATCTTGTCGGTCACCTCGAGGACGTTGCCGAAGTGTCCGAGCGCGGCGTTCGAGACGAGGATGTCGAGCTTGCCGAAGCTCTTCTTGATCTCTTCGAACATGGGTGGGATCTGTTCCTCGTTTCCCATGTTCGCGCGCACCGCGAGAGCCTTGACGCCCTTCGCCTGGATCTCCGCGACGGCGGCCTTGGCCGATTCGCGGCTTCGGAAGAAGTTGATCGCGACGTCCGCGCCCATGTCCGCGAGCGCGAGCGCGATGGCCTTGCCGATTCCACGCGTTCCGCCGGTGACGAGCGCCGACTTGCCCCTCAGATCATCCACGGCACCTCCTTGTAAGTCCTTGGACGGGTGCGAATTCTGAGAGCAAGCCCCGGTCTTGTCAACCCGGGAACGAGGTCCCGTCAGTTCGTCTCGATCGTACGCGCGGCGAGCGAGAGGCCCGACTTGTCCTTGGTTCGCCATCCGTCCACGACCGCCGTGAGGTGCACGGCCGTGCCGTCCACCGGCCGGCGCACCGCGCGGTCGATCGTGATGGGGAACGCTTGCCCCGTCTCGGAGAGCTTGAAGGTCGCGGTGCCGTTCGGACCCGGAGCGATCGTCCCGCGGGCTTCGAAGAGCACGTCGACGAGGCTCAGATCGTGGAGGCGGTTCTCCGCGAGCGAGTGGATCACGTCCTTGAGCGGCACCGGGCTCGGCTTAGGATATCGAACCTCGACCTGATCAGCGCTCAGGCGCGCTTCGCCGCCGGCGGACTTCGTGTTCACCATCTGGCGGATCGCGGTGCGGCAGTGCGCGCAGGACGTGCAGCCGCGAATGGCAAGATAGACGCGGGCGAACGGAGCGGGCTCCGTCGCCGCCGCCGCCGGCCCGCCAGCCTGCGCGGCGCGGGGCGTGCCCGCTTGGGCGGCCGGAATCGAGACGTTACCGAGGACCGCGGCGAGAAGCGCGGACTTCGCAAGTTTCGAAAGCATGGTGCTCTCCTTCATCTAGAACTGAAACGCAGCGCCGAGATTGAAGCGCGTGAGATCGGCGTCGGTGTCGTCCGTCCAGTGCTCGACGTCCGCCTTGAACGCGATCTTGTCGATTGGCATGTAGGAGACGCCGCCGGTGATCACGGTACGGTTGGCGGCGGGATTGGCGACGAAGCCAGTCGGAACGTCCGTGTTCGTATCGAAGTCTTCATAGCGACCGAATAGGAAAAGGGCGCGGCCGCTCGATCCCTCGCGGTCCCGCCGCAGGACGTCGTACGCCGCTTCGCCGTACCAGGCGAGCATCGACTCTCCAATCGTGGTTCCCAGCTCGTTGCTCAGCACGTCGGCGTCGCCGACGGACTCGTGATAGAGGACGCCCTTCAGGTCGAATCCGGCGCGTCGGAATCGAGCGTCCGCGTTCAGGATCGTGACGGTGACGTCGCCGAGGGTCGAGTCCCCCTGGTCCGCGCCGCCGTAGTAGGCGGAGCCGCCGAGGTTGAGACCGTTCTTCGTCGAGTACTCGAGCCGGGCCACACCCGCGAGATCTTCCGCGGGCGCCTCGGCCCCGTGTCCGCGTCCCTCGCGGATGCCGTTGAACGTATCGAAACCGGAGGCATTGAGCCCCGTGACCACGTACGCGCGATACCCTAACCCTCCGCCGCCGAGCCGTCCCACGAGACCGATCCCGATCTCCTGCCACGTGGTCGGCATGATCGAGCTCTCCACGTACGGCCGCTCGACCGAATAGTAGTTGGGCGGCTCGTGGAACTCGTTGAGCGGCCCGATCGGCATGAGCACCGCACCGGCGCGGAGGCTGGTCGCCGCCGCGAGATCGTATTCGAGGTACGCGTACTCCAGCTCGATCTCCGTCGCCGCGTGCTCGAAGTCCACTTCTGCATCCATCCGGATCTTCGGGGTGAAGTCGTAGCGCCAGCCGAGCACGAAGCGATGCACGTCGACCTCGGCGGGCGGATCGTTCTCGATGATTCCATTCTCCGAAAGCTCGTGGCTGTTGTAATGGACCTCGCCGTAGCCGGAGAAGTGGAGCTTGTCCTCGATGGAGTCCTGGGCGGCGGCGAAGCTCGAAGTCATCGTCAGTACGGCGGCGGCGAGCAGGGCGGCGGCGAAGGGCTTGGAGCGCATGCGGGGAGTCGAGTTCCTTTCGGGTCCGAGAGCCGGGCCGGCCGCCCCTCGTCAGCAGCCGAAAAAGTTAAGCACTAGCAACTCGGGGAGAATGCCCGCTCGAATCCGGCGAGGCAAGAAAAAGTTTAGGTACCTTAATTTGGACGATATGGCGTGGGTAATGGCGGGTTAGCCGCTATAAGACAGCTACTTACGGCTCGTACCCACTTGAGACGATGATCAGGATGAGCAGCCCGTAGAGCAACACTGGTGTGGCGAGGAGCATCCCAGTTTTCACCGGGTCGAACCTTTCGACGGTCACTTCCGCGACGTCCGACCTCAGTACGGTCGCCACCAGCTTGGTGGTAACCGTTGGGTTTGCGTTGGTCACGTAGTTCCGCTGGTAGAGCTGGATCGAATCGCCGACGATTCGGGCGCGGCCGTGGAGCTTGTGGTGGGTTCCCGTGCTGTCGGTCCAGCCTTCGATATCGAATTCCGGCTTCTCGGGGGTGACCCGTTTCGTGATCTCGTGCTCCATGGGCGAGCGCACGCCGCTCATGCAGCCAGCCGTCGCGACCACGATCGCGGCGGCAGCCAGCGCCATTCCACGGCCCACGATGTGTCTTGCCCGGCTCGATCCCGCTCTCACCTCGATCTCCTTGGGCCGCGCACTCAGCCGTCCTCTCGCTGCTTGCAACCCGCTCGCCCGCGTGGTACCCGTAGTGCCACATGGGATTCGGGAAGCTCGTCTTCGGGTTCTTCCTGGTCGGAATGGGAGCGCTCCTTCTCGGCGCGGCCCTGGGCTATCTCCCCCATGGCGTCTGGCCGTGGCTCGCCCGCTTCTGGCCGGTGCTCCTCGTCGGCTTCGGCCTCGCCCTCCTCGCCAACGCTCTCAAGAACGCACTTCTCGGCGTTTTCGCACTCGCCCTGGTCGCGGCCGCCTTCGTGTTCGGGGGATGGTGGATCTCCAAGCACACGGAGATGGGCCTCCCGCCGACGCAGGCCACGGTGATCAACTTCACGAATCCCGGCATCCGCATGCTCCGGGTCCAGCAGCGCGCGGTGGGAGGTTCCTTCGCGATCCATACACAGCCCGGCGATCCCGATGAAGCGCGCATGAACGCCAAGAGCATTCTCGGGAAGGACATGATCGCGCACGGCTACGAGGCGAAGAACGGCGTGGGCTACCTGGTGTGGCCCACGACGCCCATCGCCGGGGACATGAGCCTCTTCGGCAGCATCGTGGACGCGAGGCTCCCGGAGCATCAGCGCGTGTCGCTTCGCTCATCGAATTACTTCGCGTTCGGGACGATCAATCTCCGTGAGGACGCCCTCGACGAAGCCGAGATCAAGGCCATCAGCTCGTCCGTGCGCCTCGCCGTGGGTCAGGTCCGGCCGCGAATGATCAACGTGCACGGACTCCTCTCGAATGTCGAGATCACGCTGCCCCCGGATGCCGCGGCGCGCGTCGAATACGACTCCCCGCTCACCTGGCATTCGTTCACCAACGACTTCACGGAGCATGTGAGCGGACGCGTGAAGGGCAAGGCGGCCTTCTGGACCGCGGAAGGCAAGGGACCGCTGACCGTGATCCACGTCGGCGGCCATCTCATGCGGATTCGCGTCCAGCGCCAAGAGCCCCCGAAGAATTAGCGGCGAAGCCACCCCACCACCCAGGAGCCCCGAGGATGCCCGGCAAAGGAAGCATGAGCATCGCGTTTCCCCTCACGCTGATCGCGGTCGGAATCCTCCTCCTCCTGAAGGAGTTCGGATACCTCCACGGGAACCTCCTCCGCTACTGGCCGGCGCTCCTCATCGTCTGGGGGGTGGGCATGATCGTGGCGGCCCGGAAGGGCTAGGGCCCGGACGGTTGCAGGAACCGGCGGGTCGCTGGTACGGTTGGACACGATGATGCGCTCTCGAACGACATCCCGCGCGATGGCCCTCCTGGCCCTGCTCCTCTTCGGAGCGTGGCTGGGATCGGCCGTGCTCCACGAGCACCCGGGCCCGCCGTGTCAGATTTGCAAGGACCTGCAGGCGAGCCAGGTGGACGTCGTCTCGCCGCTGGAGCCGCCTCGACTCGATTCGCCTCCCGAGCGACTCGCTGACGCCGTCGTCGTCGAAAGCCCCGCACTCCTCCTCGCGGCCCCCACGGGACGCGGACCTCCTCAGACCTAGCTCTCCCCGATTTCCCGGCGCGGTCCGCCGGTCCACGCTTCACACGACAATCGAATAGAGGAGGCACGTTCATGCGTTACCACGCATGGGCGATCGCCGTGCTCGCCGTCGCGCTGGTCTCAAGCGCCGCGGGCTTCGCGATCGCTCAGGAATCGTCCTCGTTCTCCGACAGCACGGTGTCCGCGCCCGACGCGGCCGCGACGCAAACCACGCCCGTGGATTCGCCGGCGTCCGGTGGCGTCACGGCGCCGCCCGCGGGCTCGAATTTGCTCAACCCGAACATCAGCGCGATCGGATGGTTTCAGGGTCAGGCCGGCGACGCGCTCGACCGGACCGACACGAGCGCGTTCCAGCTCCGCGAGGTCGAGCTGGGATACCAGGCCACCGTCGACCCGTACAGCCGCGCCGACTTCTTCATCTCGGTGAGTCCGGACGAAGGGATCGACGTCGAGGAGGGGTACCTCACGCTCCTCACGTTGCCCGCGGGATTCACGGCCAAGCTGGGTAAATTCCGGAGCAACTTCGGAAAGTTCAACCGCACGCACCCGCCGGAGACGCCGTTCGCGGATCGTCCGCTCGCGGCGGAGCGGTTCCTCGGTGAGGAAGGGCTCTCTGGAATTGGGGCGTCGGTGTCCTGGCTCGCGCCGCTTCCCTTCTACCTCAACTTCGACGGCGAGGTGACGAACACGCCCGACTCGACGAGCGTGCCGGCGTTCGCCGAGTACCGCGGGAAGGACCTCCTGTATCTCGCGCGGGCGTCGACGTTCTTCGATCTCGGCGAGACGACCAATCTCACCTTGGGCGGCTCGTACGCCAACGGCGCGAACGGGCCGGCGGAAACGGTGGATCCGCTCGCGGTTCCCGACGCGCGGCGCGCCCAGCTCTACGGCGCGGACGCCACGTTCCGTTGGAAGAATCCGAAACGCGCGATCTATCGCTCGCTCACGGCGCAGTTCGAGTGGATGGCTCGCGACCCCGACGACGGACCTCGCCGCACCGGCGGGTTCGCCTGGGCCGACTATCAGTTCGCCCGGCGCTGGCACCTCGGAGCCCGCTACGACTGGTCGCAGGCGATCGACGCGATCGCGGACGACACGACGACCGGCGGCCTCGGCTTCCTCACGTTCACTCCGAGCGAGTTCTGGTCGCTGAGCCTCCAGGGGCAGGACCGCGACTTCGACGGAAGCGAGATGAGCTACTTCTTCAAGACCACGTTCAACATCGGCCCGCACGGGCAGCACCCGTTCTAGATAGGAGACCGACCATGACTCGATTCACAAAACGGTGGGCGCTACCGCTGCTCACCCTCGCGCTCATGACCGCGCCCCACGCTGCGCGCGCGGACAAGAAGATCAACGTCGTCACCACCACTGAGGACCTCGCCTCGATCACGAACGAGGTCGGCGGCGATCTCGTGACCGTGGAGTCGCTCTCGAGGGGCTATCAGGATCCGCACTTCGTCGATGCCAAGCCGAGCTATCTCGTGAAGCTGAAGAAGGCGGATCTCTTCGTCGAGGTGGGACGCGATCTCGAAGTGGGCTGGGTGCCCGGCCTCCTCAACAGCGCGCGCAATTCGAAGATCCTCCCCGGCGGCGCCGGTTTCGTGGACGCCTCGAAGAACATCCAGGTCCTCGAGCTCGGCGGGCCGGTCGGTCGCGAGCAAGGCGACGTGCACCCGCTCGGAAACCCCCACTACTGGCTCGATCCCGAGAACGGAATCATCATGGCCGCGGCGATCCGCGACGGACTCTCCCGCGTGTCTCCCGCCAACGCACCGACCTTCGCATCACGGTACGCGGACTTCGAGAAGCGGGTCCGCGCCAAGGAGGCGGAGTGGAAGCAGCGCGCGAAGTCGATCGGCCTGACCGGAACGCGCGTGGTGACGTATCACCGCTCCTGGCCCTACTTCGCCCGCGCGTTCGGATTCGAGGTGATGGATTTCGTCGAGCCGAAGCCGGGCGTGCCGCCGACGCCCAAGCACATCCAGGATCTGACCACGGAGATGAAAGCCCAGAACGTGAAGCTCCTCCTCGTCGAGCCCTACTTCGATCCCAAGATGCCGCAGCAGATCGCCCGAAACACCGGTGCGGCGCTCGTCATCCTGCCTCCCTCGGTTGGCGCGACGAAGGAGGTCACGAGCTACCTGGGCCTCTTCGACGCCCAGCTCGGGTTGATCCAGAACGCGCTCACGGGAAAGGGGTCGTGATGGACGCCTTCCAGTTCCTTCTCTGGCCGCTCCTCGCCTGCGTCGTCATTGCGGGCATTCACGCGTATCTCGGATTCCACGTGGTCGAGCGTGGGGTGATCTTCGTCGATCTGGCGCTCGCCCAGGTCGCGGCGCTCGGGGCGACGATCGGGTTCCTGTTCGGGCTCGATCTCCACGATCCCGCATCGCACTACCTTTCGATCGCGGCGGTCGTCGTGGGCGCCGGTCTGCTCGCGCTCTTGAAGGCCGAGAAGCGGCGCATCCCGCAGGAAGCCTTCATCGGCATCGTGTACGCCGTCTCCGCGGCCGCCGCGATCCTGATCGTGGACCGCACGCCCGAAGGCGCCGAGCACATCAAGTTCATGTTCGTCGGCAACCTGCTCGCAACGTCACCCAAGGAAGTCGCGACGCTCGCCGTGCTCTATCTCGTGATCGGCTTCCTGCACTTCATCTGGCGCCGGCCGTTCTTCGCCATCACGCACGGCCGGCCGGCGGAGGCCGGGCTGAGCCGCGCCGGCGTGCGCTGGTGGGATTTCCTTTTCTACCTCACGTTCGGTCTGGTCGTGACCCAGTCGGTGGCGGTAGCCGGGGTGCTCCTCGTTTTCTCGTACTTGATCGTCCCGTCGGTGATCGCCATGCTGCTGGCCGACCGCGCCCGAAGCCGCCTCATCGTCGGCTGGATCGTTGCGGTGCTCGTGAGCGTCGGCGGGATGCTCGCCTCCTACCACTTCGACCTGCCCACGGGAGCGACCGTGGTGACGACCTTCGGCCTGGCGCTCGCCCTGGCCATGGCCTGGCGGGGCGTGGCCGGGTCCCGGAGCGTCGCCCTGAAACCCGAGGAGCGTTCGGTGGCGTAGAGGAGGGGTGGGCTCCGCGGTGGTCCCCCCTTCGCGGTCCCGGCCGGTCCCGAGCGGATGAGGAGGAAGATCCATGAATCGCAAGTTCTGGATAGCCCTGGCCTTGGGCCTCCTCGTCTGTCTCGGGATCGGCTACGCCTGGACGGCCCGCCTCGACATCCCGAACCCCAAGCCCTGGTGGTACGGCAGGGACACCGTGGTACGAGTCGAGGTCTGGGAGCCCGGGAAGGACCTGGCCACCGTGGCGGTGACCGTGCCCAAGAAGGCGCTCGACTATATGCACGCCTTCAACCTCAAGTCCGAGATCGGCCTCGCTCACGACTACCGCATCAACATCGACGAGCTGTGGTCCAAGATCCAGCGGCTCCCGAAGGGGCAACGCCTGCACATGGACGAGGAGGAAGCCGACGTCTACATCTGGATCGAGGAGAGGGGGACGCCGGTGGATAGCACCTGGCGGCCGCCGCTGGACTCCACGAAGGCGGCGGATTTCTAGCGTGAGGGGTGCGGTGGCGTAATTCGCCGGTAGCTGGAGGAAGCCATGGACTCACCCAAGTCGACCGCCCGACTCGCCGGATTCCTGTACGTCGTGATGTCCGCCCTGATGATCTTCAGCTACATGTACGTCCCCTCCCGGTTCCTCTCCGACGACGCTGCGACGACGGCCCGCAACATTGCCGACGGGGCCTCGCTCTACCGCCTGACCATCCTGATCTCGCTCGTATCCCAGATCTTGTTCGTCGTCGTGGCGCTGACGCTGTACCGGCTGTTCCGTGACGTCGACCGCGCGCTCGCGCGATTGATGGTGGGGCTCGTAGGAGTCGCGATCGCAGCGGAGCTCGTGACGATCGCGAACCGGATGACGCCGCTGATCCTCCTGAGCGGCGAGAGCTATCTCTCCGCGTTCACCAAGCCCCAGCTCGACGCGCTGGTCATGGGCTCGATCCTCTGGGGCAACAACCTCGCCCGCATCCTCACCATCTTCTGGGGACTCTGGCTCTTCCCGTTTGGCATCCTGACGATCAAGTCGGGCTATTTCCCCAAGATCCTCGGATACCTGCTCTTCGCCTCGGGCGTGGGGTACGTGGTCACTTCGGTGACGATCATCGCCTTCCCCGAGCACATCGCGGCGGTATCGCGGGTGATGTCGCCCCTCTATTTCGGCGAGCTGGGGATGGTGCTGTGGCTGCCCTTCATGGGGGCCCGGGACCCGGCGGAGCATGCGGAGACGGAGGCGGAGCCTGCGGTGACGTGACCCGGTGGCGCGTCGGCGCCAAGCGAGGGTGACCCCTAGGAAGCCGCCGCCAGGCACGGGTACACTTCCCGAATGCTCGCCGACCTCGCCAAGCGAACCCTCGTCGGTACCCGTTGGGAAGAGCCCTTCCGTTACGTCCACGCCAAGCTGACCGGGCACAAGGGCAGCCTCTACGACTCCCAGACAATCGCTGTCATGCGGCGGGTGTTGCGGCGCGGAGGGATCGGCGTCGATGTCGGCTCGTTCGAGGGCGCCTACCTGCGGCACATGATGCGACTCGCTCCAGGGGTGAAGCACTTCGCGTTCGAGCCGAATCCGGATCAGTTCGCGAAGCTTCAGGCGCGATTCCCCGGAATGAATGTGTATCCGTACGCGATCGGCTCCGAACCTGGCTCGGCCGTGTTCCATTGCATGGTGGAGCATCCGGCGTTGAGCGGGCTGAGCGCGCGGGAACGGGACCTGGGGAACGAAACCCGGCGCCAGATCGATGTCACGGTCGAGACGCTCGACCGCGTTTTGCCCCGGGACGTGCCTGTGAAACTGGTGAAGGTGGACGTGGAAGGAGCCGAGCTCGGAGTGTTCCGGGGAGGGCTTCAGATGCTGCGACGCCAACGACCGCACGTGCTCTTCGAATGCGGCCTAGGCGGGGCGGATCATTTCGGTAGCGGAGCGGGCGAGATATTCGATGTCCTGGGTGAGGCTCCGCTCCGCATCTCGCTCTTACCGGACTGGCTCGCTGGCCGTTCGCCGCTGACCCGCGATCAGTTCATCGAGCAGTTCGAAAGGCGGCTGAACTACTTCTTCCTGGCCCACCCGTAGTTCTTCGAGCGATCAACCCTTCTCGTACTTCGGCTGGTAGAGCTCGACCTCGAACCCACCCGGCACCTTGAAGTGCGTGACGAGGCCGTAGCCGCGATCCACGATCCCGTCCACGAACTCGACGCCTCGCCCCTTCAGCTCCTCCACCGTCTTCCGCACGTCGTCGCAGTAGAACGAGATGTGGTTCGTCCCGGAGGGCTCGCCATGGACGCTGTTCGGGTCCGCGGGATGGCAGCCCATGTCCGCCTCAGGGACGTCGAAGATCAGCCAGCCGCCGCCGACGTCGACGCCGTGAAGCCCGAGCTTGTCGCGCAGGAAGACGCGCATCGCCTCGGGCTCCGACGTGTAGAACATCGTATGGACGCCGCGGATCGGCATGGGTCCTCGTCAACTTGCCCCGGGGCAAGTTGAGAATGAATTCACAAATCGCCTGCTGCCGCTCCCGACCTTACGGCAGGAACCGCTCAGGGTGCGCGATCTTCTCGGGCAGGTACGTGTCCATCACGTAGTTCAAGCCATGGGCCGCGAGCGCCTGCTGCTCCGCGCGGACCCCCATGCTCATGAGCTGCTCCATGGCCTTCACCCAGGGCTTGTGGTGCTGGAAGAACGGGTCGTTCTTGACCGCGTCCTTGGCGCGCTTCACGTCGACGTCCTTCAAGGGGTGCGTCGGGAGCTTGTAGTCGATGATGTCCTGGGGCGTGATGCCGAGGAACCTCGCCTGCGGAACGCAGAAGAACTCGTTGATGTGCGCCGCGTTTCCGGAGCCCACCTTGAACGTGCGGTAGATGTTGCTGATGCCGTAGGGATCGCCGTCGACGAAGACGTAGACAGGGATCTTCATCGAGTCGGCGAGCCGGCGGATGAACCGGCGGCAGGCGCGCGTGGGCACGCCTCCCATCGAGACCAGGATGCAGTTGGCCTTCTTCCAGTAGCCGTGCTTCACGAGGCGCTGGAACATGCCGGCGGTCTCGATGACGAGGATGAACTTGGCCTTGGTCTCGAACTTCAAGTCTTCCACGGAAATCGGGATCGAGTACGCGCCGGAGCCGAACTTGGTGCAGTCGATCCGGATCGACTTGCCGGTATCGGGGTCCTTGTCCACGACGACCAAGGTGCCGGCGACGTCGCCCCCCTTCTCCTCGGGGACGAATCCGAGCTGCTCGCGGTTGACCTCGAACAAGGCCTCGACGTCGTCCATCACCGTGTCGGACTCGGTCTGCTCCAAGAACCGTGCGTCGTCCCAGTTCTTGGAGACGTAGTACGCCTCTCGCTTGGTCGCCATGTCGTCCGTCTCGACCAAGGTCTTGGACAGGGCCATCATTCTCAACGTCTGCGCGAACGTCTTCACGGTGTTGACCGTGAGCGTCCGCTCCTTCTTCTTCCCGCGGATCTCGAAGTAGCCTTCCTTCTCGAGATACCTCACGTTCGCGAGCGAACGGATGGGAAACTTCAACGAGGGCGTCTTCTTCTTGAGGATCGACTCCTCGACGGCCTTCGCCTCTTTCTTGATCTTGGGAACGACGTTGGTATCGCTCATAGCTTCCGGCTCCGCTCTAGGGTGTCCTTCAAGGTCGCGCAGACCTTGTCCTTTTCCTTGTCGCTGATGCTCAGGATTTCCTGAAGCGCGATCCCGATGTGCGGGATGTACTTCTCGATATAGGACCGCTTCTTCTCCGCGTCCGCCTCCCGCATCCCGCGCCGGATGAAGATGCCGAGCTTCCGCCCGACGTCCTGAAGCGCGAGCTTGATCTCCTTCATGATCTCGGGATACGAGGCGACCGCTTCCTTCGACTCCGACGTGAACGGCACCCACACGGACGCGATGTGCACCATGATGATCATCGGGCCGGACGGGAGCGCGCCGCGCGACTGCTGGATGCCGTACGACTTCCAGTTGGTCTGGATCACCGACTTCGTGACCGCGCAGGCGGACTGCTGGTAGAGGAGTGGCACCCGGTTCGCGAATCGGATCAGCGTGATCGGCTCGTCGGCCGGAAGCTGCTCCGCCCCGAAGGCGATGGCAGCCTCCACGAGAAACGGGTTCCCGCGATACACCGACGGTGACCGCGAGGTCGCGGCGTAGAAGCGGGCGTCGATCTGCTTCCTCAAGCCCTCGAGCAACAGCTCCTCGCCGATCGGCGAGAGCACGTTCGACGGTGGGGCCATGAGCTTCGTGGCCTGGATCGCCTTGTAGAGCGCCTCGGCCTGCTCGCGCGCCGCCTTCTGCGTGGTCATGCCTCCGGAGAGGCCGGCCGTGGTGGCGATTTCCTCGGCCACCGCGGCGCTCACACGCGAGAACTCGCTGGTCAGGAAGCCGCGGAGGTTCCTGGCCTTCGTGTCGTGGAGCATCTTCAAGAGGATGCCCAGCTCCACGCCGTGCGGGTGCGGCTTGATCTCCTGCGGGGGCTTCGGCAGCTCGTTCGCGACGCGCGGCAGCTCCGTCCGTTCGCCCGTCGGCGCCACGTACGTGATCTGCGCGTGCGGATTGGCCATCGCCGTCTGCTCGACGTAGCCGTCGACCGAGTGGCGCCCTTTCTTGTAGGTGGCCTCGATCTCGAGCTCCACGCGCGTGCCGTGCTGCGGCGTCCACTCGACTTCGTGATCCGCCACGACGACCGGCCGGTTCTGCCGCGTGTCGATCTGGATGTCGAACTTGTGCGCGGGCTTCCCGGCGCCGATCCGCGAGATCACGGTGATCGGCTTGCCGGTCGTGAGCTGGCCGTACATCCCGGCCGCGGAGATGCCGATCCCCTGCTGGCCGCGCGACTGGCGCAGCCTGTGGAACTTCGATCCAGAGAGGAGCTGGCCAAAGATCTTGGGGATTTGAGCCTTCACGATGCCGGGGCCGTTGTCCTGGACCGCGATACGGTAACGGGTCTCGGAGATCTCCTGGATCTCGAGCAGGAGGTCGGGAAGGATGCCCGCCTCCTCGCACGCGTCGAGCGCGTTGTCGACGGCTTCCTTCACCGTCGTCAACAAGGCCTTCGCGGGGCTGTCGAATCCGAGGAGATGGCGGTTCTTGGTGAAGAACTCGCTGACCGAGATCTCGCGCTGCTTCTCCGCGAGATCGGTGGCGGTGAGCCGCACGATCTTGGGCTGCTTCTTCGACGGAGCGGCGGCTTCGGGCTCGGTGGAGCCGGACTTCCGTTTCTTTCCAGTGGCGTCGGCGGATTTCCGTTTCATTTGTGCGTGCGCCATGGGCTCCCGTCCGATGAGGTGTCGATGCGCTGCATGGAAACCGCGCAGAAAATAACCGCTGGCCGAGCAAGGGGCAAGCATTGCGCCGCCCCGGGAGCCGCGTAGAGGTCCCCGCCAGGGGCTGCGACCCACCGCTCATCGCTTCTCAACTCGCCATTTCGCACCGCGTTCCCTCCGAATCGAGCAAGGCGGCGGCCATGGCCCTGGCGCGCCATGCCGTGGGGTACGCATGGCACATGCCTTGCGATTCGCCCAGGGCCGAATCGATTCCCAACCCCCGGACGCAGAGGTGCCTCGTGAGCGAGACCGGTCAGACGAAGCGGACCCTGGCGTCGATCCTGATCGACGGCGGGATCGTGACTCCGGAACAGGTGGATGCCGCGTTCCAGCAGCAGCTCGAGACCGGCCGCCTGATCGGCGAGAGCCTCGTCGAGATGGGCTTCACGACCGAGGAGAACATCGGCTGGGCCCTCTCCAAGCAGCTCGGCATTCCGTATGTGGACCTCGCGTCCGGCGCCGCCGACATGGATCTCGTCCGGCGCTTCCCCGAATCGCTCCTTCGTCGCATCCAGGCGATGCCCCTCTTCCAGAACCCGGAGGAGATGGTCATCGCGATGTCCGATCCCACCGACTCCGAGGCCGTGAGGGAGATCGAGCAGGCGGCGGGGATGCCCGTCTCGCTCGTCATCGGCTGCCAGGGGTCGATCCGCCGGGTGCTCGACAACGTCTACGGGCCGGAGCGGCCATCGCGGGACAAGGTCGCCGCGCGCGCGAGCGCGGCCGAGGCGGCCACGATAGCGGCCGCGGCCGGGGGCGAGCCGCGCCACCGGGTGGTCTGGGAGCGCTCTGGATCGACCTTCCTCCTCTATCACGTCTATACCGCGCGCAACGACCGTGCGTCCGAGATCCACTTCGTGCCGGAAAAGGGCGGCATCGCGGTGCACTACCGGACCGACAAGGGACTCGAGCCCCGCGGGGTCGAGCAGCCGGAGACCATGCTCTACCTGCGCACGCGCCTCGCGCACCTGGGCGCGCCGGATCTGGAGATGGGTGAGCTCGCAGTCCAGGGGCACGTGATGGCCGACCTGAGCGGCGATCGCGTGCACGTCGGCGTCTGCCACGCTCGCGGCGCTTCCGGCGTGACGACGGTGCTTCGACTCCACCCCGATCGAGCCGAGGCGCCCGATCTCTCGCTGCTCGGGCTCTCTCCGCTCGGCGAGGGCGAGATTCGCGAATTCGTCGAGGGCCCGGAGGGGCTCGTGATCGTGTACGGCCCGCCGCGGGCGGGCGGCTCGACCGTGCTCGCCTCGCTCGCGTCTCTCGCCATGAAGCCCGAGCGCCGCGTCGTCGCCTTCGAGCCGTGGCCCACGGCGCCCTATCCCGCGGGAGTGACCCGGATCCAGTTCCAGGCCGGAGACCCCTCCAGCGTGAACTGGCGTCGTGCCTCGGTCGGTCTCGGAGCGGACATCGTCGTGCTGGACGACCTCCTTCACGGCGATTCCGTGGCGGAGCTCCTGGACGGAGCCGCGGTGGGGCGGCTCGTCTTCGCCCGCACGGGATGGCTGGACGGGAAAGCCCTCCTCCAGTGCCTCGCAGACAGCCCGAACGGGCGTGCCGTGCTGCGCGATCGTCCGTTCGCGATGATCGCGCTGCCGACCGCGCGCCATGAAGGCTCCTCGGCGTGGGCGGAGCCGGAAGAGGCCGAGCACCGGGCCGGCATTCTCGAAGTCACGATCCTGAGCGACGAGGACCGCGAGCGCCTCTGGAAAGGTCAGGGACGCTGATGCCCGTCGACATCCAGGCGCTCCTCAAGGCGATCGTCGAGGCGAAGGCGTCCGACCTTCACATCTCGACGGCGTCGCCGCCCATGGCGCGCATGCGAGGCGACATCGTTCCGTTCCAGACGCCGCCGCTCGATCCGAAGGAGACGCGGGACGCGCTCTACTCCTTGCTGACCCCGGCCCAGAAGGCCGACTTCGAAGAGCGGCACGAGCTCGACTTCGCCATCGAAATCCCGGGGCTCTCCCGCTTCCGGGCGAACTATTTCGAGCAGCGCCGCGGCGTCGGCGCCGTGTTCCGGGTCATCGCGACGAAGGTCCCGACCCTCGAGGAGCTGAAGGGGCCAGCCATCCTCCGCGATCTCGCGTCGAAGGAGCGCGGACTCGTGCTCGTGACGGGACCGACCGGGAGCGGCAAGTCGACGACGCTCGCGGCGATGATCGACTACGTGAACGCCACGTTCCCCAAGCACATCATCACGATCGAGGACCCGCTCGAGTTCGTTCACGAGCGGAAGCGATGCCTCATCAACCAGCGCGAGGTGGGCGCGCACACGACGAGCTTCGCGGCCGCGCTTCGGGGCGCGCTCCGCGAGGATCCGGATATTCTCCTCGTGGGCGAGCTCCGCGATCTCGAGACGACGTCGCTCGCGATCACCGCCGCGGAGACGGGACATCTCGTGTTCGGCACGCTCCACACGAACTCGGCGCCCAAGACCATCGACCGCCTCGTCGACATCTTCCCCGCCGACCGCCAGGCACAGATCCGAACGATGCTGAGCGAGTCGCTCGAGGGAGTCGTCGCGCAGACCCTGATCCCGACCGCCGACGGCAAGGGGCGCGTCGCCGCGCACGAGATCCTGGTCGGCGTGCCCGCGCTCCGGAACCTGATCCGGGAGGGCAAGACCGCCCAGATCCCGAGCATGATGCAGGTGGGAGCCAAGGACGGCATGGTCATGCTGGACCAGGCGCTCAAGGATCTCGTGACCTCGGGCAAGATCACGGCCCAGGCCGCGCTCTCACGGTCCACCAACCCGAAGCTCTTCGAGAGCGGGATGGCCGCGGCTCAAGCGGCGCAGCCCGCCGCCGCGCGTTGACCGGCCCTCGGGCCGCGTGATACTTCTGGGGGGCGCCCCGCGCCCCCTCATGCGACTCATCCTCTTCGACATCGACGGCACGCTCCTACGGGACGGCATCGCGGCCAAGATCGCCTTTGCCCGGGCGCTGCGCGACACCTATCAGACCGCCGGACCCATCGAGGGCTTTCGCTTCGCGGGCATGACCGATCCGGAGTGCGTGACCGAGATCATGCGGCTGGCCGGCGTCGACGAGCGCACCATCCTGGCTCGACGCGACGAGTGCCTGCGGCGCTACGTGGAGCTACTCGCTGTGGAGGTCCGCGAGCATCAGGACGCGCACCTCTATCCCGGCGTCCGGGAGCTGCTCGAGCGGCTCAACAAGCTCGACAGCGTGCTCGTGGGCCTCTTGACCGGCAACGTGCACCAGGGTGCCCGGCTCAAGCTTCGGCGCTGGAATCTCGAGCCGTACTTCCGCTTCGGCGCCTTCGGCGACGATCACGAGAATCGCGCCGTCCTCGCGCAGATCGCGCTCGAGAAGGCGCGCGTCCTCTCCGGCCGGGCCTTCTCCGGCTCCGAGACGACGGTCATCGGCGACACGCCGAAGGACATCGCCTGCGCCCGCGCCATCGGCGCGCGCGCCGTCGCGGTTGCGACCGGCTCGATCAGCCGTGAAGCGCTGGCCGCGTGCGATCCGGACGCGCTCCTCGACTCCTTCGAGGACCACGAGGCCGCGCTCCGGGCGCTCTTTCCGTGAGCCGCGCGGAGCGGCGTCCGCTGCAGAACGGGGCTTGAGCTGCCGATCGTTCCCGAATACCCCATCGGGAGAATCTCCATGCGGCTGCGCGACATCCTGGTCCCCGTCCTGATCCTGGGCTGCGCCCTTCCCGCTCTCGCGGGAGACGCCGGGCCGCGCCCGTGGAAGACCATCCGGGATCCACGCGCGCCCATTCCCTCCCCACCGACACGCGCGGTGCTCGCGCGCGGGGACCGATTCGAGATCGCGACGCCCTCCGGCTCCCGAACCGTCTTCTTCCGCGGGCTCAACCTGGGCGCCGCGCCCCCGGGGCATTACCCCGGCGAATTCGCGATCACGAAGGAAGACTATCGCCGCTGGCTCCGGTTCGCGCGCTCGATGCACGCGAACTCGATCCGCGTGTACGCGCTCCATCCGCCCCGCTTCTACGAAGCGCTGCGCGAGGAGAACGAGGCGCATCCGAACGATCCCATCTGGCTCTTCCAGGAAGTCTGGACCGAGCTGCCCGACGGGAACGACTTCTGGGACGAAGCGTACACGCGTGGATTCGAGAACGAGCTCCGGCTCGCGATCGACGCCGTGCACGGGAACGCGATCGTCGACGAGCGCCCGGGGCACGCCTCGGGGCGCTACGAGGCGGACGTCTCCCCGTGGCTGGCGGGGTGGCTCATCGGCCGCGAATGGGAGCCCTACGCCGTGCGCGAGACGCAGCGGCTCCATCCGGACATCACCGAATTCGCGGGCACTCGGTTCAAAGTCGAGCACGGCACGGCGATGGAAGCGTGGCTCGGCCGCGTCTGCGATCTCACGGTGTCCTACGAACGGGTCCACTACGCGCGCGCGCACGCGGTCTCGTTCGTGAACTGGCCCACGCTGGATCCGATGCGCCACCCGACGGAGACCGAGCGGGGTGGCGGCGAAGCGGAGCACGACGAGGACGCTTACTCCGTCGATCCATCGCATCTCGTGCCGGTCGATTCCGCCACGCTCACGTCGGGCTTCCTCGGCTACTTCGCGAACTACCATGCGTATCCCTACTACCCCGACTTCATGAACCTCGACCCGAACTACCAGGCGTTCCACGACCGCCACGGCGTCTGCTCGTACGCCGGCTATCTCGCGGACCTCAAGGCGCACACGCGCGGGATCCCGCTCCTGATCGGGGAATACGGCGTGCCGACCAGCCGCGGGGTCGCACACCAGCAGCCGCAGGGCATCCACCACGGTGGCGCCACCGAGATCCAGCAGGGACAGGACGACGTCCGGCTCCTCGAGGACATCGCCGAGTCCGGCGCATCGGGATCGCTGCTGTTCTCGCTCTTCGATGAGTGGTACAAGGTGAACTGGCTCGTCGAGCGAAGCGAGCGCCCACGCGATCGCGATCCGCTCTGGCTGAACCGTCTCGACCCCGAGGAGAACTACGGTCTCCTGGCGTTCGACCCTCCCGCGCCCATTCGTATCGACGGCGCGATCGACGACTGGAGCGGGATTTCGCCTTACGCGGCGTCCGACGCCGTCCAGGGCGGAGCCCCGCTTCGCGCTCTCTACGTCACATCCGATCAAACCTCCCTCTATCTGCGACTCGACGTCGCGCCGCGCAAACCCGCGGTGCGCACGTTCGGAGTCTCGTTCGACGTGCTCGATCCCGCGCGCGGCGACCGTCGCCTTCCGCAGCCGCTTCCCGTCTCGTGGTCCCGCGGCGCCGAGCTCGCGCTCCTGGTCACGCCTCCGAGCAAGGGCAGCCCGCGCGGGGGCGCGGAGCTCTACCAGGATCGCGCGATGAACGTCTCGTCCTTCATGAGGGAATGGGACGGACGCGACTGGCGGCGGCGAGGTCGCGCGCCGGCGCGACCCGTGGCGAACGCTGCGGGCGCGTACGTTCCCCTCGTCGTGGAGACGAACCGCGAGCGCGTCGCGCGGAACGGCTTGTTCTTTCCGGCGAAGTACTTCGATTGGGGGCGGCTCGAGTGCGCCTTCGATTCGCTGGGGACCACGGTGGAGATCGCAATTCCGTGGGGCCTTGTTGTCGGCGACCCCTCGTCCCGCGCCGCGCTGGACGACAAGGACGGAACAGCGGACATCGAGACGACCCAGACGCCGGGCGTCGGCCTTCTCGCCTGGGCCACGACGGCCGCCTGCTTCCGTCCCGATTCGCTGGGGCCGACCCTGGCCGGAGCCAAACCCGTGAAGCCAGGCGAGGTCTTCGTCCTGGGTCCGGCCGGATCCATCCAAAGCACTATGAATGAAGAGCTTACGGTCAAGACACCGCCTCAGGCGTCCTACTCATGGACGACGTGGGAAACGCCGATAACTAAAGAACGTGTCAAGCGTTCCGCCGACATCATCCAGCGCGCCTTCGAGGGAATGGAAGCCCGTGAAGCCAGCCGAAGCCAGAAGGTCGACGCCGACCGGCCGTAGGCCGTTCCGCGCGGCGATCCGCGCGGCGCTCCTCATCGCCATCCTCGCGCACACCGCGCCCGCCCTCGCCCAGACGGCGGGCGTGAGCCCTTACGATGCCGCGCGCGCGCGCCTTCGCGAAGACCGGCAAGCCGAAGCGATCCCGCTCCTCCAGTCGGAGCTCCGCATGCGTCCGAACAACGACGACGCGCGGCTCCTCCTCGCGCGCGTGCTCTCGTGGCAGCGGCGCTACGACGAGTCGCTCGCCGAGTACCGGGAGCTCCTCGCCAAGAAGCCGAACGACGCCACGCTTCGCGCGAGCTACGCGCGCGTGCTCGCGTGGTCCGGACGCCACACGGAAGCGGCGCGCGAGTTCCGCACCGCGATCCAGGCCGACTCGACGAATCTCGAGACGCGGGTCGGCTACGCGCGCGTCCTCTCCTGGAGCGGCGATCTCGCCGAGGCGTCCACCGAGTACCAGCGCATCCTCGCCGCGGATCCGCGCACCGGCGACGCGTGGCTCGGCCTCGCGTCGGTCGCACGCTGGCGGGGCGCCGCGACCGCGTCGGACCGCTTCGTGACGCGCGCCGAGTCCCTGCATGCGGACCCGGAGGCCATGGCCGAGGAAAAGGGCGCGGTCGCGACCGCCCTCAGGCCGTCCCTGGGCACGGGATGGAGCGCGTCCCACGAGCGCGAGTACGTCGATCTCGCGCCCGACTTCACGCTCGAGACCGACGGCCCCTACATCCAGGGGCGCGGCACGATGGCCCGCAGAGCCACGTTCACGGGACGCGTCTCCTGGCTCGATCTCGTCGAAACGCCGGGCGCCGGCAGCGCCAAGAACTACGACCTGTCGAGCGTGGTGACGCGCATCGACGGCTCGTTCCTCCGAGGGTATCCGTGGCAGGCCGCGGCTTCGGTCGAGTATCGATCGTTCGATCAGAACCCCGGAACGATGCTCTTCCCGCTCGGCGAGGACGACACGTTCTTCGGGTGGGGCGCGCGCGTCTGGCGCTTCTCGGGGCGCTTCACGCCGCGCGGGGCCATTCATCGCGACTACATCGCGCTCAAGGAGACGGCGCCCGACACCGCGTTCGTGCCGGGGCACGTGGACGAGTACGAGGGCGGCGTCGGCTGGCAGTGGAGCGCGCGCGGCACGGCGGACGCCCTGGTCTCCCGCGGGGTCTACTCCGACGACAACCGCCGCTGGACGGCGGGAGGTGGCGCGTCCTACCGGGCGAAGACGGGGACTCCGAGCGTCACGGTGGACAGCCGGCTCACCTATCGCGACTGGGACTTCACGAGCCGGAGCTACTTCACCCCGCTCGGAAGCGTTCGAGGCTCCGCCGGAGTCTCCATCGCGGGCTACGAGGAGCGCTCGGCGATCGACTACGGATTCCGCTACGAGTTCGCCGGAATCAACTCCACCAACTTCGCGGACATCTGGACGCACACCTGGAGCGGCTATCTGAACCTGACCGCGTTCGGCACGCTCCCGCTCGGCCTCGAGGCCTCCTACTCCGTCGACAACAATTCCTACGAGACCTGGTACCTCGGGGTCTCGGGATCGGCGCGGTGGTGAGATGATCGACTACCAGTCCCTCATCTTCACGCTGCTCCTCCTCCTCGGGATCGTCGCGCTCACCACCATCGCGGCCATCGTCAACAAGATCTACTCGAACCGGGAAGAGGATTCGAAGCAGCGCTTCCTCGAGAATCTGAGGAAGCGGTTCCTCCTCCTCCGGTCGCCCGAAGGGCAGCGCGAGGCGCTCCCCTGGATCGTCCAGTCGCTCTCGGGGCGCTGGTCGGAGCTCGCGGCCGAGGAGATCAGCCAGCTCGAGCTGTCCCTTCGCCTCGACGTGCTCCGCACGCTCGAGGAGTCGGGGGCGGTGAACCGGCACCTGAAGGACGCGAAGAGCCGGCTCAAGTGGACGCGCGCGCACGCGCTGCGGATCCTGGGGGAGCTCAAGCTGCCGCAGTCCGTGCCGACGCTCTTGAGCGCGCTCGAGGACCGGGACCCCGACGTCCGGAACGTCGCGGCGCGCTCCCTCGGGCGGATGCGCCTCCAGGCGACGGAGGAAGCCCTGGTCGCGCTCCTGGGCAAGCACGATCAGGCCGTCTCCGCGCGCATCGCGGCCATCTGCATCGAGATGGGCTCGCGCACGGCGCCGCTCCTCATCAAGACGCTCCGCGACGGCTCGCCCAAGGCGCGGTTCTGGGCTGCCCGCATCCTCGGCGAGATCAAGGATCCGCGCGCGACGCGGTCGCTCGCGGACGCGCTCCTCGACACCGATTCCGACGTGCGCTCCGCCGCGACGTGGGCGCTGGGGCACGTGGGCGACCGCTCGACGGCGCCGCTCTTAGCACCTCTGCTCCACGACCCGATCTGGTTCGTGCGCGCGCACGCGGCGGAGGCGCTCGGGAAGATCCAGGACACCGCCTATGTCGACGCGCTCGGCGAGCTTCTTCGCGACCGGTCGTGGTGGGTCAGGAAGAACGCGCTGGACGCGCTCGTCTCGCTGGGCGAGCCGTCGAAGGACGTCCTCCTCCGCACCCTGACGAGCGAGGACCGCTTCGCGCGGGACAGCGCCGCCGAGGGGCTCTCGGCCATGGGCATCGTTCCGACGCCCCACCGGGAGACGGCGTGATGAGCGGCTACGTCCTCGAGCCCTGGGCGATGCATCTGATCAACACGATCAGCCTCGTGATCCTGCTCTACTTCAGCGCGCTCCAGCTCGTCCTGTTCGGGCTCCTGATCCTCTCCTTCTTCGACATGCGCCGCCGCCTCGCGCAGAACTTCTACGCGGACTACGAGGCGGTCGCGAAGTCGCACTTCACCTTCCCGATCAGCGTGCTCGTGCCCGCGTACAACGAATCGGCCGGCATCGTCGACTCGGTGCGCTCGGTGCTGTCGCTCGATTACCCGCAGCACGAGGTGATCGTGATCAATGACGGGTCGACGGACGACACGCTCCAGAAGCTGGTCCGGGAGTTCGGGCTCGAGCGCCGCGAGGCCGTCTACCGGCGGAGGCTTACGACCCTGGGCGCGATCGGCGGGATCTATCGCTCGTCCGCGGTGCCCAACCTCGTGGTCGTGGACAAGGAGCACGGCGGAAAGTCCGACGCGCTCAACATGGGGCTCAACCTGTCCCGGTATCCGCTCTTCTGCACGGTCGACGCGGACTCGGTCTTCCAGGAGAACGCGCTCCTGCGCGTCGTGCGCCCGTTCCTCGAGGATCCGGATCGCGTGATCGCGGTCGGTGGCCAGGTGCGCGTTGCGAACGGCTGCAAGATCCAGCGCGGCCGCGTGGTCGAGCCCAAGCTCCCCACGAACATCCTCGCCGCGTTCCAGGTGGTCGAATACCTTCGCGCGTTCGTGGCGAGCCGGCTCGGGCTGTCCGCCCTGAACAGCCTCCTCATTCTCTCGGGCGTGTTCAGTCTGTTCCGGAAGGATGTGGTGATCGAGGCCGGGGGCTACGACGCGAGCACGGTCACCGAGGACATGGAGCTCGTGCTCCGGCTGCACCGCCGCATGCGGGAGATGAACCGCGAGTACTCGGTCGTCTTTCTGCCCGATCCCATCTGCTGGACCGAAGTCCCCGAGGGGTTGGGCGCGCTCGCGCGGCAGCGGAGCCGGTGGCACCGAGGGATGGTCCATTCGCTCTGGTGCCACAAGAGCCTGATCTGGGGCAAGCACTCCGGGACGCTTCGCTGGATCGGCATCCCGTACTACTTCCTGTTCGAGTTTCTGGGACCGATCGTGGAGCTGGTGGGCTACATCATCATCCCGATCGCGTACTTCATGGGCTTTCTCGATCCGCTCTACTTCTGGGCCTTCCTCTTCCTCGCCATCACGTCGGGCGCGTTCCTGTCCATTTCCGCCGTGTTCCTCGAGGAGCTTTCGTTCGGCCTCTACCGGTCCTGGGGGGACTTCGCGCAGATGGTGGCCATCGGCATCCTCGAAAACTTCTCCTACCGTATCCTGACTCTCCTCTTCCGCTTGGGCGCGCTCGTCGATATGCTTCTCGGGCGTGGTGGCTGGGGGAAGCAGGAGCGCTCGAGCTTCGGGCGCACGAAGCCGGCTCCCGCCGAACTATAACCCCACCCGTAACTTAACCGCCTCACCGCCGGAAGGAGTTCTCGAGTTTGCGCCTTCAAGGGCTGCTCCTTGGAGTGTGCCTGGCCCTGGGCGCGACCGCCGCTCACGCCGCACCTCCTCTCGACAACACAGGGCCGGGCGCCCGCACGGTGTCCCGCGCCCGCGCGCTCTACTCACAGCTTCATCGCGCTCCCGAGGTGGATCTCGCGGAAGCGCGCGCGACCACGACCGGCATCAAGCGAGTGGTCGTCGTCCTGCTCCAGTTCCCCGACCTCGCGGCGGACACGCTGGCGCACCCGCCCGAGGCGTACGACAGCCTCCTCTTCAGCGTCGGCACGCGTCCGACCGGAAGCTTCCGCGACTACTATCGCGAAGTCTCGCGCAATCAGCTCGACGTGCAGGGCGTGGTGACGCGCTGGTACACGGCGCCCCACCCCTACTCGTACTACGTGAACAGCCAGTCGGGATTCGGCGCCTTTCCCACGAACGCGCAGGGGATGGCGCAGGACGCGATGCTTCTCGCGGACCCCGACATCGACTGGTCCCAGTTCGACGGCGACGGCGACGGCTTCGTGGACGGCGTGTTCGTCGTGCACGCGGGGCCAGGGGGCGAGGAGACGGGGAGCGTCGACCAGATCTGGTCGCTCAAGTGGAACCTCCCCGGGGGAGTCACGCTGGACGGGACCACGCTCTACGCATTCACGACGGAGCCCGAGGAGTGGGGGCTCAACTCGGCGTACTACAGCGCGGGCGATCTCATCTCGATCGGCGTCTTCTGCCACGAGTTCGGCCACATCCTGGGGCTTCCTGACCTCTACGACCTGGACGACAACCAGAGCTCGGGCGACGGCGAGTGGGATCTGATGGCGTACGGGCTCTACACGCACTCCCCCGCGCATGCGCCCGGCACGACGCCGGCGCACATGTCGGCGTGGTGCAAGGCGAGGCTCGGCTGGGTCCAGCCGACCTGGGTGACGCAGGACTCATCGGGCGTGACCATCCCGCCCGTCGAAAGCTCGGGCCAGGTCTTCCGCTTGTGGACGAACGGCCAGGAGTCGAACGAATACTTCCTCGTGGAGAACCGGCAGCCGGTCGGCTTCGATTCCACGCTCGTCCGCTCCTCGGTCGAGGCGGGACTCGGCCCCGCGCACGGCCTCGTCATCTACCACATCGACGAGAACCGCTCCAACAACGACGACCCCGCCCACAAGATGGTCGACGTGGTCGAAGCGGGAGGGCCCGAGCAGGGAGGGCACCCCGGAAACCAGAACCTCGACCTACCGGCGGGCGCGCTCGGCACGAAGGAGGTCTGCGGCGTCTCCACCTCGGTGAACGGCAATCGAGGCGATCGCTACGATCCGTGGCCGGGCCCGCTCGGCACCACCGCGTTCAACGGCAACTCGTGTCCGAGCAGCGCGACCTCCTGCTTCCACGTACCGAGCCAGGTCGCGATCCGGAACATCGCCGAGGCCGGAGGGGACGTGATGGCGAGCTTCTTCGTGACCGGCGTGGACGTGCGGCGTCTGCCCATCGTCGTCGACGACGCTCCCCTTTTGGGCACGCCCAACAACGGAAACGGCCGCGCCGAGCCGGGCGAGGTCGTGCATCTCAACTTCCCCCTCCTGAACATCGGCCCCACGGCCACCGGATCCCTCGGCGCGAAGATCCGGCCCGAGCCCGCCTTCATGAGCGTGGACACGGACACGATCACGTACGGGTCGATCGCCGCGAGCTCGACCAGCCTGGGCTCCAGCATCACGGCCACGATCCTTCCCACTCCGGACCCGCGGGGCGTGAGCGTGTCGCACGGAGTCCATGCGTCCGCGGGCCTCGTCGACAGCGACAGCGTGCAGGTCCTGGTCGGCGCGAAGACGGGGATCTGCGATTCCTTCGAGGGCACGATCCGCCGCTGGATCTCGGTGCCGCTCGGCTGCGACGGCGTGAACGAGTGGCATCGCGAGGCCGGCATCAACCACACGCCGAAGGGCACGTGGGCGTGGCGTCTCGGAAAGCCGGGCACCCTCGACACATACGCACCGGCTGAGGACGCGCGCCTCGTGAGCCAGCCCGTCTGGCTGGCCGGTCCCGCCGACACGCTCCGCTTCTGGCAGCGGTACTCGACCGAGCCCGGCGTGGACGGCCTCAACGTGGAGGTATCCGTCGACGCTGGGGAGACATGGACGACGATCGTCCCGGTGGGCGGCTACTCGAACGGCTTCCGCTGGACCGGCACGCAGGCAACGTTCGCCGAAGCGGTCTTCCCGCTCGACGGTCTGAGCGGTCCCGTCCAGTTCGCGTTCCACTTCCGGTCCGTCCCCCCGAACGAAGGTCTGGGCTGGTGGATCGACGACGTGCAGGTGGCCGGCACGGACGACTGCGCCGCGACGGCGATCGCGATCAACAGCTTCAACGCGATCGCGCTCCTGGATCGGCCGGGCGTGCGGCTCGAATGGAATCTGTCCGAGAATACGGGCTCGACCGTTCAAATCGAGCGGGCGAGCGCGGACGACGGCCGGAAGACAGTCGCGATTCTTCCTTGGGAGTCCCGGAGCGGCACCTATGTCGACGAACACGTGACCGCGGGCGTGGACTACGACTACTGGCTCACGGTGTCACGCGACGGTGAGCCGTCGAGCACGGCGGGCCCCGTGAACGCGGCGGTGACGGCAGGCGTGGGCCCTGGCGGCGCGCCGCGCGTGTTCGCGATCGGCCGCGTGCAGCCCAATCCGTTCGCGCGCGCCGCTTCGTTCCCGGTGTCCCTGGACCAGGACGGCCGCTTTATGGTACGGGTCTATCGTGCCGACGGGTCGCTCGTGCGCACCCTCGCTGACCTGTCCGGCCGCGCGGGTACTTCGCCGTTCACGTGGGACGGCACCGACGACCGGGGGAATCCGGTCGGGACCGGCGTCTACTTCATCCAGCTACGGTCCGGGCACCGGGTGCGCACGCAAAAGGCCGTTCTCCTACGATGAGCGAATCCACCACCCGTCTCGACGGTCCCCTGGTCACGCTGGAGGTGCCGGGACCGGAGCATCTGCCCACCATCTGGAAGGTCTACCTCGACGCACCAGACTACTTCGAGGCCTTGAGCGGCACCTCGGACTTCGATCCGAATACCGTGGAAGAGATGTATGAAGAGGCGATCGCCGACGACAGCCGCTACTACTTCGCCATCCGGCGCACGGACACGAAGGCGCTGATCGGGACGATCGAAGTCGAGGTCGGCTCCGACGAGGTGCCGTCCGTGCTGCGCGGCCTCGTGCTCTCGCAGGCGGAGCGGGGCCATGGATACGGCCGCGCCGCGCTCGAGATGGTGGAAGCGTTCCTCGCCGAGGAGCACGCGGCGCAGTCGATCACGGCGGAGGTCCCGATGGGGCTCGACGACGGGGAGCGATTCCTCGAAGCGGTGGGCTACCGGGAGCGGCGGCTCAAGTCGGGGGACGTGCGCTGGATCAAGCGGCTGGAGGCATAGCGACCGCCTCCAGGGACTGATTCACCTTCGACACGAGATCGTCCACGTCGAAAGGCTTCGCGATCACGAAGTTCACCGCGTGGGCGTTGACCATCTCCTCGCTGATCGTGGCTCCCCATCCGGTGACGAGCCCCAGGACCACGCGCCGCGGGCCCTTCTCGCGCACCGCGCGCGCCACGTCCCATCCACCGACGTCCGCCATCCCGAGATCCGAGAGCACGACGTCGAAGGCTCCGTTCCGGAAGCGCTCGATGCCTTCCCTCCCCGAGGAGGCGGTTTCGACGGTGTGCCCCACGCGCTCGAGCGCCTCGCGCAGCACCGCGAGGATCTCGGTCTCGTCGTCCACAACGAGGATGCGTGCGCGCGCCGGGGCCTCGTACCGCGGACGCGCGGGCATGACGGTTCCCTCGAGATCGGTCGCCGGCAGGCGCATGCGAACGACGGTGCCGGCGCCGGGCGCGGTCTCGACTTCGACCGTCCCCTTGTGGCGGGATACGATGCCGTAGACCATCGAGAGTCCGAGCCCGTTCCCGGACATGCCCTTCGTCGTGAAGAAGGGCTCGAACATCCGGCTCTTCACGTCCTCGCTCATCCCGATCCCCGTGTCGGCCACCTCGACGATCGACTCCTTTTGGTCCGAGCGGCAGCGGATGGTGATGGTCCCGCCCTCCGGGAGCGCATCCACGGAGTTGAAGATGAGGTTGGTGAGCGCCTCGCGAATCTCCGCGCGGGAGCCGAGGATGGGGCTCGGATTCGACGCTTCCACCGTCACGTCCACCTTGACGCCGCGCCGCTCGCTCTCGTTCTTCCACTTGCCGCGCGTGATCTCCACGACCTCCACGACGATCTCGCCCAGCTCCAGAACTTCGTGCGCGCGGTCCTCGCGGACGCGGCTGAACTGCTGGATCCGGCGCACGGCCTCGCCGCCGTCCATCGCCGCCTGGCGGATCACGTTGAGGCCGGACGAGACCTCCGGGTCGGACGTCTTCATGAGAAGGAGCTGCGTGCGACCGAGGATGATCCCGAGGTTGTTGTTGAAGTCGTGCGCCACCCCGGCCGCCAGCTCACCGAGCGCGCGGAGCTTCTCGCCGCGGAGGAGCCGGTCTTGGAGATCGCGGACCGCGGTGACGTCGGACAGGAGGAGCATCGAGGCCGGCGCGTTCTGGAAGACGAGCGGCACGACCTGGACCTCGGCGAAGACCTTCCGCCCGGACGCATGGACCATCTCGGCCTGGACCGGCGCCCGGTCGCGAGCGGGCGATTGGATCGCCTCGCGCACGAGAGCCCGCGACTCGAGGGCGAAGAGCTGCATCGGATCGAAGTCGGGCCGGACGAGAGCGGACGCGGGGCGCCCGGTCATCGGCTCGAGGGTCGGGTTCGCGAAGACCGCCTTCCCGGACTGCACGATCAGAAGACCCTGCGGCGAGCTGTCGACGAGGATCCGGTACTTGGCCTCCGATTCGGTGAGCGCGTGCGTCCGCGCCTCGACGGCGGCCTCGAGGGTCTGGTTCATGCGGGCGAGATTCTCCCGGCTCGCCAGGATCTCGGCCTGCTGGCGCTGCACCTCGTCGGCCATGTGGTCGAAGTGCCACGCCAGGGTCTCGATCTCGTCGCCGCTCTTCAGATTCAGCCGCTGCGAGTAGTCCCCCTGCGCAATGGCGCGTGTCGCGCCGACCAGCCGGCCGATCGGCCTCGTGATGCGCCCCGACGCGAACCGCGCGCCGAGGAGGCACAGGATCGACGCCAGGAAGCCCGCGATGATGAGGTTCTTCGTGAGCGCCGCCACCTCGTTGTCCAGCCCTTCGAGCGAGATCCCGACGCGGACCGTGCCCCACTTCACCTCGTAACCCTCGACGTAGACGGGAAGGAGGATCTCGAGAATGCGCGCGTCGCCGGGACGCCGCGGCTCGATGAAGCTCCACCGCTCCTCCCGTGCGGTCTGGGCGGCGAAGTCGGCGGTCTCCCGCGGGGGCTGGCCGAAGGAATTGGGGGACCGGCTGTCCGCCGCGATCTGGCCCTCTTTGTCGTAGATGACGACGTACGCGATCTCGCTCCCTGCCTGCGAGCGGCTCGCGGCCTGGTTCAGCGCGATGTAGTTGTAGGAGAGGAGAGCCGGCGTGGAGAGCCAGGCGATGCTTCGGGCCACGGCGAAGCCGCGCTTCTTCGTCTCGCGAAGGAGCGAATCGGACTCGCTCCGGACAAAGAACGTGACCGCGGCCGTGACCAGCCCCACGACGATGACGCCGAACGTGAGGAAGATTCGCGCCTGCAGACCGCCGCGCGAGCGGCGAGGAGCGTCAGCGGGTCGCGCTTCGGTTGTCGCCATCCGCCTTCGGCTCCGCAAAGCGGAGCTTCTCCATGGCCAGGGTCGAGATGCCGAGCGGGTTCATCTGGAGACCGACGACGTTGCTGCGCAGCCCGATGAAGTTCGTGGGATGGAAGAGCGGCACGAACGGCGCGTCGCGGAGAATCCGCTCCTCGGCCTTCTGATAGGCCGCCTGGGCCACTTTCGGATCTTCCGCGCTCCGGGCGGCGTCGAGGAGCGAGTCCACGGTCGCGTTCCGGTACTTGAAGTAGTTGGTCGAGCTCGACGAGTAGAAGAGCGCGCGGAGGAACGTGTCGGGGTCGGGAATGTCCGCGACCCACGAGAGGCTGAAGAGCTGCGCCTTGCGTCCGGTAATCGCGTCGTCCAGCACCTTCCAGGTGACGTACTGGATCTCGACCTTGATTCCGGCCTCGGCGAGCGAGCGCACCAGGAGCGAGTCGAGCGCCCGGACCCCTGAATTCGACGTGACCGACTTGTAGAGCTTCAGCGTGGGCAGGGGATGATCCGGCCCGTAGCCTGCCTGGTGGAGCAGAGCCTTCGCCTTCGCGACGTCGCATGGATACGTGCGCGTCGCGGGCGAATAGCCCGGCACGCCCGGCGCGAGGATCCCGGTGGCGAGCGTCTTCCCCTCGGGCTGGAAGTGGATCATCGCCTGACGGTCCACCGCGAACGCGATGGCCTGACGGACGCGGCGATCGTCGAGGGGCGGGATCGTCGCGTTCATGCCGAGAAAGGCGAGCGTGAGATCCTGCCAGCGGAGCATCGTGATGCCGGCCCGGGCCCGGAACTCCTCCACCCGGTCGATCGGCAACGTCGACAGCGTGGCGCGCCCGTCCAGGAGCGCGTTCGCCCCCTGCGAGATCACGTCGCCGACCGGCGTGAAGAACACGAGCGAATCGATCGCCGGGGCTCCCATGAAATAGTCGGGATTCGCGGCGAGGACAACGCTCCGATCGTCGCGGCGCACGTACTTGAACGGCCCGCAGCCGGTCGGCTTCACCTCGAGGATCGCGTTCCCGTGCCGGTCCATGAGCTCGCGCGGCACGACCGAGGTCTGGTCGAGCGCCAGCGCCGAGAGGAGCGGACGGTACGGGCGGCTCAGCTTGATCTCGAGGCGCTTCTCGTCGAGCGCGTGGATGCCGCGGATGCTGGTCGCCTTGCCGGCGAGGAACTCGGGCACGCCGTCGATGGCGTCGAGGTAGCCCGCCGCGAGCCCCTCCGAGCGGAACGGCTCCTGGAAGCAGCGGGTCAGCGTGTACACGAAGTCCCCGGCCGTGACCTCGCGGCCGTTGTGAAAGCGCACGCCTTCGCGGATGTGGAAGACGTAGGTCTTCCCGTCGCGGGAGATGGTCCAGGAATCCGCGACCTGCGGCGTGGGCTCGAGATTCGACGTGAGCCCTACGAGCGGGCTGTAGATCTGCGCCACCACCGTCGAGGAGTACGCGTCTGCGGCGAGCGCGGGATCGAGCGTCGTGGGGGATTCCTGATAGAAGCGGAAGACCCGCGGACCGGACGGCGGGCCGAGCACGGGCGGTGCCGGCTCGCTCGATCCTTCACCCGACGAGACGCCGGGTTCGCTCGTGGGACGCTTCCACACGATCGGGACGGCCACGGCGAGGGCGAGGATCACGAGCGCCGCGCCGACGATCGCGCGCGGACCTGCCTGCGTCGGAAACGACTTCATGGGGGACGGCCTCCAGGTGTCTCGGGCATGGACCGGCGCGAGCCGGGCATGCGACCGCGATTTCTCTTGCTACATATCGACTTGGGAGGAGGTCTTGTTGAGGGGATTTCTGGGTCGAAGGGGCGGGCGGAGGCGGGCGGATAGGCTCTTAAGTGCCCTAGGTACAACGTGTTGAGTGGGTGGTCCTCGCGCTCAGTCCTCGGGGATCGACCTTCGGTCCCGCTTCGTCTCGGCGCGCCGGCGCTTCGACTCCATTCGGGATTCGCGCGAGGCCTTTGTGGGGCGGGTCGCCTTCCTCTTGCGCCTCGGCCTGAGCGCCCCAGCCACCAGCGCGCGGAGACGCTCGACTGCGGCGTCGCGATTTCGCGACTGGCTCCGGTGGCGCTGACTCACGACGCGAATCGTGCCGTCCGCGCCGACCCGGGTTTGGAGCTCGCTTCGGATGCGGGCCTTCTGCGCGTCGGTGTACGTAAGCGACGCGTCGAGATTCCACAGAGCCTCGACGCGCGTTTCCACCTTGTTCACGTTCTGACCGCCGGGACCGCCGGCGCGCGAGGTGCGAAACCGGATCTCGGCTTCCGGTACGTCGCGTGCGGCCACTAGGCGAGGAGCGCGGGGAGCTCCCGCTGGTAGGGCTCGGCGGTGACGATCGCGTCGCCGCGATCGATGAGGAGGTTGACCTCGCTCCGGATGCCGAATTCGGGGAGGTAGATGCCGGGCTCCACCGACACGAGCGTGCCGTCGATGAGGCGACGCTCGTCCCTCGTCTCGAGATTGTCGAGATGGACGCCGTTCGCGTGCACCTCCTCGCCGATCGAATGGCCCGTGCGGTGGAGGAAGCGGTCGCCATACCCGCGGGCCTGGATCACGCCGCGCGCGGCGTCGTCCACATCGCATCCGCGGATGGAAGTGTCCGCGCGAAGCGCGCGGCGCACCGTCTCGATAGCCGCGTCGCGTGCGTCCCGCACCACGGCGAAGATCTCCGCCTGTTTCTCGGGCACCGTGGAGTCGACCATCGCGACCTGCGTGTAGTCGGCGTACACCGACCCCGGCGCGGGCCGCCTGCACCAGGCGTCGATCATGAGGAGATCGCCCCGCCGGAGCGGCCGGTCGTGCTCGGCCCGCGTCGTGAAATGGGGATCGCCCGCGTGGTCGTTGACCGCGACCGCGGGGGGATCGTCGGCCACGAGCCCCTCGGCCTGGAATTGCTCGAGGATCCACGCCTGGAGCGATACCTCGGTGAGAGGCGCGCCGGCGCGCACGCGGTCCCGCACCCTCGCGAACGCGGCGGCCATGATCCCGTTCAGGACGAGGCCGGTGCGCTTGTGATCCTCCCTCGCCTCCGGCGCGAGCGTGCCGTCGAAGCGCTGCGCGAGGTCGGCCGAGGAGACGACGCCCGCCCCCGCCGCGCGCACCATCTCGACCGTGCCCGCGTCGACGCGCGAGAGATACGGGAGCGCGGCGTCCGGCGAGTACTCCATGGCGACGACGCGATCCGGGCCCGGAACGCTGGCGACCGCCTTGGCCAGCGCGTCCCTTAGCTCCTGCCAGCGGAGATAGACCAGCGCTTCGCCCGGGAGATGATCGAGCGATGAAGGCTCGATCCGGTGCACGATCTTGACCGGCTCGCCTTGCGCGGGGACGAGGTAGAACCATCGGCGCGTCGTCTTCGGACCGTCGGGACCGGACACCATGCCGGCGACCTTGCGCGAAATGGGATTGGAGCCGTGGAAATCGAAGAGGAGCCACGCCGGGACGCCGTCCTCGCGAAGCGCCTCCTGGATCCGCCGGACGCGCTCGGCGCCCACCGCGGCGCCCACTCCCGCGACGGTCACGCCCTCGGCTCCTCCCCGTTCACACGCCGCGCGGGCCGGCTCTCCTCCGCGAGCCGCGCGAGAGTCGCGTCACGCAGCTCGGGAATGCCCTCGCGCGTCACGGCCGAGACGAACGAAGCGCCCGGATACCGCGCGCGAAGGCCGAGCCACGCCACCTCGTCCGGAAGCGCATCGACCTTGTTGAAAACGAGAAGGCGCGGGCGGTGGAGCGCGCCGATCTCCTCGAGGACGGTGTGTACCGCCTCGATGTGGCGCTCGGGATCGGGCTCCGACGCGTCCACCACGTGGAGCAGGAGATCGGCTTCGGTCACCTCTTCCAAGGTCGCGCGGAAGGACGCGACGAGGTGCGACGGGAGCTTCCGGATGAATCCCACCGTGTCCGTGAGAAGGGCCTGCGTCCCCTGCTTCGCGGCGAAGACCCGCGTCGTGGGATCGAGCGTCGCGAAGAGCTGGTCCTCGACGTAGACCTTGGCGCGCGTGAGCGCGTTGAAGAGCGTCGACTTCCCCGCGTTCGTGTAGCCGACGAGCGAGACCTTGTGGCAGCTCCGGCGTCCGCGTCGCTGCACGCGCCGCTCGCGCACGACGCCTTCGAGCTCGCGCTTCAGCTTGGCGATCCGCTCGCGGATGCGCCGGCGGTCCACCTCGAGCTGGGTCTCGCCGGGGCCTCGCGTCCCGATGCCGCCCCCGAGACGACCGAGGTGCTCCCACATGCGCGTCAGGCGCGGGAGCATGTACTCGAGCTGCGCGAGCTCGACCTGGAGGCGGGCCTCGCGCGTGCGCGCGCGGCGGGCGAAGATGTCGAGGATGAGCCCGCTCCGGTCCACGACGCGGAGCTTCAAGTCCTCCTCGAGATTCCGGTTCTGGGCGGGCGAGAGGTCGTCGTCGAGGAGGAGGAGGTTGGCGTTCTGCTCGTCTCCGAGCGTGCGGATCTCCTCGATCTTCCCCTTGCTCAGGAACGTGGAGGAGCGCACGGAGCCGCGCCGCTGGAGCACCTCGCCGAGGACCAAGGCCCCCGCTGTCTCCGCGAGGAGGCGGAGCTCGGTCAGCGTGTCGCCGTCGTGGTCGACGCGCGACGGAGCCCGCCCCGCGAGAATCGCGCGCTCCTTCCCGCGCCGCCTTGCGGCGGGCGGGCTCATTCGATTCCTCGTGCGCGCGGGAAGCTGAGGGAGATCAAGACGACGCGGGGGCGACCTCCAGGTCGTACGGCACCGGCGTCAAGTTTTCGAACGTCCCGTCCGGGCGGGCGTAGACCACGTCCTCGATCCGAATTCCGATCTGACGCGACGGGTAGTAGAGGCCAGGCTCGACCGTGAAGAGGGAGCCCGGCGAGAGGCGGTCCCTGTTCTGCGACGTGCCGCCGAGATTGGGCCGCTCGTGGACCTCGAGACCGATCCCGTGGCCGAGGCCGTGGATGTAACCCTCCTCCAGTCGCTCGTCCTGGCGAATGGTCTTGTGTCCCTTCGATTCGAAGAAATCACAGACCTTCTCCTGATACATCCGCGCCGGAGCCTCGGACGAGAGCGAGTCCATCGTGCGCTCGACCGCTTCGCGCACGACACCGTGCATCTCCTTGAGCTCGGCCGGCGCGCGCCCGACGCAGAAGGTTCGCGTCACGTCGAAGTAGTAGCCGCCGCCGGACTGCGCGGGATAGAGGTCGATCACGATCGGGCGCCCTTCCTCCAGCACGTCCGCGTCGTTCCCTTCGTTGTGCGGCACGCCCGCGTCACGCCCCATCGCGATGATGTTGCCGTGCGGCTCCTCGAGGTTCGCCTCGAAGAACACCCGCCGCACCTCGCGGCGAAGGCGGCCGACGGTGACCCAGCCTTCCTTGTCCTTGAGCTTCTTCCCTTCGAGTCTGCCTCCGCCGATGACCGCGCGGATGCGCTCGTAGGCGCGACTGCACACGGCCGCGACGCCGCGCACCGCCTCGATCTCCTCGGGATCCTTCGTGGCGCGGGCCAGCTCGAAGAGGCCGAGATCCTCGTCCTGCGCGATCTCGATCTGCGGCGCCATCGAGCGGAGCCGGTTCAGCACGTGGTAGTAGCGCCCGACATCGGCCGTGCCGTGCACGAGCACCGGCCCGCGGACCTCCATGTCGCTCAGGACCTTCGCAAGGAGGCGCGCCATCGCGCCGTCGCGCGATCCCTCGTCCTCCAGCATCTGGCGGAAGCGGTGGGATCCGAAGTCGCTCCGCTCGAATCCGGTCGCGGCGGCCGAGTCGCGCTCCATCAGGCCGTGCACGAGGTGCGGCGTCTGCCCCGGCTTCCAGACGAGGATGCCCGTCGAGAGATGCGCCGCGGGCGGCCCGACGAGATAGCGGAAGGTGAAGTTGGGGATCTCCCCCTTGATGATGAGCGCGGCGGAAAGACCGCGCTCTCGAAGCAGGGTGTCGACGTCGCGCTTCATGCCACCTCCCGGCGGGCTCACGGACCCGCGTGGTCTCAGTTCCGGAACAGCACCCCTTCATTGGAAAACAAACGGACCGCCATGGCCAGCATGATGATGGCGGCACCGACGGTCACGCCGATGGCCGCGGTCGCATGCGCCGCCTGCACGGTGCCGGTCAAGATCTCGCGCTGGAGGAGCGCGGTGTTCAAGATCGGGATCATGAAGTTCTTCAAGGGAGGCGTCTGCTCCCCGAAGCTCCCCAGCCCCAGGAAGACGGCCGCCATGTAGACGTACGTCGCGTAGGTCTGGCCCTCGCGCATGCTCCGCGCGAAGCAGCCGATCGCGACCAGGGTCGCGCTCAGGAAGACCGCGACCGGGATGAGCGTGAGGAAGATCATCACGAGCTTGTCGGGGCTGATCGCGATGTCCAGCGTCCTCGACTCCATGGTCGGGAACGCCTTCGCGACCACCGAAAACGTGAGCCAGAGCCCCGTGATTCCTGTGATGGCTCCGGTCAGGGCCGCGGCGAGCACGGCCATCACCTTGCCGAGCACGAGCTCGGCCCTCGTGGCGGAGGTCGCGAGCAGGGTCTCGAGCGTGCTCCTCTCCTTCTCCCCCGTCGTCGCGTCGACCGCGGTGTGCATCGCTCCCGCCGTGATCATGAAGATGAGGATGTACGGGATCACGAGCGCCGCGATGTATCGGCCGACCTCGGTCTTGGACGATGTGTCGCGGCTTTCCACCGTGAAGGCGGGCCCCGCTTCGGCGTGCGCGCCCTGCGCCCTCGCCCAGTCGAGCGTCAGCATGAGATCCAGCCGGTCGAGGAAGGGCCGGACCCGCCGCTCCGCGGCCGAGGACTTGTTCTCCGCGTCCTTGTAGAGGAGCTCGACCTTGGTGCTGTCCCCGCGCGCGAGCGCTGCCGAGAGGTCGTGCGGGATCACGAGCACGGCGTTCACGCCCGAGCCCTCGATGTCGGACGGGACCGCGGTCATCGGCACCGGCGTGACGCCCTGGATCGCGGCCAGCGAATCGACGACGAACGGAAGCGCCTCCGAGCCCACGACCCCGACCCGGACCTGAAGCTCCTTCGCCGCCTCCATGTTCTTGGACTGGATCCAGCTCGAGAAGAAGAGCATCGCCGGGTAGAGGATGAACGGGAAGATGAAGATGGCGAAGACCGAGCGACCGTCGCGCAGGGTGTCCGTGATCTCCTTCCGGAACACCGCGAAGGTCTTAGCGCTCAACGGACACCTCCTCCACCGCATGGATGAAGACGTCCTCGAGCGACTCGCCGGTCCCCGATCCGTTCCGGTGACAGAGCGCGTCGACCGTCCCCTGGGCCAGGATCTCCCCCCGGTCGATGATCGCGATCTCGTCGCAGATCCGCTCGGCCTCGGTCATGATGTGGGTCGAGAAGATGACCGTGAGCCCGCGCTTCCCCATGTCGCCGATCAGGTTGATCAGTCGGCGCGCCGCGACCGTGTCGAGGCCCGCCGTGGGCTCGTCCAGGATCAGTACCTGTGGCTCGTGGAAGAGGACGCGCGCGATCGAGAGCCGCTGCTTCATGCCGGTGGACATCTTGCCCACGCGCTTGTCGAGGAGCTCATCGAGCTGGAAGGTCTCACGAAGCTCCTGGATCCGCTTGGCGATCCGGTCGCCGTGCATCCCGGCGAGAGCCCCGAAGTACTGAAGGAGATCGCGGCCGGTGAGACGGTCGTAGAGCTTCGTGTCGCCCGACAGATAGCCGATCGAGCGCCGCACCTCGGCGGGGCGCTGATGGATGTCGTGCCCGTTGATGCGCGCCGTGCCCGACGTCGGCTGGAGGATCGTCGCGAGCATGCGCAGCGTCGTCGTCTTGCCCGCGCCGTTTCGGCCCAGAAGTCCGAAGATCTTGCCCGAGGGGCACGTGAACGACACGCCCTTCACCGCCGGAATCTCGCCCTTCTTCCGGTCGTGGAACGTCTTGACGAGGTTCTGGACTTCGATCAAGGGGTCTCCAAGTCTGGGTGGGATGGCAAGCGGGTGAGTCTAGGAACCCGGGGCGGGAGTGTCAACGAGCGCCCGCCCGCGTAGGACCCCTCGAATCCGGCCTTGATCCCGGGCATCTAAGACGTTAGCCTTTCGGTCTTACGTAACAGACGGCGACCCAACGTGTTCCACATCATGGTAAGGAGCCTGAGCGATGTCCGACGCGGTACTCCAGGTGAGTGACAAGACCTTCGATTCGGAGGTCCTCCAGTCGCAGATCCCCGTTCTCGTGGATTTCTGGGCCGAATGGTGCGGCCCCTGCCGCATGGTGGCTCCGGTGGTGGAGGAAGTGGCGAAGCTGTATCTGGGGAAGGTCAAGGTCGCCAAGGTGGACGTGGACGCCAATCAACGCGTCGCGAGCCAGTTTCGCATCACGAGCATTCCGAGCCTCTACATCTTCAAGGGTGGGAAGATCGTCGAGCAGATCGTCGGCGCGGTGCCCAAGCACCAGATCACGTCGATCCTCGACAACGTCCTCGCGGCCTAGCGCAGCCGCGGCACGGCCCGCCGCGTCTCGTCGCGCGCGGGCCTAGCGCACCGACCGGCTGCAGATCGGCCGGCACGCGCAGATCGAGCAGTTCCGCTCGCTCGGACGCGCCTCGAAATCGCCCGCACGGATCGACGCCGCGATGGCGGCGATCTTCGCGCGCGTCTTTTCGAGGCGCTTGTCGTCGGGCCCGGCCCGCCCCACGTCTCCCGTGAGCACGTATCGCAGCTCGACCCGCTGGGGCGTGCGCCCCGTCAGCTCGCGATACGCGAGCGCGTAGACGGAGAGCTGAAGACTGTCCTTCGCCTCCGCGTCTCCCTTCTCCGGATCGTCCAGATCGGTCGTCTTGTAGTCGATCAGCACGATCTCCCCGTCCTGGTCGTCGACCCGGTCCATCCTCCCCGTGACGATGACGTCATCGAGCTTCACGCGGAAGTGCCGCTCCACCGCGGACGGCACGGGCCCCGCGTCGATCTCCCGCGCCACGAAATCGCGGATCGCGTCCAGCCCCTGCTCGAACCGGCGGCGCTCGTGCTCCTCGGAGCGATAGCCCTCGCGCCGCCATGCCCGCTGGAACACCCCGGCCACTTCGTCGAACGGCGCCGCGCGCCCCAGCATCCGCTGATTCAGCGCATGGGCGACCGCCTGGTGCATCGCGTTCCCGAAGTTCACGCGGTGATCGCGCGTGAGAATGGGGTCGACGGAGATCTCGTGGAGGAAGCGGTACTTGAGCGGACACGTCTCGTAGTCCTCGAGACGCCGCACGCTGAGCTCCAGAGGATCCCGCGTGGCGTGCGCGTCCACGAGCGCGAGCGCCGGCAGTCCCGGCCGATGCTCCTCCAGCTCCTCGATCGCCCGCTTCCGCCGCTTCGGCGGCAGGGGCTTGCCGAGATCGAACGCCTCCTGCAGGAACAGGCTCGGCTGCCGCTCGCGCCCGAAACCGCCGTAGTCCCGCGCGAAGGTCAGGACCAGCTCCTCCCGCGCGCGCGTGAAGGCGACGTAGCAAAGGCGGCGCTCTTCCTCGCGGTGCGTTTCGGAGTCAGCCGCGGCGTCGCCGCGCGGCGCCGGAAGATCGAGGCCGCCGCTTCGGTTGTTCGTCGGGAACTTGCCCGCGGCGAGCTGCACCAGGAAGACGACCGGGAACTCGAGCCCCTTCGCCTTGTGCACCGTCAAGACCTGAACCACGTCGAGTGCGCTGTCGATGTCGGCGACCGCGGGATCCTCGCCGTAGTCCTGGATCGCGTCCAGGTGCCGGAGGAAGAGCGCGACGCGATCGGAGACGGCGACCTTCTCGAACGAGCGCACGATGGAGAAGAACTTCACGATGTTCCGCGCGCGCGCCTCGTCCTCGAACCGCTCGGACGAGACGAGCTTCCGGAGCACGCCGCGGAGCTCGAGGTAGCGGTAGAGCACCTCGCCCGTCCGCTTGCCCTTCGCGAAGTCGTGGAGCTCGCTCAGGTGGGCGAGCATCTCGCCCAGCTTCCCGCGTGCGTCGTCCGAGACGAGATCCCGGAAGATACCGGTCCCTTGGGCGGCGCGCTCGAGCACGGACTTGAAGGAGAGCGGCTCCATCGGGAGCCGGTCGATGAGGCGCGCGAGGTCGTCCTCGGCGACGCCGTAGCCCTCGGCCGCGAGCAGGTAGAGGTATTCCGGCCTCGATTCCTGGAAGAGCGAGCGGAGGAGCGCGACCAGCTCCTTCACTTCGGGCCGCTGGAAGAGGCCGCGGCTGCCCGAGAAGTAGTAGGGAATGCCGCGCTGGTCGAGCGCGCGCAGGAAGGGCTCGGCCGTGCGGTTGGTGCGGACGAGGATGGCGAAATCCCGGTAGCGCCGGCGCCCCGAAGCCACGGCCTCCGCCATCTGCTCCGCGATCCACTCGGCCTCCTCCGCTTCGGTCGCGAACTCGCGCCAGCGGGGGAACTCGCCTTCGACATCCGTCGTCAGGAGCTTCGAGATCCCGATGCGCGTCTCGAGGCGCTCCCTGTTCGTGACGATGAGCCGCCGGGACACCTCGAGGATCGGCTTCGTGCTCCGGTAGTTCCGGCGCAAAACGATTCCCTTCGCGTCCGGGTACTGGTCGTGGAAGTCGAGGATGTTCTTCAAGTGCGCGCCCCGGAATCCGTAGATCGACTGGTCGTCGTCCCCGACGACCACGAGGTTCCGGTGGAGCGCCGTGAGGCGCTTCACGATCTCGAACTGGACGGGATTCGTGTCCTGGAACTCGTCGACGAGCACATGCGTGAAGCGCTCCTGGAAGCGGCGGAGCGTGCCCGGGCTCTCGTCGAAGAGCTTGAGCGTGAGCGCGAGGAGGTCGCCGAAATCGACGAAGCCGGCTTCCCAGAGGAGCTGGTTGTAGCGCTCGTACGCGTGGGCCAGCTCGAGGACACGGTCGCGTGAGTCCTCCTCGTCGAGCCACGCCGCGCGGTCCCTGAGCCCTTCGGGCCAGATCGGCTCGTCCTTGGCCCGGCCGAAGTACGTGGCGAGGGACGAGAGATAGCGCGTGGGGTCGGAGAGCGGCGCGTAGCGCGCGAGCCCCAGCTCGTCGAGCCGCTCCGCGAGGAAGAGCGCCTGCGCCGTCTGGTCGAGCACGGAGAATCCGGGGGCGATCCCGATCTCCATGCCATGCCCGGACAGGACGTCCTCGCCAAAGGAGTGGAAGGTGCGGATCGTGACGTCCGCGTAGCCGTAGGGGACGAGCACGTCGACCCGCTCCTGCATCTCGGCCGCGGCCTTCTCGTTGAACGCGAGCGCGAGGATCTGCGACGGACGGGCGCGCTTGGTCGCGATGAGATGCGCGATCCGGCGGGCGATGACGGCGGTCTTTCCCGTGCCCGCGCCGGCCACGATCAGGAGCGGACCGTCGCCGTGCTCGACGGCGGCGCGCTGCTCGGGGTCGAGCTGGATCTCCTCGAAGAGCGGAAGCGTGGTCTGGGTGGTCATGGCGGGCGCTGTGCGCGCCCGAAGTCTACCGCGGGAAGAAGAGGAAGGCGAGCGACACGATGGGCGCGTAGACGCAGAAAAGCACCATGCAGAAGCCGAGGATCTCCCGGAAGTCGAGCTTGGCCGCGGCGAGGAGCGGGATCGCCCAGAAGGGCTGGATGATGTCGGTCATCATGTCCCCCCACGCGTACGCGGTCACCACCTTCGCGGCCGGGACGCCGAGGCTCTTCCCCGCGGCGAGGATGTACGGCGCCTCGATCGCCCACTTCGAGCCGCCCGAGGGAACGAAGTAGTTCACGATTCCCGAGTACCAGTAGACGAGGAGCGGGTACGTCGATCCGTTCGCGATGCGGACGAAGCCGTCCGCGAGGATCTCGGCGAGCTTGGTGGACTGGATGATCCCGTACATGCCGGCGTAGAGCGGGAACTGGAGGATGATCCCGAACACGAGCGCTCCCGCCTCCTCGGCCGCGGCCACGAGCGACGCCGCCGACGGATGGAGGAGCACCGCGAGCCCGAGCATCACGAAATTCAAGACGTTGAGCGTGATCGGGTGCTGCGGCTTGGCCAGGTAGGCTCCCAGCCACACCAGCGCGAGCGCTCCGAAGGTCCAGTTGACGAGCGGCGAGTACTCGAGCCGCGCTGCCGGCGCGAGGGGACCGGCCGGCTTGCGCGGAGGCGCGAAGCTCCGGATTGCGGCGAGCTGCGCCTCCCCCACGGTCACGGTGCGCTCCGGCGACGGATGGAGGAGCGGCGTGATCACGGTGAACACGGCGATCACGACGGCCACGAGCACGAGGTTGAAGGGCGAGAAGATCGTCTGACCCACCGGAATGAGCCCGATCTCCTTCTCGAGGAAGTGCCCTGGCGTGGCCACGAGGAGCGGCGCGGAGGCGGAGAGCCCCGCGTGCCAGGTCGTCCCCATGCCGAGATAGGCGGCCGCGACGAGGAGCCGGTAGTCCACGCGCGTCCGGCCGCGGCCGATCTCGCGCACGAGCACGGCGCTTCCCACGATGCTGAGCCCCCAGTGAACGAGCGCCAGGAGCATCGAGACGAGCGCGGTGAGGAGGATCGACTGGCGCGGGCTCTTCGGGAGCGCGGCGAGCCGCGCGAGAAGACGCGCGACGGGGGGAGACACGGCGACGATCGACCCCGTGAACATCACGAGGCACATCTGCATGGAGAACGGGAGGAGCTCCCAGAAGCCGTCGCCCCAGGCGCGCGCGCAATCCAGGAACGAGGCTCTGGCCAGGATGAGCGCGAGGACGATCACGATGAGCGTGAGGATCCACGCGATGGTGAACGCGCCGGGGACCCAGCGCTCCGTCCACTCGTTGATCTTGACCGCGGCTCGCGACATGCCTCGGATCATCGGCGGCATCCTAACCGAAGCGCCCCTTGGGCGTCTCGGCCCGACCGGGTATGATGCAGCGATGGACGATCAGGTGACGCTGCCCCGGCCGGCGAGCCGTCCTTCGCTTCCGCCCGTCTCCACCTATCTGCGCACCGTCCTCGCGCTGGGCAAGGCATCCATCAAGCCCGGATTCCCGGCGCTCATCTTTCTCTACTTCTACCGCCTCGGGATGGGCCTCTACGTCGCGCTCTCCATGGACCGGGTGCAGTCGATCGACGAGGCGAGCAGTCAGGCGGTCACGAGCGCGGCGCTCGTCCAGATTCCCGCCTACATCCCCGTCCTCGTGCTGATCTACATGCCATTCCTCCTGCTCCAGGACGGAATTTTGCGCGGGGTCGCGACCACGCTGGGGAGCTCCGTCCGCTCGGTGCTCGAGCGGATGCTCGCGTTCCTCGTGTGCGCGGTCGCGCAGCTCGTCATCGTGGCCGGACCTCCGTTCCTCCTTTTCGCCGGGGCTGCCATTCTCGTCCGCACGATTCCAACGCGGCCGGAAGAGCTGACGAGAGCGATCGGGCTCCTCGCGATGGTGCCGTGTCTCATCTACGCCATCCTGATGCTCTTCATGCTTTGGTTCGCGTTTCCGGCGCTCGTGCTCGACCGGCGCGGACCGTTCCGGTCGATTCGCGTGAGCTTCAGCCTCGTCGCGTCGCACTTCGGCGGCATCCTGGGACGGCTGATCGTGGTGCTCTTTTTCGTCGTCCTCGCGGCCCTGGTTCTTTCCTTCCCCGCCGAGATCCTTCAGGTTGTGACGGCAGTGGCAGGAGGGGACCACCCGCTCCTCAAGGTCGCGACCGTGGTCTGGACGTCGGCCGTCTCGGCCTTCCTCTTCCCATTCGTGATGGCCTCGCTCGTGGTCCTGTATCGCGCGCTCGTCCCCGCCGCGTCCGGCTCCGCCGTCCCGGCCGGAGCCGCGGTGGCCGTGCCGGAAGCGCACCGCGTCAGCTCCCCGTTCCAGTTCGAGTAGGACCCGTGCCCAAGCCTGGGCTCGTCCACAGCCACGCGTACTTCGCCGAGATCGGGCTCCACGTCTTTCCCATGCGGAAATTCCGGATGCTCCGGGACGAGGTCGTTCGCCGCGGGCTCGCATCCGAGACCGATTTCGCGGAGCCCGTTCCCGCCACGCGGGCGCAGGTCGCCCGGGTTCACGACGAGGAGTACATCGAGAAGCTCGTGCGGGGGACGCTCACCGAGCTCGAGGAGGCCATTCTCGAGCTTCCCTACTCGAAGAAGCTCGTGGACGCCTCGTTTCTCTGTGCGGGAGGGAGCATTCTCGCGGCGCGCCTGGCAAGGGAGCGCGGCGCGGCCGTGAACTTCGGGGGAGGCTTCCACCACGCGTTCGCGGATCACGGCGAGGGCTTTTGCGTGCTGAACGACGTCGCGATCGCGATCCGCGATCTGCTCCACGATGGGACGATCCAGCGCGCGGCCGTGATCGACGTGGACGTCCATCAGGGAAACGGGACGGCCGCCATCTTCCGGGGCGATCCCAGTGTCTTCACCTTCTCGATCCACGAGGAGGACAACTACCCGCTCGTGAAGCCACCGAGCGATCAGGACGTCGGTCTAGACCGGGGGGCAGACGGCAAGGTCTACCTGGCTGCGCTCGGACACTGGGTGCCGCGCATCCTCGAGAGTCACCGTCCCGACCTGGTGGCCTATGTGGCGGGCGCGGACCCGTTCGAGGAGGACCAGCTCGGTGGGCTCAAGCTGACGCGCGAGGACCTGCGCGCGCGGGACAAGCTCGTCTTCGACGCGGCGCGCGAGCGCTCCGTTCCGGTCGCGGCCTATCTCGCCGGGGGCTACGCGCAACGCGTCGAGGACACGGTCGCGATCCACGCCGACATGGTCGAAGAGGCGTTCCGCTCCTCGGCTCGCTAGAGGCGGCCAACCTCGCGACATTTTCTGTTCGTTCGACCCCTCGGCCGACGTTTTCCTGGATACAAGTCCGGCAATTCCCTCCATCCCCTTTGTGGAATGTTCCACGTTCGGGCGATCAGGAATGGGTATTGCTACGCGGTTTCAGACCGTGGACGCCTTGCGTTTGCCGCGCGCGGCACAGTCGAGGGAGGCTGGCACGGCTGGTGCCAAGACGGGCGGGCGTCGATGAGACCGCAACCGATCGAAGTCGGGTAGGGGGGACGATCCGGTGCGCTGCCGGTGAGCGGCCGGACCGACGTGGACGCCGTGGGGGCGCTCATCGGTGAGCAACGCTCTCGTCCCCCCTTCGCCGATTTCGACGTCGTGCCTGCACGGGGGTCAGGCCGACGCGCGTCCCCGAGCGAAAGCGCCTGCGTGCAGGCGGTCGGAGCGACGGGACGCCGTACGCAGTGGGGGGTAAGGGGACGTGGGGGTCCCTACCGGGCCCGGCGCGCAACACGCGCCGGGCCCTTTTGTTATCCTGGGAGCCGCTCGACCCGACGTCTCCACGGAGGAGCTATGCGGACCCTGCTCGGCCTGGTTGCTCTGCTCGTCGCCCTGGCTTCGTGCTCCGCCACATCCGACCTCGATACCGCCTCCCAGGCGGCCAACGCCAAGGCCGCCATCGACACGCTCTGGATCCACTACGCCGAAGCGGCGGACCGGCGCGACCCGATCCTGTTCGAGAGCATCTTCACCGAGGACGCCTCGGTCGTTTACTCGAACGCGGCCACCGCCAACGGCCGCCAGGCCGTTCAGGAGTTCCTCTCGTCCCTCTACGCGAGCGTCGACGTGACGAATTTCCGCGTGGTGCCGGAGGACATGAAGGTCGTGGGCGGGCTCGCGGCGCAGAGCGGGACGTTCCAGGAGGAATTCACGGAGGAGGGGAAACCGAAGGTGGAGTCGGGGCGGTACACGCTGCTGGCGGAGCAGGCGTCCGACAAGTCCTGGCGCATCCACAGGCTCGTCGCGATCGCGGACTCGACAATCTTACGAACGCCTTGAGCCGCGCTAGCGAACGAGGACGAGCTTTCGCTTGAGGGAAGCGGTCGCGGTCCTGAGCTCGCAGAAGTAGACGCCGCTCATCGCAGCCTGGCCGGCCCGGGTCCTCCCGTCCCACCCAAACACATGCGTCCCAGCGGGGTAGCTGCCGTCGGCCAGCACGGCGACCTGCCGGCCGTGGACGTCGAAGACGCGGAGTGTGACGACCGCATCCTTCTGGAGCGAGAGCCGAATCGAGGTCGATTGGACGAACGGGTTCGGTGAAGGCGGACCGAGCACGGTCTCGACGGCGCTCGGGGCTTCGATGACGGCGGTGATGTTCGGGAAGATGCTCGCGACGCCGCTCTGCGGCAGTCCTCCGACTTCGAGGAACTCACCGCCCAGGTAGACCCGGCTGCCCGTGGCGGCGATCGAGTACACCGGGCCGTCCGCCGAGGGATTCCACGAGGTCGTGGCACCGCTCGCGATATCGACGGCCGCCACGCGGCTTCGCCCGGACACTCCCATGGTCGTGAAGCTCCCGCCCACGTACATCGTGCTCCCGTTGACGGCCATGGAGTAGACGATGTCGTCCGCATTGGGATTCCAGGAGGTGGCGAGTCCCGTCCCCGTCGCGACCGCGGCCAGCCGGTTCCGCGGCTGTCCTCCGATCGTCGTGAAGGCTCCCCCGGCGTAGACGACCGAGGTGCCCATGGCGAGCGCTTCCACATGGGCGCTTGCCGCTGGATTCCAGCTCGTCGCCAGGCCGGTCGAGGTGCTCAGGGCCGCGATGTAGGAGCGAGACTGCCCTCCGATCGACGTGAAATAACCGCCGGCATAGATGACGCCCGTTCCCGGAAGGAGCGACATCACCCAATCGTTGGCGCCGGGATTCCAGGCCGTGGCGAGGCCCGTGGCGGGGTCGAGCGCCGCCAGGGAATTGCGCGCGGCGCCTCCGATCGACGTGTAGCTGCCGCCGACGTAGACCACGCCGTTCGCGACGGCCAGGCTGAGAATCTGCCCGTTCGAGTTCGGGTCCCACGCGGTCGGCACGCCGGTGACCGCATCGACGGCCGCGATGAAGCTTCGGAGCTGACCGCCGATCGATGCGAAGTAGCCTCCGACGTAGACCGTGCCTCCGCTCACGACAAGAGCGTAGACCTCCGAGTCGCTGTCGGGATTCCACGGCAGCAAGGCTCCGGTGCCGGCGTCGACCGCGGCCAGGCGATTTCGGATCTGGCCCCCGAGCGTCGTGAAGAGTCCGCCGACGCACACGGAGGCTCCATTCACCGCGATCGCGTGCACGGGATTGTTCGCTGCCGGATTCCACGGCAACGTCAGACCCGTGCCCGTGTCGAGAGCCGCCAGGTATCGCCGCTCCTCCGAGCGGAACGAGTTGAACTCCCCGCCCACGAAGAGCTTCGGGCCTTGGATCTGAAGCACGCGAACGATGCCGTTCGTCGTGGCGATCAGCGACGTCGCGAGGCCGTCGGACGCGTTCAGCGCCGCCAGGTTCTGGCGCGATTGCCCGCCGATCGTGCTGAAGCTCCCACCCGCGTAGACCGTGGAGCCGCTCACCGCGATCGCGCAAACCTCGCCGATCGTCACGTTGGGGTTCCAGCTCGTGGCCAGCCCGTCCGAGGCGTTGAGCGCGGCGATGCGACGCCGCGTCTGTCCGCCGATGGTCGTGAAGAGACCCCCGGCATAGACCGTGGGGCCGTTCACGACGATGACGTCCACGACGGTGCTCGCGCTGGGATTCCACGCCATGGCCAGACCGGTGGCGGTGCTCAGCGCCGCGATGTTGGCGCGCGACTGCCCACCGATAGTGCTGAAATCGCCGCCGGCATAGACCGTCGCGCCGCTCACCGCGAGCGTCCGGACCGCCGTGCCGATGGCGCTCGGATTCCAGCTGCTCAAGGCTCCCGTGGATGCATCCACCGCGGCGATCCGGCTTCGACCCTGGCCCGCCACGTTGGAGAAGTCACCGCCGACATACACCGTGGTGCCGCTCAGCGCGAGCGCGCGAACAGCACCATCGGCTCCCGGATTCCAGGACGCGACCGTGAGGTTCGAGAGTACGCGCGCCAGGTTGGCGCGCGACACGCCGCCGGCCTTGGTGAACTCGCCGCCGACGTACCACCCGCCCGCGCCGTCCGCGAGGATGGCGTGCACCGGTCCGTCGAACTTGGGGAAGTTGGGGAGCGCCGCGCCGCTGCCGGAATCGACCGGGACTGCGCTGCCGAGCGCCGTCCCGACGCGCGTGAACGCGCCGGCCAGGTAGAGCGTGTTTCCCGAGAGCGCCGTGACGTAGACAGGGCCGTCCGTCACCGGAAAATCGGCTCGGACCATCTGAGCCGCGGCGCGACCCGAGGGCACACCGATGGAGCACGCGATCAGGAGCGGAAGCACCCGGCGAATCATGCCTGAGTCGAATGCAAGGAATCGACCACGGGATCATGGTCGAACTCTTACGAAGTGGCTGTGCGGCAATGTCTTGCAATGGCTCGAAGCAGCCTGCCGCACGAGTGGGTGAGATCGCGATTTCGGGGCCGCCGCGTAGGGTGATCTCGCGACGTGTCGTGGCTCGGTCGAGCCATCGGGGCAGAACGAGGACGGGTGCGGAGCGGCTAGTCGTCGCTCGGCAGCTCCTTGGCGAACTTGGAGAAGATCTTCCGGAGGGTGCCGGCCGCGTTGGGAGCCGACGGGTCGTCGTGATCATCGAGGCCCAGGACCGCGCTCGCGAGGGTTGCCCAGAAACCCTGCTCCTTATCGGTGAAGGTCGAGGAGTTCTTGTCGGAGCCCGTTAGGGTCGCGCTCCAGACCGAGCGACCGGCCTGAAGGTCGTAGACCACGAACGCGACGCGAATCGTGAGCGAAACCGTCACGGTGGTCTTGGTCTCGTTGGGCTCGGATTCGTCTTCCGCCTCGTCCCGGGTGATCCACTGGTCCTCGACCCTGGCGAGCGCGACGTACCGGGCCTGGTCCCCCACCAGGCTGTCCAGAAGCGCCAGGTCCTCCTGTTCCAGCCCGCCGTCTCGATCGAAGGCATCGAGCAGGTCCTCGCGGAAGCCATCCCCGATCTCCCAGAGAACCTGGTCGACCCCGAGCACCGTCAGGTCGCGGCGCTCCCCCCGGAGAGCGGTTTCCAGACCCTGGGATAGAGGCTCGCGGAGCGAGCGCCGGCCCTCAGGGCTCCCCTGGGTGGTGACCCCCCCGAGTGCGGCGATCCCTCCTTGCTTGAGGGTGGGGTACCCGAAATCGGGCTCCCTGTGGAGGAAGTCCACCCTCGGCCCGCATCCCCCGGTGAACAGGAATGCCAGACCCACGACGGCAGATCGGAGCACGCCGCGCCATGCGTTCATCGGTCGCCTCTCCCTCCGGACGGTTTGCGGGGAAGCTATCTCCTTGCTTGGGGAACAACGCATCGTGGAGTCCAAAGCGAACGGGCGATACCAGAAATAGAAACGGGGTGGAGCTTTCGCTCCACCCCCTTCCGTTCATCACCTCTTCAGCGCGCTAGCCTTCCATAGCGGACGCGCCCGGCCGAGGCCGGCCGTGGGAAGTTCTAGTACATGTCGTCGTAGCCGCCGCCGCCACCACCCGGAGGCATCGCGGCCGGCTTCTTCTTCTCGGCGATCTCGGTGACCAGAGCCTCGGTCGTGAGGAGAAGGGCCGCCACCGACGCCGCGTTCTGGAGCGCCGTGCGCGTGACCTTGGTCGGATCGACCACGCCCGCCTCGAAGAGATCCTCGTACTTCTCGGTCGCGACATTGAATCCGACCGCGGCCTTCTTCTCCTTCTTCACGTGCTCGACGATCACCGATCCCTCGAGCCCGGCGTTGTTCACGATCTGACGGAGCGGCTCCTCGAGCGCGCGCTTGACGATGTTCGCGCCGATCTTCTCGTCGCCCGTGAGCTCGAGCTTCTCGATGGCCGGCAGGCAGCGCAGAAGAGCGACGCCGCCGCCCGGAACGATCCCTTCCTCGACGGCCGCGCGGGTCGCGTGGAGCGCGTCCTCGACGCGGGCCTTCTTCTCCTTCATCTCGGTCTCGGTCGCCGCGCCGACATTGATGACGGCCACGCCGCCGGCGAGCTTCGCGAGACGCTCCTGGAGCTTCTCCTTGTCGTAGTCGGAGGTCGTGTCCTCGATCTGCTTCTTGATGAGGCTGATCCGGCCCGTGATGTCGGACTGCTTGCCGACGCCCTCGACGATCGTGGTGTTCTCCTTGTCGATCGTGACGCGCTTCGCCCGGCCGAGGTCCTCGACCTTCACGGTCTCGAGCTTGATCCCGAGGTCCTCGGTGATCAGCTTGCCACCCGTCAGGATCGCGATGTCCTCGAGCATGGCCTTCCGGCGGTCGCCGAAGCCCGGCGCCTTGACGGCGCAGGCCGAGAGCGTGCCGCGGAGCTTGTTCACGACCAGGGTCGCGAGCGCCTCACCCTCGACATCCTCCGCGACCACGAGGAACGGCTTGCCCTTCTGGGCCACCTTCTCGAGCAGCGGGAGGAGATCCTTCATGTTCGAGAGCTTCTTCTCGTAGAGGAGGATGTAGCAGTCGTCGAGGACCGCTTCCATGCCTTCCTTGTCCGTCACGAAGTACGGCGAGATGTAGCCTTTGTCGAACTGCATCCCCTCGACGAGGTCGAGGGTCGTGTCCATCGACTTGGCTTCCTCGACGGTGATCGTGCCGTCCTTGCCGACCTTGTCCATCGCCTCGGCGATCTTCTCGCCGATCTCGGTGTCGCCGTTCGCGGAGATCGTGCCGACCTGGAGGATCTCCTTGGTCTCCTTCACCGGCTTGGAGATCGACTTGAGCTCCTCGACGACGGCCTTCACGGCCTTGTCGATCCCGCGCTTGATGCCCATCGGGTTCGAGCCGGCGGTCACGTTGCGGAGGCCCTCACGGAAGATCGACTCCGCGAGAACGGTCGCGGTGGTCGTGCCGTCGCCGGCCACGTCGGAGGTCTTCGTCGCGACCTCGCGCACCATCTGCGCGCCCATGTTCTCGTAGCGGTCCTCGAGCTCGATCTCCTTCGCGACGGTCACGCCGTCCTTGGTGATCGTGGGCGAGCCCCACTTCTTGTCGAGGACGACGTTCCGGCCGCGGGGACCGAGGGTCACCTTCACGGCCTTCGCGAGGGTCTGAACTCCGATGAGAATGGCCTGGCGGGCCTTCTCGTCGAAAATGATTTCCTTGGCAGCCATTCGTTCTAGCTCCTTTATCGGTGAGAGAGGCTCGCGTTAGCCGACGATCGCGAGGACGTCGTCCTCGCGCATGATGAGGTACTCGTTGCCGTCGATCTTGACCTCGGTGCCCGAGTACTTGCCCATGAGGATCTTGTCGCCCGTCTTCACCTCGAGGGCGACGCGCTTGCCGTCGTCGGTGATGCGGCCCGGGCCGACGGCCACGACCTCGGCCTGCTGGGGCTTCTCCTTGGCGGTGTCGGGAATGATGATCCCACCGCGCTTCACCTCGGTGTCCTCGAGACGGCGGACGAGAATACGGTCAGCGAGCGGCTTCACATTCATGATTCGAGTACTCCTTGTGGATTGTGGTTGGGTGACAAATGGGCAAAGGAGGAGCCTCTGCCCCTTCCCGTGAGCCTTAGATGCGCAATCCCCATGCCGGAGTGCTAACTTTCGGGACTAGCCCCTTGGCAGGCATCCACATAGACTGACCCGGCCTTCGGCGCGCCCCCGCGGCGCGATCCCGGTCGGTCGAGGAGATTGCCCATATGGCAGGTGGCTCGCGACAGAAGAACCGGCTGCAAGCTAGAGGCGCGCGCGGAGCTAAGGCGCCTCACCCCGCTCCGCCCAAGGCCAAGGGCCCGTCCTGGATGGATCGCCTGCGGAAGGCGGACCGGCTGGCGCTCCTGCTCGTGGCGCTCTCGATCGCGATCCGGCTCTGGGGGGTCGCCGACCGTCTGCCCGACCCGACCCTCAAGATCAACGTCCTCGACGACTCCGTGGTCGAGGAGACCGACCGCACGACGATGGGCCGGGCCTGGGTCATGTGGAGCGGCGGCCTCCGGCACTGGGACCTCAACCCGCACACCGGCGGCTGGCCCGCCTTCAGCTTCTACTTCGCGCTCGTCTGCCAGATCGCGTTCAAGGCGTGGTGGGGCCTGTCGCATCCGGACGGCAGCGCGAGGGACTTCGTCGAGTTCTTCACGGAGCACGTGGATCAGTGCTTCCTGCTCGCGCGCCTCGCGGGCGTGCTCGTGGGAGCGGTCACGGTGTTCCTTACGTTCCGGCTCGGCCAGCGGCTGGCCGGACGCGAGGTGGGGCTCCTGGGCGGACTCCTCCTCGCGCTCAACCCGCTCCACATCCAGACGTCGCAGCACGTCGCCGACCCCAATCTCCTGGCGCTCCTCTTCGTCCTCCTCGCCGCCATCGCGATGACTCGCCTCGCCGAAACGGGCTCCGAGCGGGACGCCATCATCGCCGGCGCGATGATCGGCTTCGCGGGCGCATGCAAGTACGTGCCGTTGATCCTCGTGATTCCGCTGGCGGTGGCGTACGGACGGGACTTCTGGCGGAGCCGCGGGTACGGGCTGGCGCTCCTGGCGGTCTTCGCCGCGCTCGTCGTGGCGACTCCGTTCACGTTCATCGACTGGAAGACGACCCTCCGCGACATCGGCACGCAGCGGAGCGCGCTCTTCTCGGATTGGGTCGGGCAGACCACGTTTCCGTTCTCGCTCCCCACGTACATCACCGTGTCGCTGCCGCACGCGATGGGGTGGGCGGCCTACCTGCTCGGGATCGCGGGGAGCGGCTACCTCTGGCGCCGCGGACGGGCGGCGCAGGCCATCGCTTTGATCCCAGCGGTGATGGTGCTCGCGAACGGCGTGCTCAAGGCGGCGCAGGAGCGGTACATGCTGGTCGCGATGCCGGTGCTCTTCATCGCGGCCGCGCTCGCCGTGATCGAAGCGGGGCGCTGGCTCATGGCCCGGGAGGCAGGACGCCGCGCGGTCGTGCTCGCGCCGGCCCTCCTCGCCCTGACCGCGGTCGCGTGGCCGCTCCCCGAGTACGTCGGGCTCCGGCGCGCGCTCGCGCTTCCCGATACGCGGCACGTCGTGCGGCGATGGATCCTCGAGAACATCCCGGCCACCGCCCCGATGGGGGTCGAGCTGTACGGGCCGGTGTTCCGCGCCGACGAGCGGTCGATCGTGATCTGGCCCTTCTTCGCGACGCGCGCGCCCCTCGTGCGCCCGGCCTACCACCGTGAATTCCTGGACGGACTCGAGTACTACGTCACGTCGCAGGAGGTGTCGCACCGCTTCGCGGTCGACTCCCTCGCGTATCCGGTCGAGTCGGCGTACTACCGCTGGATTCACGCGAACGCGCCGGTCGTCTGGAAGGCGGACCCCAGGACGATGTCCGGTCCGATCATCGAGGTGCGCCGCGTCCCGCCCAAGGTGAGCACGCGAGCCGAGCGGGACAGCGTGTTCCGGGCCGCGATGCCCGCGCCCACCGCGGTGACCCGCGTCGGGCTCTGGTGCGCCGATTACGCGGTGCTCTTCGGCCGGCTGAACCAGGACGACCGCGCGGAGGAATGGGCTGATCGAGGACTCCAGGTGCGCGCCGCGCAGATGACGCCCCGGCTCCTCAACACGCTCGCCTACGCCAAGCTCCAGCTCGAGAAGTACGGAGAGGCGGAGCGCGTGGCCGCGCTCGGCGTGGAGCGCTCACCCAACGACGGCGTCATCCACCTCTATCACGGCATCGCGCTCCAGGCGCTCGGCAAGCCGAACGAGGCGCTCGCCGAATACCGGAGGTGCTACGAGATCTCTCACGACGCGCGCGCGCTGATCCGCATGGGCTCGGTGCTCGCGGAGCTGGAGCGATTCGACGAGGCGCTTCAAGTACTCGGCCAGATTCCCGAAGACCATCCGGACCGCTTCGCCGCGGCGCGCGAGGCGGCGCTGATCCTGATCAACGGGATGCACAAGCCGGCGGAGGGGATCGCGGCGCTCCAGGAGGCGGCGCGCCTGGCTCGGGATCCTGCCGAGGCGGCGAGGATCAACCAGGAGATCGCGCGGATCGCCGGGGAGCTGCGGGCGGCGCGGTAGGCGGCGTGCGTTTTTGATGACCGGTGGCGTTGGAGTGGGCATGAGCGCCAACGTCGCCTTGATTCGTGCCGGCCTTCGAACCCTTCGAGGGCTCACGCTGGCCGCCGGTGTCGCCTCCGCTGCGGGGTGCGGTGCTGTGCTCGACCTGGCGGAGGGGGACGCGCCGCCAAGGAAGTCGTTCTCCTGGCACGCTGGACCCCGGGCGCACTGCGGCACGTTCGGAGTCACCGAGCTGACGGTGCTCCGCCGGCTGAACGAGGATGAGCGTCACGCGTCCGAGGAGCGCTACTACCTCTCCTTCGACGGGGGAGCGGCGCACAACGTCACGAGCCGCATCTCGATCGGCGGCTCCCTGTTCGCGGGAGGGGACGGCTCCGACAGAACGCACTTCGGTTTGCGTGGCAGGCTTCGATACTGGCTCGGCAAGAGCGCGAGCGTGGACCTGGCGCCGGGCCTGATCCTGTTCGGGCATGAGGAGGACAACAAGGAGCTGGTGACACCCGCACCGATTCTGCGAGTCGGTGTCAATCCCTCCGCCTCGTTCGGCATCGCGTACCAGATCTTCGAGACCAAGCGACGGGATACCCATGGGGAGGTGAAGGAGCGCGGGTCGTATGTCGGAGCTCAGCTCGGGTCGGCGGCGGGGTTGGCCGGCACCGGAGTGGTGCTGGCGGCCTCGGTCATCTTCATCGCCCTAGTCTTGTCGTCGTTGTAGTGAGCCTAACGAGAGAGTCTGCCGCGACGGAGGTCAGCGCTTGGCTTTGATGTGGACCCGCCCCGTGCCCTGCGTCGGGCCGAAGCCGCAGAACTCGACGCGATTGCCGTCGGGATCGCTGAAGTAGATCGATCGCGCGCCCCAGAACGGGAACGAGACCGGCCCCTCCACCTCGAGCCCATGGCGCTCGAGCGCGGCCTTGAGCTCCTCGATGCGCTCGTCCTCGGTCCCGAACGCGAAATGGAGCGGCCCTTTCACGTGCGCCGCGCCGAACGACAAGGGCCCCGTCGTGATCCCGATCCGTTGCGACTTCCCCGGCGGGCCCGCCCAGAGCCAGGCGAACTTCTCGTTGCCGGCGTTGTCGACGGCGAGCCCGACGACGTCGCGATAGAACGCGAACGACCGCGCGACGTCCTTCACGACCAGGATGACCTCGGAGATGCCCTGGGCCGGGCGTCCGCCCAGAGCCGGAGCCGCGGTCTCGGTCCGCTCGCTCACAGTCCGTACTCCTTCTGCTTCCGGTAGAGGGTCCGAAGTCCGATCCCGAGGATCTTCGCCGCGCGCTGCTTGTCGTAGCCCACGGAGCGGAGCGTCGCCTCGAGCGCCGCGCGCTCGATCTCGTTCATCGACATGCCCACCGACACGGGCATGGCCGTCGCCGCGGAGGCGCGCTGCTGGCGGATCGTGATCGGGAGATCGGACACGTCGAGGAGCTTCCGCCCTTGGGCGAAGATCACCATCTCTTCGATCGTGTTCTTGAGCTCGCGCACGATGCCCGGCCATTCGTACTCCATCATCCGGTCCACCACCCCGCGGGTGACACCGGTGACCTTGCGTCCGTGCTCCTTGTCGAACTCCCGGATGAAGGCCTCGATCAGGAGCGGGATGTCCTCCCGCCGGTCGCGAAGCGGCGGCACCTCGAGCTGGATCACCTTGAGCCGGTAGAAGAGGTCCTCGCGGAACAACCCCCGCGCGGCCATGAGGTCGAGCCGGCGGTTCGTCGCCGCGATCACGCGCACGTCCACGGTCACGGTCTCGTTCCCGCCGACGCGCTCGAATTGCCGGTCTTGAAGCACGCGGAGGAGCTTCGTCTGGATCGGGGCCGAGATCTCGGAGATCTCGTCGATGAAGAGCGTCCCGTGGTCCGCGATCTCGAAACGCCCTTTCCGCTGCTGATCGGCGCCGGTGAACGACCCCTTCTCGTGCCCGAAGAGCTCGCTCTCGATGATGTTGGCCGAGAGCTCCGCGCAGTGAAGCTTCACGAAGCGCTCGTCCTTCCGGGGCGAGAGCTGGTGGATGGCCTGTGCGATCAGCTCCTTGCCCGTCCCGGTCTCACCGTAGATGAGCACGGTGGCGCGCGTCGGCGCGATCTGGAGGATCTTGTCCTTGAGGTCTTCCATCACGCGCGACTGCCCCGTGAGGCTCGGGATGCGGAGCCTCCGGTCGAGGCGGTCGGCGAGGTCCTCCGCGCGGCTCACGAGCTGCTGGTGCGAGAGCGCGCGGCGGATGACGGCGAGCATCTTGTCCCGGTTGAGGGGACGGTGCTGGAAGTCGTAGGCCCCTTGCCGCATCGCTTCGGTCGCGAGCTCGAGCGAGCCCTGGTCCGCGATGAAGATCACGCAGACCTCGGGATTCCGCTTCTTCGCCACCTCGAGGAGGCGCATGCCGTCCACGCGGTGCGCCTTGAGCTCGGTGATCACGACCTCGGGGCCGGGGGGCGCCGTCTCGCCGGAGCCGTTGGCGCTGGCGCCATCGAGGATGTTGAACGCCTGCTCCCCGTCCTTCGCCCACTCGACGTCGATGTCGTTGGCGGACAGGAACGCTTTCAGCTCGGCTGTCTCGGACGAGTCCTTGTCCACGATGAGGGCGCGCGGTGGGCGCAGGCTCAACGGAGGGTCTCCTCAATTCAGGAGGAAAGTAGCGAAACCGTAAGAGTTTAGCGGGGAGTTGCGCGGGGGTCAAGACGGGCCTCGCGAGGGTCACGAAGGCTTCCGCATGGCTTGCCGCGAACGAGGGGAGTAAGATATTCGATATCTCCCCCGCGGGCCGGCGCACGTCGCGGAGATGACGCTCATGCGTCCCATTCTCTTGTTCCCGGGCCTCGCGATTCTTCTCTTCGCCCCGTTCCTCATTCCTGGATCGGCGGCCTCCCCGCTGGATATTCCGCCTCCACCACCAGATCCTCACTTGATCGCCACCATCCTGGGACCGTCGATCGGATTCGGTTCGTTCATCGCCGGGGTCGGCGACGTCGACGGCGATGGGTATGAAGATCTCCTGGCTGCTGTCCCGGGATGGTTTGGCGGTTCGGCCTTCCTGTACCTGGGTAGTGCTCAGGTGGACACCACGCTCGACCTTCTATTGGCCAAGCCCTCGAACCCGCTCACGTACGGATATGGGTCCGTCATCGCAGCCGGCGACCTGAACGGGGACGGCTACTCGGACATCGTCCTCGGCGATCCGCTCGCAATCCCCGGTCACGACGCCGAACAGGCTTGTTACGTCTACCTCGGGAGCAAGGTCCCCGACGCGCAGGCCGATCTCGTGCTCCATGACCCCGAGCCCCGCCAAGCTCCCACGCGTCAGTTTTTTGGATCGGCCCTCTCGGTCATGGATCTGGACCGGGACGGATTCGCCGACCTCGCGATCGGGAAACGGGCCGATCCGCAGAGCTTCGGGCGGGTCTACATCCATTCCGGATCGGCGTCGCTTGACGCCGGACCCGACGCGTCGTTCAGCCCGCCCCTGCCTCCCATTGTCGGGTGGGGGTTCCCGACGAGCATGACACCCGCGGGCGATATGAACGGCGACGGGTACAGCGACGTCCTCGTCGGGGAGAGCGGATTCGGTTCGCCGCCATGTCCTCTTGGACACGGCCGCGCGACGCTGTTCCTCGGGGGAGCGGTCACCGACACGGTCCCCGACGCCTTCCTCGCCATGACTCCGCTGTCGATACCCTCGCTCACTCAGCCGATGTCGAGCGCCGGAGACTTCAACGCCGATGGATTCGATGATCTGGTTGTCGGCGCGCCGGTCGTCCACGACGACGGGAGCATCTCCTCCGGCCGCGCCTACGTCTACTTCGGTTCCGCATCGCCGGTCTCCTACCCGTCGCCTGACCTGGTCCTGGCGAGTGAATCGGACAGCACCTTCGGCCGGTGGGTCTTCGGAGGGAAGGACGTGAGCGGCGATGGGGTTCCGGACATCCTCGTAGCCACAACCTTCGAGATCGTCGTGTATTTCGGCGGCCATTCACCCGACGCGGTGCCTGATGTCACGCTCCGATACGATGGGACCTCGATCCCGAGCGGCACGATCTTGACGGCCGCGGACTGGGACGGGGACGGCGTCGCCGAGATTTTCGTCGGATCGCCGAATCAGAGATATGGCCGCATCTACGTGTTCGCGACGTCGACCAGCCTCGATGCGACAGCGTTCCTTCGGGGCGGACGCCATCCCATCCCGCTCGCGCGGTCGGGTGACTTGACGCTTCAGGTCCAGCCCGTGGGCGCCTCGTACGAGAACGAGGACGTGGACCCGTCGACCCTGACTCTGTCCTACGCGGGTCCAGGCTCGACGACCCACATCGCGGCCGTCCAAGGCAAGACGATGCCGGAGGGCGATACGAATCACGACGGAATCCGTGAGCTGGCCGCCTCGTTCCGCTCCGAGGATTTCCGGACGCTCTTCGAGCCCTTCCGGGGCCGGATGGACGTGGAGGTGGCGATCGACGGGCGGCTCTTTGACCACAGACGAATCCATGCCTCGGCAATGCTCACGGTCCTCGGTACGGGAGAGATTCGGCCGGCGCGGATCTCACCCAACCCGCTCAACCCGGAGGGCATGCTCGAGTTCACGCTGCCATCGCCCGGGGCCGTGACCCTGAGGTTGTACGATGTCTCCGGCCGGTGTGTTCGAACCTTGATCCACGGAGCGACGTATGGGGCTGGCGCGCATGAAGTGCCGTTTGCGGCACGGAACGAGCGAGGCGAGGCTCTGCCGTCGGGCGTGTTCTTCTACAGCCTGGAGCTATCTTCGGGGGTTCAGCGGGGAAGGTTCGTCGTAGCGAAGTAGCGAGCCGAGCCTACGTCAGCACGTCGGCGATGTTGATGCCGTACTCCTCGGGGTCGAGCGCGGAGACGATGGTGACCAGATAGGTGGCGTTGGCCTCGTCGCGCGCGGTGAGATCGATGATCGTGCCGTCCTGGACGGGCTTCCGGTCCGAGTCCGCCACGACCTGCACCCTCGGACGGAAGATATCCGTCGCGTTGTGCGAGATCACGACCGCGATCTCGTTCGTGTCGAGGAGCACCGTCGTCCCCGCCGGGTACATCCCCACCGTGTTGATGAACGCCTTGATGAGGAGCGGATCGAACTTGTTCCGGTTCTGCGAGATGATCTGGTGGAGCGCCGCGTACGGAGGAAACGCGCTCTTCCGGTAGGCGCGGTGCGCCGTCATGGCGTCGAAGCAGTCCACGATCGCGACGATCCGGCTGAAGAGCGACTGATCCATGTGCCCTTCGAGCTGCGGGTAGCCGCTCTTGTCGACATTGATGTGGTGCTCGTAGGCCACGATCATCGAGCGGAGCGCGAGGTCGTTCAGTCCCCGCATGCGGGCGATCATCTTCACGCCCTGGACCGGATGGTCCACGACGAGCTTCCACTCCTCGGGCGTGAGCTTCCCGGCCTTGTTGAGCACCCAGGGCGGGATGGACGCCTTGCCGAGGTCGTGGAGCAGAGCGGCCACGCCCAGTTCTCCGAGCATCTTCTTCGAGAGCCCGAGCCTCTGGCCGACGGCGATGGACAGGATCGACACGTTCACGCAGTGCTGGAACGTGTACTCGTCGTGATTCTTGATCGCGGTGAGCCCGAGGAGCGAGAACTCCTCGTCGATGATGAGATCGACGATGGACTGGACCGCGCGCTTCGCCTTCCTTAGATCCACCGGCCGGTGATCGCGCGCGCTCAGCATCACGGTGCGCGCGGACTCGATCGCCCGGTAGAAGCCCCGCTTCGCTGCCTTCCGGCCGTCGCGGCGTTCCTCGGCCGTGACGGCGCCTTCCTTGGGCATCACCGTCCGGATCGGAACGATGTTCTGGACCGAGAGCTTCGCGAGCGAGTCGGTGAAGTCGTCGAACGGACTCTCCGATTTGGGATCGACGTCGAGGAAGAGCCGGACGAACTTCTTCACCTCGGGCGGCGTGAGCCGGCCCGCGAACTGGAAGCCGCTCAGGTCGCGCGTTTTGAGCTCGTCGATCAGGTACTGGTAGCTGGGATAGGACGAGGCATCGACGCGCAGCCGGAGCTGGTTCACGTAGAGGAAGTCGCCGATCGCCTGGAGCTTGAACTTCCCTTCCGCCGTCCACATCTGGTCCACGGTCTCGATGATCGCGGACATCGGCCCCTGGAACGCCAGGTTCCCGACGTCGTGGATGCGCGCGGTCTTCAAGAGGACGCAGAGCTGGATGGAGAGGCTCCGCCCCTGGAGAACCAGGCGGCTGGAGGTGTCGTCCCTGGTCGAGCGCGTCGTCGGAAGCGTCGTGCGGGTAGCGCCGCTCACTCGTCCTCCTCGTCGCCCGGGGCCGGGTCTTTCGTCGCCAAGCCGGCGTTCCGAACCGCGGAGAGCGCCGTCTCGACGGCCTTCCGGATCGGCTCGCGCTTGCTGGTGATCTCGCGGTTCAGCACCTGGAGCGCGTTCGGCGTGCCGAGCCACGCCAGCGCGAGCGCGGCGTGGAGGCGCTCCTCTTCGTTGGAGGAGCGGAAGAGGCCCCCCTTCGTGAGCATCTGGTCGAGCCGCGGCACGAGCGCGTCGGAGCCGCAGCGGCCGAGCGCCTCGAAGAACGCCTGCCGCTCGTTCGTGTCGCGCCGGCCGAACTCGGTTCCCTGGATGACGCCGAGGAGGCTCTGCGACGCGCGGTCGTCCCGGCGCATCGCGAGCGTCATGGCTGCCTGGATGCGAACGCCGGCATCGGTGTCCCGGAACGCGGACACGAGGTACGCGCGGCTCGTCGGGCTCTCGATGTTCCCGAGCGCGCGGACCGCTTCCTTCCGCACGCGGACGTCCTCGTGGTGGAGCGCCCGGTCGAGCGCGCGCTCCACGCCCTGGTGCGCGATCCGGCCGAGCACGTAGACGATGTTCCGGATCACGTACCAGCGCGTGTCGCCCAGTCGCTCGATCAGGACCTCGACGTCGTTCTTGCAGGAGATCGCGAGCGCCTCGCAGAGCGCCCGCCGGAACTTCATCTGATTGACCTGCCCCAGCAGATCGCAGATCGCGGGCGCCGCGGACGGGCCGAGCTGGACCAGGAAGTTGGTGAGGATGCCGGGATCGATCTCGGGACGCGCGTTCAGCGTCGGAGCCATGAGGCCGAGGAAGCTGGGACGCCCGACTTCGCGGACCACCTGCTCGGCGAGCCCCGGGAACTCCGCGTTCTTCTTGGCGCAATCGGCCGCGATGCTCCGGAGGCGGGCGACGAGGTCGTTGGCGCGGGCCACCTCGCCCTCCTCGATCGCGAGCTCGATGAAGCGCTGGAACGCGGTCGCGGAGTCGAGGAACCCGGCCGGCGTGTCCTCGTGCGCGAGGATCGTCGCCACGATCTCGAGCACTTCGCGGCCGAGCTGGCGCCCTTCCTCTTCGCGGATCGACACCTCGAGCGTGGCGTTTTCTTCGTCGGTGAGCCCGAACTGGACGCCGATCGTGCTGTCGTACGCGGGCGCCGCGTGCACCGTGGGCTCCCAATCGTCGGAGCGCTCCCGAGTCGGGCCCGTGACCGTGGACGCTTCGCCGGTCGGCGCGTCCGTCGACTGTTCCGGCGCGACGTCCACGACCTGAGCGGGCATCTCGTCCTCGGACGACGGCGCGAAGCCGGACGGCCACGGAATCCCGCCGCCTTCGCTGACCGCCAGTTCTTCGTCCTCGGGATTGAGGATCTCGCCCGACTCCTCGGTGAGATCCTCGAGCGGGATGAACTGGTACTCGATGTGCCGGAAGTCCCGCTCCCAGAGGAGCGTGACGACGTCGTCCTGCACCTGCGCCGTCTCCATCGAGCGCTTCAGCACGTCGATGAATGCGCGCAGTTCGTGCGGCTCGAGCCCTTCGCGGAACGTGATCACGCGAACACCGTCGCCGTAGAAGCGGAAGGCGAGGGAATCGTTCCGGTCCGCGTTGTGGTAGACGGAGTAGTTCTCGTAGAGAAGATCGAACTGCTGCACGACGAGCGTGATGTCGCCTGCTTCTTTCAAGCAGGACCACGTGCGCGACTCGAGCTCGACCTGGAATTTGTGAAGCGTGGGGTTGTTCGAGAGATACGTGCGCGTCGCCTTGATCGTGCGCACGAGCGCCCCGATCCAGTCGGCCACGCGCTTCACGTCGAGCGCGAGCACCTGATCGCGGATCCGGTCCGCGCGCTGCTCGGGCGAGCCGGGTTTCCCCGCGGGCGACGGAGCCGGCGAAGGACGGCTAGGGCTGGACGGAGTCGTCGGGGTGGTCATACGCGAGAAAGGTCGGCTCGTTCGAGCCACACCTTGAGCCGAAAGAACTGCGGAGCTTGGGTTTGTGGGCTTGGGGGGCGCGGCTAGGGGCCGCGTGGGGCTACGGGCGGACCGAGACCTTGGTCTTCGCGTCCCGCGGGCGGGCGACCGCGCCCACGCCGGTGACGTGCGCTTCCCGGACCTGGTTCAGGACGCCCCGATCGTGCGTCAGGAGAAGGACCTGGATGTTCCCCGCCAGCTCCTCGAGGATTCGGATCAAGGAGCCCCGGCGCTCCTCGTCGAAGTGGGCGATCGGGTCGTCCAGGATGAGCGGCAGAGGCTCCCGAGCCGAGAGCTCCTGCGCGAGGGCGGCCCGGAGGGCCAGGTAGAACGCGTCCCGCGTGCCCCGGCTGAGGGACTCGAGCGGGAGCCCTTCCCGCTCCGGTGTCGCGAGGGTCGGCTTGAGGTCGGCGTCGAGCTTCACCTTCACGTATCGGCCCTCGGTGAGCCGCTCCAGCGTGTCCCCCGCCTCGCGCGCGAGCCGGTGCACGTGCTCCTCCTGGTACGCGAGCACGGAATCGCGGAGCACCTCGAGCGCGATCAGGAGCGCGTCCCGCTGGCGCTCCTCGCGCGCGAGCGCCTCCTCCTCGGAAGCGATCGTCTCGTCCAGGATCGCGAGATTCTCGGCGTCGTTCTCGGATGGACCACCGCCGCCGCGCCGGAGCGCCGCGTCGAAGGAATCCTGCTCCGCCTGGATCTTGGTCCGAAGCGCCGTCGCCTCGCGCCGGAGCCGCTCCGCCGCTTCGGCCGCCTTCACCGCGTCCTCGCGCAGCGGGGCCAGGAACGGCGACTGCTGGAGAAGCGCCTTCTCCTTCGCGCGGAGCGTCGACACGGCCTCGTCGATTTCCTTCGACTCCGCCTCGAGCCGCTCGGGCACTGGCATCGACTGGAGCACGGCGGCCGATTCGCGCCGCTCCTGCATCATGGCGCGGTAGCGCTTCACGTCCTCGAGAACGACCTCCATCGTGCGTCCGGCCAGGTAGGGATTCACTCGAATCTCGACCTGGTCGATCTCCTGCGACAGGGTGCGGATATTCTCCTCGAGCACGCGGACATGGGTCTCGGCGAGCGAGCGCGAGCGCTGGGACTTCTGGCCCAGCATGGCTCCGAACATCACCGCGCCGATGAGGCCCGCGCCCGCGATGCCCCCGGCGACCCAGGGATTGTGGAGCGTGAGCCACGCGCCTGCCGCGCCTCCGCCGCCAAGAAGGATCGAGATCAGGACCGCGACCATCGGCGAGCCCGACCCGGAGCCGTCCGTCTTCTTTCGCGCCTCCTCGGCCGTCTTCTGGTGCTTGGCACGCTGGGATCGAAGCATGCCCAGCCGCATCAGATCCGCCTCCGCCTCCTCGGGCGCGTTGGCGAGATAGCCGAGATCCTCCCGGATCTTCCGGTCGATGTCCTGCACCTGGCCCCGCGCGCGGCGCACGTTCACGAGCTCGGTGCCGATGTCCGGCGCGCGCTTGAGATGGCGGCGCTGGTCGTCGCGCAGGCGAAGCCACGTGTCGAGGTCGTTGACGAGCCGCTCCTTGGTCGCGAGATCGGACTTGAGATCGGAGAGCCTAGATTCCATCCCGTCCTGCTCCGCCACGCGCGACTTGAGCTCCGTGAGCACGCTCTCGGAGCGCTTCCGCCGCTCGCGGAGCTGCTCGAGACGCTCCTCGCGATTCTCGATCGAGCGGTTGACGCGCTTCCGCGCCCTGGGATCGAACGGATGCTCGCGCGTGAGCGAGTCGAGACGCTCCATCAGCGCGTTCTCGATCTCCTGGTAGTCCGCCTCGACGGCGCCGGAAACGATGTGGCGCAGCTCGGGGCTGACCTGGGTCTCGAGGCCGTTCTCGTGCACGAAGGACGATTCGCGGAAGAGCCGCGCCTCGGTGAAGCCGAACCAGCCGCGCAGGAGCTCTTCGTACTGGAGCTGCTCCGCGCTCTTGCCGCGCGGGTTCGCGATCCCCTGGAACACCGTGGACTCGACCGTGTCCTGATCGCCCGCCATGCGATCGACGCGCACGTCATGCGTCGCGAAGTCGCGCCGCACGCGGAACCGGCCGGTCAGCGTGGTGAACGTCACCGCCACCGCGTGCTTGCCGCCGGACCAGGGCCGCGTCAGCGTCTCCTGCTCCACGGACACACAGCCGAAGATCGCCGAGACGATCGCCGACGCGAACGTCGACTTCCCCGACTCGTTCGGCCCGATGAAGAGGTTGAGCCGCTTCGGCTCCAGCACCGCGTCGAAATTCGTGAGGGGGCCGAAGCCCTCGACCGTCACCCGCTCAAGGCGCATGGCGCGGATTCTGGAACTCGGCGAGTCCCAGCCTCAGGGCGTGGGTGGCGGCCTCCCGCGTCGCGATGTCGGGGGCGCGATCGATCTTCTCGAGCATCCGGCGCACGAACACGCCGCGCACGGTCGGCTCGTCCTTGTAGCGGGTCAGGAGCGCGGCGTTGACGACGTACGTCTTGTCCTCGATCTCGAGATGGAAGAACTTGGGCGCGAGCCGCCTCTGCACGCGGTCCGCGTCGAAGACGAAGTCGGCGGGTCCCTCGATCCGGATGCGCGTGATCTCGCGATCCCCCGCGAAGGCGAGGAGGCGCGACTCGAGCTGGTCCTCGCCTCGAAGCTCGGAGAGCCCCAGGTCGATCACCGCGTCGTGGAGCGTGCGGACGTTCCAGGGCGTCCGGTCGAGCGTGACGCCGTCCCGGCTCAGCGTGGCGACAACCAGGTACCGGGGGCCGTTCTCCCCGAACCGCTTTCCCTCGAGCGTGCCCGGATAGACCGCAACCACGCCGTTCTCGCGGATCTCGGCGAAGTTGTGGAAGTGGCCGAGCGCCACGTAGTGGAGCCCCGACTTCGCGATCTCCGGGCGGGTCATCGGGAGGTCGGTCGGACGGATCTTCCATGCCGGATTGTCCTGGAGCGCGCCGTGCACGACCGCGAGGTGATAGTCGACGAGGCCGGAGGGACGGAAGTCGGCGAACGGTCGCTCGCACAAAGCCGCGTCGTAGGCGATGCCGTAGGTCTGAACCGTCTCCGATCCCACCGTGAAGAGCGGGCCCGGCTCGAGCGTGGGCGAGAGGAAGATGTGGGCGCTCGACGGCAGGCGAAGCCTCCGGTACACGCAGCGGCGGTACGAAGGCGCGTCGTGCGTCCCGGGCGAGATGAGGACCGGAAGGCCGGCCTGCGCCAGCCTGTCGATCGCGGCCTCGACCTGATAGACGAGCCCTTCCTCGGGATCATGCGTGTCGAAGAGGTCGCCGGCGATCACCACCATGTCGACCGGCTTCGGGTCGCGCGTGGCGAAATCGATGGAGCGGAGGAAGGCGGCCAGGAGGTCGCGCGTCCGCTCCGGCCCGCGCTCCCGCATGGACGGGAATGCGGCCCCGAGGTGGATGTCGGCCAGATGAAGGACCCGGACGCTCATCGACGCTCCCTCGCAAGCCACCGTTTGAGATCGCGCAGCGCTTCCGTGTGCGCGCGAAACGCGATCGGGCGGGGCAGACGGTCGAGAGGGAAGAAATCCACCTCGCTCGCGTCGTCTCCCGCCGTGAGCTTCCCGCCCGTGATCCGGGCGCGATACAGGATCAAGACCGCGCGCGTGCGCGGATCGTCACGTCCCGCGTACACGCCGAACAGCCCGTCGAGCTTGACGCGAAGCCCCGTCTCCTCGCGGGCTTCACGGACCGCCGTCACCTCGGGATGCTCCCCGTACTCCATGAAGCCGGCGGGGATCCCCCACGCGCCGATCCTCGGCTGGTGCGCGCGGCGCGCCAGGAGCACCTGTCCGCGGCGCATCACCACGACGCCGCACGCGGGCACCGGATTGCGATAGGCGATGAACCCGCACTTCGGACACGCCTTGCGCGCCACGCCGTGCTCCCGGATCGTGCGGAGCGCCGTGCCGCAGAGCACGCAGTACCGCGGCACCGGACGCGTCGCACGCACGCGGGGGGCGGTCGCGCTCGCTTGCTTCCCCCTCACCCCAGAGCGCGCGCCCCGTTTGCCCTTAGCCGTGGCCGCCTCCCCGCGTGTATCCTCGCTTGGCGTAGTTACCCGAACGACCCATCGGCTCGGTCCAGCCACTCCTAAAGTGCAAAGAACCCGACGCAAAACCCGCCCGAAGTCCCGCCGGAAGCCCGCTCCGGCTCGCCCCAAGGCCCGCCGCAAGCGCCCCTCGAGCCGGCGAAACACCCCGCCCGCCAAGGTGCGGGCGGCAGCCCCAGCTCCCACGGAAGGGCCGCTCCTCGGCGCCCACATGAGCACCGCCGGCGGCCTCGCGAATGCGGTGGCCCGGGCGCTCAGCGTGCGCTCGCGCGTGGTCCAGCTCTTTACCAGGAATTGCAATCAATGGAGGGCGAAGCCGCTCAACGACCCGGAGGTCGGTGCGTTCCGCGAAGCGTGGGAGCAGAGCGGGCTCGTCTCCGTCGCGGCGCACGACTCCTACCTCATCAATCTCGCGTCGCCGGATGCCGTGCTGCGCGAGCGATCGATCGGCGCGCTCGTGGAGGAGCTCCGACGCTGCGAGGCGCTGGGGATTCCCTATCTTGTTGCGCACCCCGGAGCGCACGTAGGCGAGGGCGTGCGGGACGGCTGCGACCGCGTGGCGGAGTCGCTGAACCGCGCGCTGGCGGAAGCGCACGCGCCGGACGTGATGATCCTCCTCGAGACGGTGGCCGGCCAGGGAACGACGCTCGGCCGACGGTTCGAGGAGCTTCACCGGATCCGGGACGGAGTGAAGCTTACGGGGCGCGTTGGGGTGTGCCTCGACACGTGCCACGTGCATGCCGCGGGCTACGATCTCGTTACCGAGCGGGGGTGGGAGGAGACCTTCATGGAATTCGACGCCATCCTGGGGCTCGAGTCCCTCCGCTGGATGCACCTCAACGATTCGAAGAACGAGCGCGGAAGCCGGGTGGACCGCCACGAGCACATCGGGCGCGGACGTCTCGGCGTGGAGCCGTTCGCGCGGATCCTCAAGGACCCGCGGCTTCACGCGGTGCCGAAGACCCTGGAAACACCCAAAGGACGCGATGGCGTGGTGATGGATCGAAGGAATCTGGCGCTCCTCCGGAAGCTCGGTGAGTCCGGATGAGCGCGCCGGTCGAGCCGGGGTGAATCGGGAGCGGCCGCCGAGCGCCTAGTAGCTGCGCTCGTCCTCCTCCTCGTCGTCCGCCTCTTCCTCTTCGGCTTCTTCCATGCCCCGCTCCTCCTCGTACTCCAGCATGAAGTACTCGCGGAAGGGGTCGACCAGATCATTGAAGGCCTTGTGCGGTGACGCCACGCCGTATTCCCGCAGCTTGTCGCAAATCTCGCCAATCAGTGCGTCCATACGCGCCGACAGATTGGTCTCCGCGATGAGGCGTTCTACGATTTCCTTGTCCTGGTCGTTCGGGCTCATGGGTGTCGCTCCTCGAAGGTTGGTCTCCCGGACGATGGACGGCGTCCGGGCCGACCTCATTATACCAGACTCGCGAGACCGGCCCCAGGTTCCAGAGAGGGCCGCGTCGGGCGTCCGGGGCGGCAGGACACCGTGGCGCAAGTCCTGGGCAGCAGCCGTCTTGACATGGGGCGCGGCACCGCCGACGATGCGGCTCCGTGACCCCGCGCGACGATCCCCCTGCCCAGCTTCCGCTCCTGCCGCCTGACCCCGCGCCAGAGCCGGAGGGTCCGCCGGCCGCAGCGGCTCTGCCGCCGCCCGCCGCCGCTCCAGGAGTGACCCCACCAAGCCCTTCGAGCGCGCCGGCCGGTGCCCCG
>DASTKC010000168.1:0-5837 GCA_035716085.1 Candidatus Eiseniibacteriota bacterium | reverse complement strand
GTCGTGTTGTCCCCCGAATGCGTCGCGAGCTGGATCAGCTCGAGCCGCGGCGAGACCGTCTCGCGGAATCCGCCGACCAGCATCCGGAACGGGGCGCCCGTGAGCGGATCCGAGTAGAGCCAGCTCCCGTTTACCCGCAGCCACCCGACCGAGGGCACGGCGCGATCGAACGAGAGCGAGACACCGTCCGTTCCCGCCTCGCCGGATCGCGAGCGGAAGTAGGCGGTGCCGAGGCTCGTCCCGAGAACCCGGCCGGTCGCGAGCCACTGGTTCACCGTTCCTTTCCGGTCGGCGCGCGGCCCGGGATCGGGCTGCACACTCTCGGTGTGCGAGGCACCGAGCGTGAGCTCCGGCCGGACGCGTACCCCGAGCTCGAGGCTCGGCCCGATCAGCTCGGCCGCGCCGGGCTGCGGCGTGATGACGCGCCGGAATCCGTCGCCGGCGACGACGTACCCGGCGCGCGCGGTGAGGAGTCCCCGCTCGTACCACGCGCTCGCGGCCGCATAGCCCTCGTCCGCACCCGTCCCGCCCGCGACGGCTCCGCCGTAGCCGAGCCCCGGCTTGTAATCGAGCGCCAGGATCGTGGTCATGCCATCGGAGTAGAGGCTCCGGGACGAGAGTCGGACGCTGTTCGAGACCTTCGATTCGAGGAAGACGAGCCCCACCGGGCGGTCCCCCTCGGCCCAGAACGTGTAGGGATAGCTCGTGGCGTTGGCCGTGGCGCCGCCGAATGCGGCCACGCGCACGTCCCGGTCCTCGTACCCCAGGCCGACGCCGCGCGCGACCAGGGACTGACCTCCGTGGAGCGCGTCGGTGGGTAGATGGAACGGCACGATCGCGTCTCCGACGGAGAGGCCGGCGCCGTGGTAGCGCGTGCTCGCGCCGAATCCCACGCGAAGCGGATCGACGCCGGCGAGACCGAGCCACGCCTCGGCACCCTCCGCGTGCATCCGGACGGAGCCGCCACTCGCGTCGTAGAGCGAGGACGCGCCGGCCTGGACTTCGAAGACCTGGGCGTGGGCGGCGGAGGCGGCTAGAAGGGCGAGGAGGGCGACGCCGGCGATCGCGGCGTGATGAGGGCGTTCATTTTTCATCGCCCGCCACCTGCGAGGCGTTCCCGAGAGGCGTCTCGATGGTGAAGCCCTGGAGCGCCAGGCGGAGCGTGGTGGGCACGCCGGCCCCCTCCCAAGGGATGACCACGCGGCGGATGCGATTCGGGAGGATCGGGAAGCTCGGGAAGGCGGAGCGCCCGTCCTTGCCGCGCACTTCGGCCGTCGAGACGCGGCCGAGCCGCGGGGACATGTTCTCGACCTCGAGATAGATCTTCGCGCTCGAGGCCGCGTAGACCGCCGAGTGGATCTTCACGTCCTCGCGGCGGACGGCGTCGTTCTGGACCAGGTAGACCGTGTGCGGCAGCTCCACCGTGACGTTGAGCCCCTGATGCTTCGGCATTCCCGAGAACGTGCACGGGATCACGAACCAGGCGGGATACGAATCGGCGGTCGCCTCGTAGAACACCCAGCGCGACTGCTTGGCCGGAATGCGCAGGCTCATGGCGGAGAGCTTCAAGTGCACCGACGAATCGAGCGGGCGGTAGGTCACCTCGCCGTCGATCGATACGTCGAAGCTCTTCGGCTCGAGGACGACGTTGAGCGGAACGAGCCCGTCGTTCACGAGCTCGAACCTGGCCTGCGCCTTCTTGCCGTGGTGCTCGACGACGACGGGGCGCACGGTCTGGGCAGAAGCGCTGCGCGGGCCCACACCGAGGCCGAGGAGCGCCAGGACGGCGAGCGCGAATGCGCCCACACCGCGTCCGCGGTGACGGCTTGAAAAGCGAGTGAAGGCGCGGGGGCAGAACCCCCGCGCCTCGGAATCCTTCCGTGGAACTCGCGACATCGAACCCCTCAGATGGCCCGAGCCTGAAGCCTCAGGGTCCCCGTGTAGCTGCTGGCCGGAAGCGTCTGACCGGTCAGGTTGATGCGCAGGTCGAGATTGTCGCTGCGCGTCTTGATCTTGTTGGCGCCCGTGATGGCCTCGCTGAAGAGCGCGAGGCTGCCGCCGGCCGGGCCGACCGGGTTCGTCTGCGTGAAGGCGGTGTAGCTCGTCGGCGTGCCCGTCGTCACCCGGCCCTCGACCCACGAGGTCGGGATATTGTTCGAGCCGTCCGTGAGGGCGGACGCCGGAACGTCGAAGTAGCCATAGAGCGAAACCGCGCCCGTCTGGCCAGGATTCAGGTTCCACGTGCTCGAGACCACCACTGGCACGTCGCCGTTGGCGGCCGCGTTCGCGGCGAGCGTGAAGTTGACCGAGGACCCGCTCGTGATCGAGATGCTGAGCGACTGGGCCAGGCTCGCCGAAAGGCTCGCGCTCTGGATGCCCGAGAGCGTCTGCGCCGAGGCCAGAGTCGGGACCGCGAGCGTGAGCACCGCGGCCAGGAGGAGACGAACAGCGATACGACCGTTCATGAGGACCCCCGTGGTGATGTGTGGGCGCCTGAGACGGGCGGCCGAGACAAACGCCCGCGCTTCGCGCTCCGAGATTCATCGGCGGTTGTTACAGGAATGTGTAGACCTTTGTAGCGACACCCCCCCGGTGCGATTACGCCCGGCCCCTAAGTTTTTGGGCCCGAACGGACAGGCAGGGAAAAAACGAAACGGGGCGGCGTCTTGCGACGCCACCCCGATCGCTACAGCCGTGCCGCGAGGCTTAGATGCTGAAGCCGACGCCAGCGCGGAACGCGAGATAGTTGAGGCTCTCGCCCTCGGTCGAAACCGAGTGGTACTGACCCTGAAGGTTCATCTTCGTCTTCGGACCGACCGGGAAGCCAACGCCAGCGCCCAGCATGTAGCCGAACTTGCCCTGGCTGTCATCCGCAGCGCCAAAGACGCTGTCGTCGATCTTCGAGGACACGCTGTAGTAGCCAGCGCCGCCCTGAGCGAAGAAGCTCGGGCCCGTCGGCGCGCCGAAGTTGAAGCGCATCGCCGGCTCAACGCGGAACACCTTGCTCGAGATCTCATTGTCCGTGGTGCTGCCGTTGTCGTAGTTGGCCGTGCCCAGGTTGTCATAGGACACCTCAGCACCCCACGAAATCGACGGGGACGCCGAGCGCCAGTAGGCCGCACCGAAACCGAGACCGCCGCCCATCGAATCGCCGACCGGCGTGACCTCGTTCGAGGACTTCACGTAGCCCAAGTTGAGCTCCATGGAGCCGACCACGTTCGCGTTCGCGTGGGCCGCGAAGCCGGCGACGCAGAACAGAGCGGCAAAAACCAAGGCCATAGTGCGCTTCATTTGCTTCCCCCTCCGGTTTTAGAACTCCGTGGTCATCCGCCCAGCCACCCTGGAGCCGCGTGCATCCCGCGTCCGTGCAGGCTCGGCTCCCCCTCCTGCTCCGGACACTCATCGGCATCCAGGGGGGGAAACTTGACCCGAGATTGCAGGGAGCCCGGAACTACAAGCCCTTACGCAGCAACAGTTAGGCTTCGGGGATCTCGACTTCGGTCCGTGGAAGGCGCGCTTCAGCCACATCCTTGAAGAAGATCCAGTAGAGGACCGAGGCCCCTACGTAGAGGGCCGCGGCCAGGAGAAGAGGCTCCTCGTACCCTTTTCGCTCGATGAGCGTCCCGCCGATGTCGGCGCTCACGGTCCAGGCCAGGTACCAGGAGAGGGAGAGGAGGCTGTTCGTGATCGCGTGGTCCCGCTCCGGGACCACCTCCATCGCGAAGTGGGAGACCAGGGGCTGGTTCATGTTCATGAGCCCGCCGCGGAGGAAGAAGCAGAGGGCGACCAGCGGGAACAGATGCGAGACCGCGAGCACGATCATGAACGGCACGGAGAGGAGCTGGGTCGCGACCACGCCGAGCACGAGCCCGAGCCGCCGGGAGACCGCCGGACCGAACAGGTTGCCCGCGACCATGAACCCCTGCATCACGCTGAACAGGATCCCGATCTCTCCCTCCGCGAGGCCGAAGCGGTCTTTGAAGTAGAGGTTGAGGAACGGAATGATGAGCCCGGCGCCGAGCCCGATCATCGCCGACGGGAGGATGAGCTTCAGATGGAGGCCCCAGTCGATCTCGAGCAGATCCTGGATCTGCTCGAGCGCGCCGGGGCCGCCCTTGCTCCCGGCGCCCTGGCTTTCCTCGCCCGACCGCATGGCCAGGAAGGGAAACGTGGACGCGAGCGTGACCGCCGCCGCCGCGAAGAGGCTCAGGCGCAGCGCCTGGCTGCTGGCGGGCGCGACGACGTGAACCAGGTGCGGAAGCGCTCCGCCGACCGCCGATCCGAGGATGGCGGAGAGGAAGAAGACGCCGAACGAAGCGCTGAAGAGGAACGGGCGCCGCTCGGACGCGCTCTCCTTCATCACGACCGGCGCGATGGAGAGCCGGAAGATCGTGAGCACCATTCCCGTCAGGAACGCGACGAGGAGGAGGAGCTCGGGCTGCACGAACGACGCCTGGAAGACGTACCCGAGCGAGGCGAGAGCGGCGCCGCCGACGAGCAGCGTGCGCGCCGGCATGCTGCGGAACAGGAACGCGGCCGGCAGCGCCGCGACGGCGGCGCCCAGCGCCACCTTGGAGAGGATCTGCCCGATCGTGGCATCGGTGAAGCCGAGATCGCGGAGGTAGAGATTGAAGAGAAGCCCGAAGATCGACTGCCCCACCCCGAAGAGGAACATCCCCGCGAGGTAGAGGCGTGGATTCCGGCTCGCTCCACGCACCTGCGCGGCGTACTCGCGCAGGAGCCCGACCGGATCGGCCATCTACCAGCGGCCCCGGGCACGCTCCTTCGCAGGAAGGATCTCGAGGCAGGTGGTCCACCATCCCGTGCGGATCGTCTCGCCGAACTCGGGAGGCAGTCCTTCCGCGTCCAGCTCCGCGGCCACGGCTTCGACGTCGTACTCGACCGGCACGAACTGCGCGTCGTGGCGGTCGGCGGCGAACCATGCGTACCACGCGACGCGAAGACCGTCGTTGGCCGGCCGCCCGATCGCTCCCACGTTGACGATTCGCGCGCCTTGGGGCAGCTCTCGCTGCCAGTGGATTCCCGTGTGGGTGCAGAGGATTTGATCCGCCCTGGCGTCCCGTGCGAGCCGCTCGAGGAACGCGTCGGACGAGGCGGACTCCCAGAGGAACTCGTTCGCCTGCCGGGGAGACCCGTGGCAGAGGAGATAGCGCCGGCCACCGCGCCCTAAGCGCAGGGACTCCGGCAAGCGACCCATCCACCCGCGGTCCCGATCGGACGCCCGCGCGTCGGTGTACGCATAGGCGATCCGCGCGTAGTCGTTGTCCTTGGGATGCGTGTAGCCGCAGCCGCAGTCGGGCTGCCTCTCCGCGAGCGCCCGGTCGTAGTTCCCCGCGACCGTGACCACCTGGAACTCCTCGAGGAGCGAGACCATCGCGCCGGGGCGTGGACCGAAGCCGCCCAGGTCGCCGAGGCAGTAGACCGCGGCGGCGCCGCGCCGCGCCGCGTCCTCGAGCACGGCGCGGAGCGCCAGGTGATTGCCGTAGGGGCCGCCGAAGACGGCGATCGGCTCCATCAGTTCCGGCACGTCGCCCCGGTCGCCCAGCAGGTGTGGCAGGCGCCGTGCGCCAGTGGGAAGGAGCGCAGGGACTCGCGGAGGGTTGGTCCGAGCCGCGCGTCCTCGCTGTCGATGAGGATCGGGCAGACGTAGACGCCGCGGCTCGTCACCATGCGGCTGGTCGAGCACTGGAGCTTTTGCATGTCGAATCCGAGGAGATGCTCGGGCGTCAGCCGCTCCCGCTCGTCATAGCCGCGACTCCGCTCCGCTTCGCGGCCGACCCGGAACATCGGGAGCACCTTCACGCGCGGGCGGGCGA
>DASTKC010000167.1:0-7184 GCA_035716085.1 Candidatus Eiseniibacteriota bacterium | reverse complement strand
TCGCCCGCGGAGAAGCCTTCGTCGTCGCCCTTCTTCTTCGCGGCCTGCAAGCCCCCGAGCGGGATCAGATCGTCGCTCGTGAGCACGGTCTCGTCGGGCTGCATGCTCGACGGCGGCGTGAACGGAGTCTGGGGCTCGATGGACTGCGAGAACGGTCCCGCCGGCTCGAGCGGCGGATTCGAAGCGGTCGTCGGCGTGTGCGGCTCGGGCTGAGCCTTCCCGCCCCGCTTGAGGGACTGGAGGATCTTCCCGCCGACCGACTTGGGCGCTTCGGGTGTAGGGGTCGGGGTCTCCTCGACGGCCGCAGGCCGTTTCGGCTCCTCGGATGCGACCCGAGGCGGCGCGGTCAGGCTTCCCCGATCACGATCGATGACGTCCTTGGAGATCTTGGCGAGAAGGAGCTTCGACACCCCGCGCAGCGTCTCGAACACGCCGACCGAGTTCGCGGCCTGCGCCTCGAACGTGGGCACGTTGTGGCGGTTCAGCTCCTGATTCATCTGCTGGATGGAGAGCGCGCCCGGGAGATCGCGCTTGTTGAACTGGATCACCCAGGGAATCGTCTGGATGTCGAGTCCGTAGGCCTTGAGGTTCTGCTCCAGGTTGGAGAGGCTCTCCCGATTCTCGGCCATCTTGTCGGGGGCCGAGTCGGCGACGAAGACGATCGCGTCGACGCCCTTCAGCACGAGCTTTCGCGTCGCGTTGTAGTAGACCTGTCCCGGCACGGTGTAGAGCAGGAAGCGCGTCTTCATCCCCTGAAGCTCGCCCAGATCCAGGGGAAGGAGATCGAAGAACAGGGTGCGGTCGGTCTGCGTCTTCATCGAGACCATGCGGCCGCGATTGGTCTCGGGGACGCTGTCGTAGATCTTCTCGAGGTTGGTCGTCTTTCCGCTCAGACCGGGACCGTAGTAGACGATCTTCGCGTTGATCTCCCGCCCGGAATAGCTCACCACGACCATGGCGTCGCTCCCTCGATGAGTTTCATTGACGTCGCTCTGCGTTGGGCGCGGATGCGTGGGATTGGAGTTCGACCGGCCCGCCGCGCCAAGCAGCACGTTATGTGCCACAGCACTCTCGACAGCTACGCCTGAGAGATCGGCGGGCTCGTATCTAAACTTTGGCTGAATCGTCGGATGCGGAGACGGGCCACAAGCGCGGGGCGAGTGCCCCGAAGCCAGGGTGCGCGACGGGGCGTGCGGTCCGCATGATGAAGCGCAGATTGCGGTTACGTGAGGCGGGGCTCCCGCTTGATCCAGATCCCCTGCCGCTCCTTGAGCTGGAGGTTGGGAGCCCCCGGCTCGCGGACGCTTTCGTAGTGCTTGAGCAGCAGTTTTTTGAGCTCCGGATAGTCCTGGGTCGGGAAATAACGGCTCACCCGTCCGAACATGCCGTCCTGCTCCGAGTAGCGCAGCAGCGTGACCTCGGTCACGCGCTCGTACTGTCCCTCGCCGTAGGCAGCCTCCGGATTCTCATCCACGTCGATCCAGAGCGACGCCACGTTGTCGGTGATCTCGAACTGGTGCCGGTTCCGCATGAGGTATTCCCAGAGTCCGTAGATCTCCAGAGGCACGTAGCGGACGGTGCGAGTGGATCCGTTTTCAGGACGCTTGATCTCGCAGCGCACCAGCTTTTGGCTGGCCATCAGTCCCCCCATTCCATGGCATGCCTCATGCAGCCTTGCCGCATTGGAAGCGGTTGCGGCGTACCGAGTCCGCCGCTCGGCGGACGTTCGACCGAGGAGGAGCGCCATGAAACGAACGACACCTTCGCCCGCACCATGGTTCCTCGCGCGTCGCGCACGCGAAGTCTATTGCCGGCGCGACAATCGCGTCTATTCGTCCTGCCCGCACAGCGACACGGCCGCCCTTTGTCCGTGCCTGCACGCGGTGGAGACGGCGGACGCCCTCTTCGAGCCTGGAGACGAGGAGCAGCCGCCGACGTGATCTCGGCTGATTCGAGCCGATCCCTGGCTCGATTTGGCCGCCGCCACAATAGGGGCCGACCTCTCGTCAAGTCAACGGGTTCGGACCGCACGGCTTTGCCCCGCTCGCCTTGACACCTTTTTGGACGCTGGTGTAGCGTCCTCGAACCAAGGGGGAGAGAGGCAAACCATCGCGCGCGATCCGGACGTGTTGCCGAGCCTAGTGCTGCAAGCCATCCAGACCGCGTGCGCGACCAGCTCTCCCCGTGCCCACCGGATCGCTGCACGCTTCATCGCCTCCCTCCAGTACACGCTGAGCCGCTCACGGAGGAGCGCCGTGCTCGCGAATCTCACCCAGATGGCCGCCTCCGGACATCCCGCGCTCACGAGCGCGCAGGCTCGCGAGCGCACGGCGCGCCGCATGTTCGAGAGTCTGCCCTTGTCCTGGATCGAGTATTTCGCGGAGGCGCGTGCGGATGGCGGGACCCGCTCCCCGAGCTTCCGGGGAGCCGAGCTCCTCTATCGCGCGCTCGCCCAGGGCCGCGGGGCCGTGATCGCGGCGCCGCACCTGGGGAGCTGGGAGCTGGCCGGGCTCGCCTTGGCGAGGCTCGGGCTCGAGGTGCATGCGGTGAGCGGGGTGCAGATCCATCCCCTCCTCGCGCGCGCGCTCCGCGACCGGAAGGCGCGCGAGGGGCTCGTCATTCGGACCCCGAGCGAGGGCTTCGCGCCGCTCGTCGCAGCACTCAGGCGCGGAGCCGTCGTGGTGCTGCTCGTGGATGGGGACATCCACTCGCGTTCGCTGCCGGCTCCCTTCTTCGGACGGCGAACTCCCTTTCCCGCCGGCCCGGCCATCCTCGCGCGCCGGGCGCGGGTCCCGATCCTCCACGCGCACGCGACTCGAAGCGAGGACGGGAGTCATGAAGTCGTGTTCGACGGCCTCGACGAGGCCGACCCCAGCCTCGCGCTGCGCGAGGATCTCGCGCGCCTCACCGCGCTCGTCGCGCGGGCGCAGGAGCGCTCCATCGCGGAGAACGTGACGCAGTGGTGCATCTTCCGTCCGCTCTGGAGCACCGCCGATGCGGCTTAGGATCGGGATCGTCTCCCAGGCGTATCTCCCGACCCTGGGAGGCGTGACGGAGCATGTGGACGCGACCGCAAAGGGCCTCAGGCGGCGCGGGCACGACGTCACGGTCGTGACGTCCGGAATCCCCGGCCGGCCGCGCTTCGAGCCCGGGACCGTGCGCGTCGGACACAACATCGTCCTTCCCTACAACGGCGCCCAGAACGACATGACGGTCGGGTTCGATCTCCCGGAGCGGCTCGGCGCGCTCTTCGACGAGCGGCGCTTCGACGTGATCCACGTGCACTGCCCCGTCGCCCCGGTGCTCCCGCTTCTCACGCTGCGACTTGCGCGCGTGCCCGTGGTCGGCACGTTCCACTCCGTTTCCTCGGATCTTCCCTACCGCCTCTTCGGGGGTCTTCTCCGGCCGCTCTATCGGCGGATCGACCATCGGCTCGCCGTATCGACCGTGGCGCGGGACTACATCCAGCGGCATTTCCCCGGCGCCGTCGAGGTCCTGCCGAACGGCGTCGATCTCGATCGGTTCCGGCCGCGCGCGCCTCGAGGTGACGACCGAGTGCCGACGATTCTCTTCGTGGGGCGGCTCGATCCGAGGAAGGGCCTTCCGGATCTGATCGACGCCTGCGCACGCCTCGACGTCCCGTTCCGCCTCGTCGTCGTGGGCGACGGGCCACTCCGTGCGCCGATGGAGCGCAGGGCGCACCGCATGCTCGACGGACGCGTCGAGTTCGCCGGGCGTGTCGAGCAGGACGAGCTCCCCGACTACTACGCGGCCTCGGATGTGTTCTGCACGCCAGCGCGCTCCGGCGAGAGCTTCGGACTCGTGCTCCTCGAAGCCATGGCGACCGGAGTCCCGATCGTCGCGACGTCCCTGCCGGGCTACCGCACGGTGCTCACGCCGGAGCGGGAAGGGATTCTCGTCGAGCCGCGCGATTCCAGGGCCATGGCGCTCGCGCTCCGAAGGCTCCTCCTCGATCCCAGGCTCCGCGCCAGGATGGGCGCCCACGGCGTGGAGACGGCCCGGCGGTATGGATGGGACGGGATCGTGGAGCGTCTCGAGGAAGTCTACGCCTCGCTCCTTCCGGTCCGGCTCGAGCGCAGGCTCGCGGCCGTCCCGGCCGAGGAGCGAGAGCCGGAGTTCGAGACGGCCGTCCGCTGATGCGGGGCGTCTCGTCGCTCCGCCTCTTCCGGAGCGGCAGCTTCCGCGCCCTCTGGATCGGGCAGCTCGTCTCGATCTTCGGGGACCGCTTCACCTACCTGGCGCTCCTCGCGCTCGTGGTCGAGCGCGCGGCGGATCCCGCCAATCCCGCGCGCGAGCTGGCGCTGATCCCGCTCTTCAGCTTCCTCCCCGCCATCCTCTTCTCGCCCGTCGTGGGCGCGCTCGTCGACGGATGGAACACGCGCACGACGCTCCTCGTGTCCGACGCGCTTCGGGGCGTCGTCGTTCTCGCCATGATTCCCGCGGCGGAGACGTGGGGACTTCCGGCGGCGTTCGCACTCGTCTTCCTGCTCTACATGGTCAACACCTTCTTCCTCCCCGCGCGTTCCGCGATCCTCCCCGATCTCGTCCCCGAGGATTCGCTCGTGGAAGCGAACTCGCTCGCCACGCTGGCGGGCGTCGTGGCGACGATCCTCGGGTCGTGGCTGGGCGGGCTCTGGGTCGAGCGGGCTGGATGGCGCGTCGGCTTCGCGCTCGACGGCGCGACCTACTTCGTGTCCGTTCTCGCGCTCGCGTTCATCCGCCCGCGCGATCTGCGGCCGCGAGCGAAGCGGCACGCATCGGCCGCGGTCGCGTACCGGGCACTCGCCCGGGACGTCGCGGAAGGCGCCCGGCTCTCGCTCGCATCGAGGCCGATCCTGGGATCGATGCTGGCGATGGCGCTGCTCTGGATCGCGGGGGGCGCGCTCCACGTCGCCCTCCCGACCGTGATCCGGAGCCACGGGTCCGGCGTCGTGTCGGGCGTCGGAAGCGTGATCGCCTTTGCGGCCTCCGGGATGGTGGTGGGGACGCTCCTCCTCGCCGCGTGGGGGCGCGGCGGATCGAGGGCGTGGGTGCTCGCGGGATCGCTCGTCGGGGCGGGGATCGCCGTGGCCGCCTTCGCGCGATTCCCATCGCCCGGCGCGGGTGCGGCCGCGGCGTTCCTCGCAGGGCTCTTCGTCGCGCTGCTGCTCATCGCCACCGAGTCGGCCATCCAGCAGGCGGCCCGGCCCGAAGCGCGCGGACGGGTGTTCGCGCTGCGCGATTTCCTGGCGCGGCTTGGCGTGGTGGTGAGCGCGGTGGTCTTCGGGTGGCTCCTCGAGCGGGGCGGCCTCACGCCGGGATCGGCGGTCGTGCTCGCGGGCACCATTCTCGTCCTGGGAGGCGGCGTGGGCGCGCTTCTGGGACGGGCGCGGCGGGGGAGCTAACCCCCGTATCAGAAGATCTTCTTGCCCTCGGCGAGGAGGTCGTTCAGCGCGTCGCGGAAGTACGGGGTCGAGTTCGCGAAATCGGCGCCCACACGCTCCTTGTAGGTCTCCCACGATTTCTTGATCTCGTAGCCGAGCACCGCGACGAGATTCCCGTCCACCATGCCCCGCTCCTTCTTCTCGCGGTTGTAGATCGCGATGTCGGACGCGAGCACGCGCGCGAGCCGCCGCGCCTTCTCGTGGCGCGTCTTCTCCTCGGGCGAGAGTCCGTCGGGGATCGGAGTCCCCAGCGTGAGCGGAACGACGTTGTCGGTGGCCATGGGGGCCTCCCCGGGAGCGGTGTCGGACGTCGCGAGCGTCGGCGCGGCCAAGGCCGGAGCCTCGGCCGGAGCCTCGGGCTCGGGCGGATTCGATTCGAGCGTCGGAGCGCCCAGCGACGGCGGTGCGAGCGTCGGTGCGCCCAGGGACGGCTCGCCAATCGTCGGGGCACCCGCGGGCGGCGCGCTCGAGGGCTCAGCGAGCGACGGCTCGCCGAGGCTCGGCGCGGCGGACGTCTCGAGCACCGGCGCGAGCGCCGGGGTCGAATCGAACGCCGGCGTCGAATCGAACGCGGGCTGAGGCGGCGGAGTGCCCAGCGGCTCGGTCTCGAGCGCGGGGGCGGCCGGCGTGTACGAGGCCTGCGCGGCCGCGGCGCCGATGTGCTCGAACGCGGGGTCGACCGGGATCGACGCCGCGGAGGGGGCGTCGAACCGCTCCACGAAGGAAGAATTGTGCTCGATGTCCTGCGACGGAGGAACGCTCCGCGCCTCGGCGGCGAGCTGCTGCTCCACCGTGACGCCTTCGTCGACAGCCTCTAGCTCCGGATCGGCGGCACGCGGAGCCGGGAGAGGATCGGCGACACGCGGAGCCGGCAGAGGCTCGGCGACACGCGGAGCCGGCAGAGGCTCGGCGAGCCGCTCCACCGGCGCCTCTTCGATGCGCTGGGCGCGCTTCGGCGGTGGGGGCGGGATCAGCTCCAGGTCGACCGGCGCCAGCTCGATCACCGGAGCCGGAACGTCGATCAGGGTCGAGCACCGGCGGCACTTCACGCGGGCGCCCTCGGGCGGAATGAGCGAGTCGTCGATCTTATAGCGAAGCTGGCAGCTCGTGCACTCGAAAGTCATCGCGGCTCCCGGCGGCTGGTGACGTTCACTCGGTCCCTTGTATCGGCTGCCGCCGCACCCATCTTTGGCCGAAATTCTACCCGCTCGCCAGGTACCGCTCGGCCCCCGGCACGTGCGTCTCGATCCATGCCTCCACGCGCCCTCCCGACGTCTCGGCCTCGGCCCGGTCCAGGAGCTCCCGGCTCAGCTCCTGGGCCGCCTCGATCAACTCCTGATCCTGCATGGGATCGGCCGCGCGGAAGGTCGGAAATCCGTGCTGCGACGTCCCGAGAAATTCCCCAGGGCCGCGCTGCTTCAGATCCTCCTCCGCGAGGCGGAATCCATCCGACACCGTTTGGAACACATGAAGCCTGCGGCGCGCTCCCTCGCCGAGCCCGCTCCGCGTGACGAGCACGCACCGCCCGGCGCGCCCCGCGCGGCCGACGCGCCCGCGGAGCTGATGCAGCTGCGCCAGCCCGAATCGCTCGGGGTGCTCGATCGCGACGAGCGTCGCGTCGGGGATGTCGAGCCCCACCTCCACCACGGTGGTCGTGACGAGGATCCTCGCCTCCCCGCTCCGGAACCGCTCGAGCGCAAGGCGCCGGTCGTCGGCGGGCAGGCGGCCGTGGACCAGCTC
>DASTKC010000166.1:0-3668 GCA_035716085.1 Candidatus Eiseniibacteriota bacterium | reverse complement strand
GACGGGCTCGTCCTCCAGATGGCCAAGTCGATCCAGAGCGGGTCGACCGTCTTCTTCCCGGAGCAGACGATCGCGGCGGCGGTGAACCTGGCCCGGAAGTACCAGGCCGACGAGCGGCACGGCATCAAGACCGCGGAGATCGCCGCCGCCATCTTCGAAGCGACGAAGCAGCAGCATCGGATGGGAGACCGGGAGCGGCTCCTCCTCGAGGTCGCCTCCATCGTCCACGACATCGGCGGCTTCGTCGCGGCGCGCGGCCATCACCGCCACGCCTACTACCTGCTCGTGAACTCGGAGATCTTCGGTCTCTCGGGGATCGACATGGAGGTCGTGGCGAACGTGGCGCGCTATCACCGCCGCGCGGGCCCGCAGGCGGATCACCCCGCCTACGCGGCGCTCCCGCGCCCGGCTCGGGTCACGGTGAACCGCCTGGCCGCCATCCTCCGCGTCGCTGACGCGCTCGACAAGGGGCACAACCAGATCCTGCGCGGCGTGCGCGTGATCGTGTCGGGAGAGGAGCTTCGGATCGAGGGAGAGGGGGCTGGGGACCTGGCGCTCGAGCGGCTGTCGCTCGAGGAGAAGGCAGGACTCTTCGAAGAGGTATTCGGGCTTAAGCCGGTCCTCGTGGAGCCTGCCGCTTCCTGAGCTGAACGGTCTGCTCGATCGGCCCGCCTTTGCGCGCCGGACAGTGGGAGCACGGCCCGGTCACACCCTCATCCGCCGCATCGCGCGAGCCGCGGAACAACGACCGGCGCAGGAGCCAGCCCAGCGCCACGACCGCGCACGCGGCCGCCACGGCGTGCTGCCAGAGAGGCGCGCTCACCGGATCACCCCCATCCGAGCATCCTCCCGCCCTGATAGACGGCGAGTGAGGCCACCCACGCCATCACGTTCATCATCACCAGCATGCCGATCGGCCATCGCCACGAGTTCGTCTCCCGCTTCGCGACCGCCACGGTGGACATGCACTGGAGCGCGAGCGCGAAGAAGACCATGAGGCTGACCGCGACGAGGGGCGTGTAGAGCGGAAGCCCCGTCTTGGGGTTGACCGCGCGGGGGAGTGCCTGGCGGAGCGACTCGGACGGGTCGGCCGAGCCGTCGAGGTTGTTCATGGTCGCCATCGTCGACACCATCACTTCGCGCGCCGCGATCGAAGAGAGAAGGCCCACGCCCAGCTTCCAGTCGAAGCCGAGCGGCGCGATCGCGGGTTCGATCAGATGGCCGAGCTGCCCCGCGAAGGAATGGCGGAGCGCCGAGCCCGATGCGTCCATCCGGAGCTTCGCCGCGTCCCCGGCGTGTCCCGCGGCCGCCGCCGCGGCCGCCTGGGATTCGAGCGCCTTCGTCTCGGGATGCCCTCCCGGATACGACGCGAGGAACCAGAGCACGATCGACACCGCGAGGATCACGGATCCGGCCTGGCCCAGGAAGAGAAGGCAGCGCTCCCGGATCGCGAGGAACACCGAGCGCGCCGAGGGCACGCGATAGGGCGGCATCTCGAGAACGTGCGCCGTGCGCGGCCCGCGAAGCACCGTGCGCCGCGCGACCCACGCCACCCCGAGCGCGGCCACGATTCCGAGGAAGTACATCGACAAAAGCGTGAGGCCGCGCAGACTCAGGATTCCAAAGTGCCGGTTGGGGATGAACGCGCCGATCAGGAGCGCGTACACGGGGAGCCGCGCGCTGCACGACATGAGCGGGGCTATGAGGATCGTGGCGAGGCGGTCGTTCCGGGACGGAAGGGTCCTCGTGGCCATGATCCCTGGGATCGCGCAGGCGAACGACGAGAGCAACGGCAGGAACGCACGGCCGGGCAGCCCGACCGAGCCCATGACACGGTCCATCAAGAACGCGGCACGCGCCATGTAGCCCGTGTCTTCCATCACCGCGATGAAGAAGAAGAGGATCGCGAGCTGCGGGATGAACGACGCGACGGTGCCCACGCCCGCGAGAATGCCGTCGACGAGGAGCGACTGGATCGGCCCCGCGGGGATCGTCGCTCGCCCCAGTCCCGCGAGCGCGCGGACGCCCGCGTCGAGCAGGTCCATGGCCGGCGTGGCCCAGGCGTAAATGCTCTGGAACACGGTCGCCATCAGGACCACGAAGATGACCGGACCGAGGATCTTGTGCGTGAGGATCGCGTCGAGCCGTCCGCGGACCGCCTTCTCCGTGGGACGCCGGCGGACCACCTGGCGCACGATCGACTCGACTTCCTTGAACCCGAGGGCGGGATCGAGCTCGGTCCACACCGCATCGGCGGCGACCGCGTGGCCGTTGCCGGCTTCCACGCCGTGGCCGTTGCCGTCAGCGCCGTTTCCGTTGGCGCTCACGGCGTGCCCGTTCCCGTTGCCGTTCGCGCGATCGATCGTCTGGCGCAGCCGGTCCACGCCCATTCCCGTCTTCGCGGAGACCGCGAGGACCGGAACACCGAGGATCCGCTCGATCGCGGGGACGTCGATCTCGATGCCCTGCGCCTCGGCCTCGTCCATGAGATTCAGCACGAGCATCGCGGGGCGGCGTGTCCGGAGGATCTGGAGCGCGAGGTAGAGCTGGCGGTCGAGGCGCGTGGCATCGACGACGGCGACGACGCGATCGGCGTGCGCCGCGGCGCCTTGGCGCCCCTCGAGCACGTCGCGCACGAGGGCTTCATCGGGGGAGCGCGGGGTGAGGCTGTACGTCCCCGGAAGATCGAGGATCTCGACCTGCCGCCCCGAGGGGAGATGGCACGTGCCGGCGCGCTTTTCGACGGTGACGCCGGGGTAGTTCGCTACCTTCTGCCTGAGTCCGGTGAGGCGGTTGAACAGCGAGGATTTGCCCGAGTTTGGACTGCCGACCAGGGCGATTCGCTCAGAGTGCTTTGACAAGGATGCGACGCGCCTCCTGACGCCGGATCGAGAAATGGGACCCGCGCACGACCAGCTCGATGGGATCTCCGAGCGGCGCGCGCCGCACGACCTCGATCTCCGTTCCGGGGACGAGGCCCAGCTCGAGGAGGGAGCGCGTGAACGAGTCCACGGCATCGATGGTCTGCACCACCGCGCGCGAGCCGGGAACGATGCGGTCGAGCGATCTCACGCCGTGCCTCCCGCGCGGAGCGTGGCCTGCGCTTCGTCGACCGCCGCCTCCACGTCTTCGATCGTGTTCCTGAGACAGTGCCCGCGGCACACGGGACACCCCTCGCCCGCCGAGCCTGCGCGGCAGTGGCTCTGGTAGTCGCGGAAGGCGGTGCGGAAGCGCTCGGCGGCCGGATCGTCGGACGCGAGGAACGCCGTCATGCGAAGCAGCTCGACCATCGAGGAAACGCTGACCAGGTGCTCGATCATGCACGCGTCTTCCTCGGCCGCCGAAGGCTCCACGCCGAGCGTCTCGACGAAGAACCGCGTGAGCACGTCGCGGCTCCGCTCCGTGCGCATGGCGAGACGCTGGCCCACTTTCGTGAGCTGTACGTCGCCGTAGCGCTCGTGATCCACGAGGCCGCGGGTCTTGAGCGTGCGCAGCATCGAGGTCACGCCCGCCTTGCTCACGCCGAGGCGCTCCGCGATGGCGCTCACCGAGGCGCCTCCGTTCTGGCTCAGCGCCGAGATGGCCATGAGGTAGTGCGCCATCGAGTGGGTCAGCTCTTTCTCGTTGAATCGCTTCCAAACTTCCATGTGGTACCGCTCTCTCGGGGT
>DASTKC010000165.1:0-31826 GCA_035716085.1 Candidatus Eiseniibacteriota bacterium | reverse complement strand
AGGGGCATTGTAGGCGCTCGGAGTCCCAGGCGCCATGACTTGACGCGACCGCGGATCGTCCCTACCTTTTGCTCGTGAACCTTTGTCTCTTCGAGGACCCGCTCGTCCAGTCGTTCGGACCCCACACACTGCTCCGGCCCGCCTTCGCCCTCCGCTGCGGCGCGTTTTCCCTTGTGGAAAAACTCGTGCGCGCGTTTCCCGAATCGCCGCTCGTGCTCCACGTGCGTCCGGAGATCGAGGAGGTGACGCGCCTCCTCTATCCGACGGCCCACGTGGGCGCTCCCCCGGCTGAGGAGACGCTCTTCGTCAACGCGCGGCTCTGCATGACGGACGACGAGATCCTCCATTTCCTCGCCGCGTCGCCGAGCGAGGCGTCGTACATGGCCGATGGCACCCTCTTCGCCGCCAAGGTCAAGGCGGAGCGCGTGGTGCACGCGGCGCGCTATCTCCGCGAGGGAGATCCGGAGCGCGCGTTCGAGGACCTGCGCTTCCCCGCGGAAGTGAACGCCTTCCTCGCGCGGTCCGCGGCGGATCTCATTCGCTGGAGCCCGCGTCAGATCGTCCAGGATTTCCGCCATGGCTTTCAGCCGGGCACGGTGCGGGGCACGATCGAGCCGGGCGTCCACGTGACGCAGCCCGAGGCGGTGCACGTGGCGCGCGGTGCGCGCGTCCAGGCGGGCGCCGCCTTGAACGCGGAAGGGGGTCCGATCCTGATCCGCGAGAACGCGAAGGTCGAGCCGCTCGCCTACATCGAGGGGCCGGCCGTCATCGGCGAGGGCTCCGTGGTACGGGCCGGCGCGAGGATCCGCGGCGGAACGTCGATCGGTCCCGTGTGCAAGGTGGGAGGCGAGATCGAGGCGTCGGTGTTCCAGGGATATGCCAACAAGCAGCACGATGGCTTCCTGGGGCACTCGTTCGTGGGCGAATGGGTCAATCTCGGCGCGAACACCAACAACAGCGACCTCAAGAACAACTATGGCGAGGTTCGCTTCTACCGCTCCGCCCGCGCCTATGCCGACGGCCATGCCGAGGGCTCGGGGCAAACGCTGCTCGGAGCCGTGATCGGCGACTACACGAAGACCGGCATCAGCACGTCGCTCCCGACCGGGTGCGTTCTCGGCATCGGCAGCAACCTGTACGGCGCCGAGCTCTGGCCGGTGTACGTGCCGTCCTTCGTGTGGGGCACGCCGTCCTCGCTCGCAGAGCACAGGATCGACGCAATGATCGAAACCGCCGTCCGAGCCATGGAGCGCCGCAAGGTCGATCTCAGTGTCGAGCTGGACTCTCGAATCCGTCAGGCGTTCGACGACACGGCCGAGGAGCGCCGCCTCTACCTCGGGCCCAAGCTCCCGGCGCCGGAGAAGCGCGCGTGAGCTGGCGCGAGCCGCGTCCCATCGTCTTTGGCGGTCCGCTCGCCCCAGGCGTCCGGACGCTCGTGTTCGTCACGGTGGGGGTCTACGTCTTCCAGCTCCTGGCGGGCTTCTTGGCGCAGGTGCGCCTCGAGCGCCTCTTCGGCCTCGTCCCGTACGAGGTGGTCCACCATCTCTTCCTCTGGCAGGTGGGCACGTATCTCTTCCTGCACGGGGGCTTCTTCCACATCCTCTTCAACATGCTCGGGCTCTGGATGTTCGGGAGCGAGCTGGAGTGGCTCTGGGGGACGCAGCGGTTCGTGCGGTTCTACTTCATCACGGGGATCGGCGCGGCGCTCTGCTCGATCCTCGTCACGCCCAACTCCACGATCCCGATCATCGGCGCCTCGGGCGCGATCTACGGGATCCTGGCCGCGTACGGCATCCTCTTTCCGGACCGGACGCTGCTCCTCTACTTCGTCATCCCGATCAAGGCGAAGTATTTCGTGCTCATCCTCGGAGCGCTCGCGTTCTGGGCCACGCTGACCGCCACCGGCGGCGGCGTCGCGAACGTGGCGCACCTGGGCGGGCTCCTCTTCGGCTGGCTCTACATGAGGCGCTTTGGACGGGGCTCGGGGCGCGGGGTCTCGTTCCGCTGGCGGAATCCCATCCGCGCGTGGCGCGAGCGCGTGCGGCAGAACCGGCTCCGGAAGAAGTTCAAGGTATACTACCGGAACACACGGGGCGAGGACGACGGGGGAGACGAGTAGGAAGCAATCGCCGGCGCGGAGCGACCCGTCCGCGCTCGGGCCGAACGGGGCTAGGCGCCTCCGCCGGTCATCAGGCCCGCCATGATCTTGTCCAGAACCTCGCGCGGCGGGCGCACGCGCTCGAGCGGCAGGGACGCGAGCGGCTCGTCCACCAGCCCCAGGTCCTCGCCGATCGGGGCGTTCCCCTTCGACTGATAGAGGAGTCCCGTCGCGAGCCGGTCCTCGACGCGTCCCCGCTCGATCGTATCGATGGCCCGCATGCGGTCGGTCGGATCGTAGTCCTCCTCCAGCTTCCGGAGCACGATCCTCGATCCGTCGTGGAGGGTGACCTCGCGGCTCTCGCCGGGCGCGTAGTCGATCTCGATGTTCTCGAAGTGCGGGATGAACGTCACTTCGTGGAGCGGCGCGTCGTGCTCCTTGGCGCTCGTGTAGCTCTTGGTCGAGCCCTCGTGGTTGTTGAACGTCACGCAGGGGCTGATCACGTCGAGCACCGAAGTGCCGCGGTGCGAGAAGGCGGCTTTCAATAGTGGCCGGAGCTGCTTCGGATCCCCGGAGAACGAACGGGCCACGAAGCCGCAGCCGAGCTGGATCGCCATTTCGCAGAGATCGATCGGCATCATCTCGTTCACCTGGCCCGACTTCGCACGCGTCCCGACGTCGGCGGTGGCCGAGAACTGCCCTTTCGTGAGCCCGTACACGCCGTTGTTCTCGATGATGTAGACGATCGGCACGTTTCGCCGCACGAGATGGCAGAACTGGCCGAGCCCGATGGACGCGCTGTCGCCGTCGCCCGAGACCCCCATCATGATCAGCTCGCGGTTCGCGAGGTGCGCGCCGGTCGCCACCGACGGCATGCGGCCGTGCACCGCGTTGAACGAGTGCGAGCGGCCGAGGAAGTAGGCCGGCGTCTTGCTGGAGCAGCCGATGCCCGACATCTTGGCCACCTTGTGCTGCTCGAGCCCCAGCTCGTAGGCCGCCTGGATGATGCTGCCGGTGATCGCGTCGTGCCCGCAGCCCGGACATAGAGTCGACTTCGAGCCCTTGTAGTCGGCCGCGGTGAGGCCGATCCGGTTGACGTTCGGCGGGGTGCTCATCGGGTCGTCACCTCCGACGGCCGCTCGGCGGACCGGACGCCGTTCAGGATGCTCTCGGCGTCGATCGGAAGGCCGTCATAGTGGAGCACCGAGCGAATGCGCGGCGCCAGCTCCGGGTACTCCATTCGAAGGAGGGCGGCCATCTGCGCGTCCCGGTTTTGCTCCACGACGTAGACTCGCTTGTGTCCACGCACGAAGCGCTCGACTTCCTCCGGGAACGGATAGGCCCGGAGGAGCAGGTAGGACGTCGGCGTGCCTTCGGTGCGCAGCTTGTCCCGCGTCTCGTCCATCGCGTGATGCGTCGAGCCGAAGGCGATGAGGCCCACGTCGGCGCCCTGCGTCTTCTCGACGAACGGCGCGGGCACGAGCGTTTTCGCGGTCTCGAACTTCCGGGCGAGGCGGTCCATGACGCGCGGATAGGCTTCCGAGCTCTCCGTGTAACGGGCCGCTTCATCGTGCCCCGAGCCGCGCGTGAAGTAGGCGGCCAGCGGATGGTTGGTGCCGGGAAGCGTGCGGTACGGGATCGCGTCCCCGTCGACGTCCCGGTAGCGCTCGAACTTCTTCACGCGCTCGAGGTCCGAGGCGGACAGAACCTTCCCGCGGTCCCACGGATTCTCGGGGTAGCGGAAGGGCTGGGACATCCAGGTGTTCATCCCGATGTCGAGATCGGAGAGAACGAACACGGGCGTCTGGAGCCGCTCGGCCAGGTCGAACGCGCGCATGCCGTACTCGTAGCAGTCCTGCACGGTTGCGGGGAAGAGAATGACGTGCTTCGTGTCCCCGTGCGACAGGAACGCGACCGAGAGGATGTCCGCCTGCGACGTCCGGGTCGGCAACCCCGTGCTGGGGCCGATCCGCTGGATGTCCCAGATCACCGCGGGGATCTCGGCGTAGTAGGCGTAGCCCGTGAATTCGGTCATGAGGGAAAGCCCGGGTCCCGAGGTCGTGGTCATGGCGCGCGCGCCCGCCCACGACGCGCCGAGCACCATGCCGATCGCGGAGATCTCGTCCTCGGCCTGGATCACGGCGTAGGTCGCCTTGCCGCTCTTGGGATCTTTCCGGTACCGCGCGAGAAATCCCTCGAGCTGCTCCGCGAGGCTCGACGACGGCGTGATGGGATACCACGAGAGGAAGGTCACGCCCCCGAACAGGGCACCGAGCGCGGCGGCCTGGTTGCCGTCGATCAGGATCTTGCCCGCGGTCCTGTCCGCGCGCCGAGCCTGGAAGGGCGTCCGCATCATGTGCTTCTCGGCATACTCGATTCCCACCCGGACGGCGGCGCGGTTCATCTCGAGCGCCTTAGGCTTCCTCCCGAGCTGCGCGACGAGCGCGCGGTCGACCTCGTCGGGATCGATGCCCAGGAGCCAGCTCACGACGCCGACGTAGATCATGTTCACGACGAGCTTCCGGAGCTTCGCGTCGGCGACGAGGGGCTCGACCAGCTTCGTGAATGGAACCTTGTAGAGCGTGCGATCGGGGGGAACCGCCGGCATCGGGAGGCCGTCGGCTACGACGAGCACGCTCCCCGGCTCCATCGCGGCGACGTCGGCCACCGACGTCTCGGGGTTCAATGCGACCAGCAGATCGGCGCGCTTGATGCGCGCGACGTACCCCTGGTCGTTCGCGCGAATGGTGAACCAGGTGGGGAGTCCCGCGATGTTGGAGGGGAAGAGGTTCTTACCCGAGACGGGAATCCCCATCTGGAAGAGCGCGCGAAGAAGGGTCGTGTTGGCCGTCTGGCTTCCCGAGCCGTTGACGGTCGCGACGTGGATCGTGAATCGGTTGTCGATGGCTGACAAAGCTCGTCCCGGTGTCGAGGGTTCGGTGCGCCGGCCCGCGCCGGAAGGGCCATGGTCCCATTTCGAGGCGGGAGGGTCAAGACCGCTGCATGGTCGGCGCGGCTCCAACTCTGTTTAGACGCAACAGATGCGCGGACGATTCGCGTCCGGGCTCACGGTTCTTTCGCTTGACCGGGCCCGTTTCCGCATCAAAGATGACAGCTATGAGCCCCCGCGTCCTCACGGTCCCCGAGCCCTACCTCGAGCTGGACGACGCCGCCCTGGCGTCGCGCATCCGCGAGGCCAAGGCGCGCCTCGGAAGCTCGCTCGTGGTGCTGGGACACCATTACCAGAGGGACGACGTCATCCAGCACGCCGACATCACCGGCGACTCGTACAAGCTGGCCCGGCTCGGCGCGGAGCGCACGGACGCGAAGTGGATCGTCTTCTGCGGCGTCCACTTCATGGCGGAGAGCGCGGACATCCTGCGCCAGCCCGACCAGACCGTCGTCCTGCCCGATCTCAACGCCGGCTGCTCGATGGCCGACATGGCGCCGACCGACGACGTGATCGAGGCGGGCGCCGCGCTCGAGCGGCTCGGTCTCTCGTCAGTCATGCCCGTGACCTACATGAACTCGACCGCCGAGATCAAAGCGTACTGCGGCGAGCGGGGAGGGGCCGTCTGCACCTCGTCCAACTGCCGCGCGATCTTCGAATGGTCCTTCGCGCAGCGGGATCAGATCTTCTTCTTGCCGGACGAGCACCTGGGACGGAACACGGCCATCGCGATGGGCATCGCACCGGAGCGGATCGTCGTGTGGGATCCCAAGCGTCCCCTCGGCGGATCCACCGAGGATGAGCTCCGCCGCGCCAAGGTCATCGTGTGGAAGGGATGCTGCTCCGTGCACACCAAGTTCCACTTGCAGCACGTGCTCGACCGCCGCGCGGAGGACCCGGAGGTGAAGATCCTGGTCCATCCGGAAGTCCCGCACGAGGTCGTCGCGGCGTCGGACGCCGTCGGCTCGACCGAGACGATCATCCGGACCCTGCGCGAGGCGCCGGCCGGATCGCACTGGGCGGTCGGAACCGAGTATCACCTCGTGCAGCGGCTCGCGCATTCGATGCCGGACAAGAAGATCGAGATCCTCTCGAAGGAATTCTGTCTCTGCGCTACGATGTATCGCATCTCGCCGCAAAACCTGGCTTGGGCGCTCGACAGCATCGTCGAGGGGCGTCCTGTGAACGTGATCCGCGTGCCGGAGACGACGAAGCGGTGGGCGCACGTCGCGCTCGACCGCATGCTCCAGGTCCACTAGCGGCCCGGGGCCCTCGAACGGAGCCAGGAGGCTCGGAGGAAGCATGGCTTACGAAATCGTGAAGGACATCTGCGAGGGGGAGAGCTCCTGCGTGGACGTCTGTCCCGTCGACTGCATCAAGAAGGGCGACGGCGAGAACGCCAAAGCCACGGGCTGGTACCTGATCGTCGCCGAGGACTGCGTGAGCTGTAACGCCTGCCTGGAAGCCTGCCCCGTCGAGGGAGCCATCCTCCCCGATTGAAGCCCCCGGCCGGGCCCCGAACGGGGCCCGCCAATCCCTCAAGGTCCCCGCTCGTTATACCGATAACTCGGTGCGGATTCATATGCCGTGTCGCGGCCCTTTGGGCCGAGGACCTTGAACGTGGGGGTTCCACGCTTCGTGGACTGCGCGACCGTCAAATCGAGGCTGAGCGGGCTCGTCTCGGGCCTCTTGACGCCTGAAGAAAAGGCCGAAACCGAGTCTCATCTCGCAAGTTGCGAGGGCTGTCGCCTGGAGCACCATCTGCTCCAGGCGATCCACGGGACGTCGGGGGAAGCGACGCCTACCACCGATTCGCCGGCTCCCCCACCGTCGGTTGGACCGGTGGCCGGATTCGCCGACCCGGTCTCGCCGCCTCTGCCCCCCACGCTCGCGCCCCCGGCCGTCGAGCCGGGTCTCGTGCTCGAGCCCATCACGCCGACCTTGTCCACGGCGCCGGATCCCGAAGCCTCCTTTGCGGATCTCGCGCTCGAGTCCAAGGCTCTGCCCACGGCGCCGCCCAAGCCGGAAACGTCTTCGATGGGGGAGCGGCCATCGCTCATTCCTCCCATGCCCTCCAAGAAGGCCTGGGATTTCGAGCCGGTCGATCCGCCGCGCACCTCGAGCCCTCCCGAAGAGAGCCTCAATTTCGCCGAGGAGGCGCTCAACCGCTCGAGCCAACGCGAGGGCTCGCGCGCGGTCTTCCGCATCGTGCTCTGGAGCTGCGGTGCGCTCGCGGGCGTGGCGCTGCTTGCGGTGTCGGTCTGGATGGCCATGGCGCATCGCGAGACGGCCAACGACCCGCAGGCGCTCGCTCCCCCTCCGCATGGAGCCGCGGATAGCGCCTCGGTGGGAAGCACGGCGATGAAGGATTCGATCGCGATCGGCGCGGCACAGACGCCGGTCACGCCCACGATCGGCGCGCCCTCCGGGACGGCGCCGTCGCAGCCCGGCGCGGCGCAGTCGGGGACCGTGCAGCCCGGCGCGACCCACACCGGTTCGGCCGCGCCGAACGCGACCGCCGCCAGCAAGCCGACGAAGCCCCAGCCCAGCACGACCGCGGCTGGCGCCGCGACGAAGCCGGGCGCCAAGTCGATCGCGTCCAGCTCCAAGCCCCCCCACGACGCGCCCACGACGGAAACGACGGCGCCCCCGGGCACCGTTCCTCCACGGCGCGGCCCGCCGACGCGCGAGGAGGGATTCGAGCCGGTCGTGGACGGTCCGGCCGACACGAAGGGGACGTGGCCACAGACCGATTTCACACCGGCGCCGACGACGAAGAAGCCGCCCGCGACCACCAAGAAGCCCTCGTTCATCGTCGAGCAGCCACCCGAGGAGGTGCGTCCGGCGACCCCTCCGGACGAGGCCGACACGAGCGGCCCGGTGGGGCGCCTCCATCTCGCGACCGTGAAGGCGCACGAAGATCGGGACATCGAAGCGCTCCGGAAGATCAAGGCGTCCTGGAAGTCCTACCTCCGGACCGCGCTCGGTACCGAGCGCGAGCGGTCGAAGCGCGAGTACGCCGACTGCCTCTGGGCGATCCAGGAGATCACGGGGAGGGTTGCCGATCGGAAGGAAGCCTTGGCCGCCTATCGCGAGTACGTGCTCCACGCGCCCGCCGGCGGCGTCGACGCGCGCTCGGTGGCCCGGATGCGGCATCTGGAAGACGTTCTGAGCGACTCGCAGTAGCTCCGTGCCGCCCCCGGCGTCGGGCGCGGCCGATTGACGCCTCCCTCACGGACCCCTAGGCTCGTCCTTCAACTCCATGGATCGGACCGAACCCAGCGAGCCGCGGCGTCCGCCCAAACCGCGTCCCGCACGACAGACCACTCCCGCCAAGCCCCCACCCGGCAAGCCCGGGAGCGGAAAGCGTTGGTGGGAATGGCGTCCCTCCTGGCCTCCTTCATGGTCGTCCTGGCGTCCGTCGTGGGCTCCGCCCGGAACACTTCGCTGGCTCCTCTTCCTCGCGGCCGTCGCGTTCTGCTTCCTCGGGTACGACTGGTTCCGGCTCTCCTCGATCGGATCGTCGCGCTACGTGGGGCAGGGCTGGAAATTTCCGACGCGGGTGTACGCCGACTGGAAGGACTACCGAGTCGGCGACGCGCTCCAGTCGTCCACGCTCCAGCGCCTCCTCGATCGCGCGCACTATCAGCGCGTCACGAAGCGCCCGGCGGATCCTGGCCGGTATCGCGTGAACGGGCCGATCTTCGAAGTCTATCTCCGGGCGTTCACCTATCCCGACCGCGTGGAGCACGGAACGCCCGTGACCGTGCGCCTCCAGAACGGACGGGTCGAGTCGCTCGGCAATGGCTTCGGCGGAAATGCGGAAGGACGAGGGCTCCTTCGCATCGAGCCGGAGCTCCTCGGCGAGTTCGCCGATCCCGCGCGCGAGCGGCGGAGCTACGTGCCGCTCGACCGCCTGCCGCGGCATCTCATCCTCGCGACCATCGCGAGCGAGGACCGGCGCTTCTACCATCACTGGGGGCTCGACCTCCTCGGCATGGGACGCGCGACGATGCGGAACGTGCGTGCGCGCACGGTGGTCGAAGGCGGGAGCACGATCACCCAGCAGCTCGTGAAGAACTTCTTCCTGACCCACGAGCGGAGCATTTGGAGAAAATTCCACGAGGCGCTCCTCGCGGTCCTGGTCGAGCTTCGCTACTCCAAGGACCAGATCCTCGAGTTCTATCTCAACCAGATCTACCTCGGGCAGCGCGGGTCATGGAGCGTGTGCGGCGTCGAGGAGGCGTCGCTCTACTACTTCAACAAACACGCGCAGGAGCTGACCGTGCCCGAGGCGGCGCTCATCGTGGGGATCATCCCCGCGCCGAACCGGTTCTCGCCTTACCGTGACGCCGAGGCTGCCATCGTCCGGCGGAACGAAGTGCTCCAGGACATGGCCGAGGCCGGCTACATCTCGAAGCAGGAAGCACGGAAGTACCGCCGCACGCAGATGCGCTTCGCCGCGAACCCGCCTCCGGCCACACTCGCGCCGTACTTCGTCGACTACGTGCAGGAGACGCTCTCCAAGGACATCCCCGAGAGCGAGCTCTCCGGGCGCGGCTTCACCATCTTCACGACGCTCGACTCGGGCCTGCAGGAGGAGGGGGAGAAGATCCTCCGGAACGGCGCCAAGGAGGCGGACTGGCGATCGCCGTCCGGCGGCGCCGAGCGCGATCCGGCGCAGGGTGCGCTCATCGCGATCGAGCCCTCGACAGGGAACATCCGTGCCATGATCGGAGGGCGGAGCTACGCCGAGAGCCCGTTCAACCGCGCGGTCGACTCGAGGCGCCAGCCAGGCTCCGCGTTCAAGCCGTTCGTCTACATCGCCGCGCTCGATTCCTACTTCGCGGGGCGCCGTCCGCCGCTCACCGCGGCCACGGTCCTCGAGGATGCGCCCGACACCTTCCAGACGGATCTGGGGCCGTGGGCGCCGCGCAACTTCGAGAACTCCTACGCCGGTCGTGTCACCGCGGCCCGCGCGATCGCGCGCTCGCTCAACGTGGCCACGGTCCACCTCGCGCAGATGGTCGGCATGAACCGGGTCGTGGATGTGGCGCGCTCCTTAGGCATCCAGAGCCGGCTCCGCGCCGTCGCGTCGCTCGCGCTCGGCACGAGCGAGCTCTCGGTGCTCGAGCTGACGACGGCGTACGCCACGATCGCGAACGGCGGCGTCCTGGTGGAGCCGACACCGGTCAAGGCGGTGCTCGACCGGAGCGGATCGGTGCGCTGGTCGCCGAAGCGCGAGAGCCGCCGGGTGCTCCATCCCGAAACGGCGTACATGGCGACCATCCTGCTCGAGGGGCCGGTGATCTACGGCACCGCCGCGGGCGTCCGGACCGAGTACGGATTCGTGCGGCCGGCGGCGGGGAAGACCGGGACCACCGATGACGAGAACGACGCGTGGTTCGTGGGTTTCACGCCCGACCTCGCGACCGGCGTGTGGGTGGGCTGCGACAAGAACCGAAGGCTCGGTTTGACCGGGACCCAGGCGGCCGTCCCCATCTGGGCGCGCTTCATGGACGTGGCGCACCGCGATCGTCCCCTACGCGACTTCGAGCCGCCCCCCGACGTGGTGGACGTCTGGATCGATGGCGACACCGGCTACCGCGCCGGCCCCGGCTGCCCTCACGTGATGCAGGCCGCCTTCATCCGGAAGACGGAGCCGCGTCAGGTCTGCCCGGTCTTCCACCCGGTCGTGTGGCCCGACAGCCTGGGGGGCTTCATGTCCGATTCCACGGGCACCCCGGACACGCAGAAGGAAAACCAGCAGCCCGAGCAGCCTCCGGACGAGGAGACGCCGCCTCCCGACGATCAGGGAGGCCAGGGACTCTAGGCTGTCGGGTGGAGCGCGCGGGCGCGCGCTTCGACGCTAGAGGAACTCGTCGATTCGAAAGAGCGGCCGGAAGGGAACGCCGAGCTTCGCGAACTCCTCGCCCCCTCCTTCGTTTCGATCCACGACGCAGGCGACCACGCGCACGTCCGCTCCGGCCTCCTTCGCCGCGAGATACGCGGTCAGGGCCGATCCTCCCTTCGTGATCACGTCGTCCACGATCGCGACCGGGAGCGAGGGATCGAACGGTCCCTCGATGCGATTCCCCATGCCGTGCGCCTTCTGCTCCTTGCGCACGAGGAATCCGACGAGGCCCCGTCCTTGGAGCTGCGTCCACGCGATCGTCGCGCCCACGATGGGATCCGCGCCCAGCGTGAGTCCTCCGATCGACGCCACGCCGTGCTCTTGGAGAATCGGATCGAGGAGCTGCGCGATGAGGAGCGCGCCCTCGGGGTGGAGGCTCGTGCGCCGGACGTCGGCGTAGTAGCGGCTCTTCGCTCCCGAAGAGAGCGTGAAGTCGCCGAAGCGGATGGATCGCTCGAGGAGGATCGCGCGCAGACGCGCGCGGGCTTGGACGAGGTCCGGCCCGGCGGATGAGACGGAGGTCACGAGCGCATCCTACACATCGCGCGGCTCCGCGCGAACGGAAATTCGTAGGGGTGGGGAAGCCCCTCGTGTAGACTGCGGATGTGCCCCGCTTCCGGCTGACCTCAGTCTGCGTCGATGGGGCCGCGTGAGCCTCCGATGAGCCAACCCTTCGTCCACCTACATAACCACAGCGACTACTCGCTCCTGGACGGCGCGTGCCGCCTCGACCGTCTGATCGCGCGCGCCGCGGCGATGAAGATGCCCGCACTCGCGCTCACGGATCATGGAAATCTCTTCGGCGCGGTCGAGTTCTACGACGCCGCCCACGCCGCGGGGGTCAAGCCGATCATCGGATGCGAGGTCTACGTCGCCCACGGATCGCGCGCCGACAAGATGCGCACGGCCGATGGACGCGGCGCCTACGATCATCTGGTCCTCCTCGCGCGAAACCGCGAGGGCTATCGGAACCTGACCAAGCTCTCCTCCGCCGGGTATCTCGAAGGCTTCCACTACAAGCCGCGCATCGACAAGGAGCTCCTGGCCGAGCACGCGGGCGGGCTCCTCTGCCTGAGCGCCTGCCTTCGGGGCGAGGTGCCGCAGCTCGTGGTGGCCGATGACATGGAGGGGGCGCAAAAGGCGGCCGGCTGGTATCGCGACCTCTTCGGGCCGGAGTTCTACTTCTTCGAGATCCAGGACCACGGGCTCGAGGAGGAGAAGAAGGCGGCGCGCGGGCTGATCGAGCTGTCCCGCTCGATGGGCATACCGGTCGTGGCGACGAACGACTGCCACTACCTCGCGCGCGAGGACGCCGAGGCGCACGAAGTGCTCCTCTGCATCCAGACCGGGAAGACGATGCTGGACCCGGACCGGTTCCGATTCACGACCGACCAGCTCTACGTGAAGACGCCCGACGAGATGGAGGCGCTCTTCGGCGAGACGCCGGAGGCGCTCACCAACACGCTCGTCGTGGCGGAGCGGTGCGAGCTGACGCTCGACACCGAACGCGTGCAGCTTCCGTCCTTCCCGATCCCGCCCGAGTTCGAGAGCGAGGAGGTGTACCTGCGGCGCCTGGCGCGCGAGGGCCTCGACCAGCGGTACCCGGGAGGAATCACCGAAGAGATCGAGAAGCGCCTCGAGTACGAGCTCGACACCATCTGCCAGGTGGGCTACGCGCGCTACTTCCTGATCGTGCGCGACTTCATCCACTACGCGCGCGAGAACGGCGTGGGCGTCGGCCCCGGGCGCGGCTCGGCGGCGGGGAGCCTCGTCTCCTACACCCTCGCCATCACCGACATCGATCCGATCAAGTTCGATCTCCTCTTCGAGCGCTTCCTGAATCCGGAGCGCGTGAGCATGCCGGATATCGACATCGACTTCGCGTACGAGGACCGCGGCAAGGTCATCGACTACGTGGTCGGGAAGTACGGCCGCGACAGCGTGAGCCAGATCATCACCTTCGGAACGATGGCGGCGCGCGCGGTGGTGCGCGACGTGGCGCGCGCGCTCGGGATGACCTTCGCGGAAGGAGACAAGGTCGCGAAGATGATCCCGCCGGATCTCGGGATGACGCTCCAGCGCGCGCTCGAGACGGTGCCGGAGCTGAAGGCGCTCCTCCAGGACGAACGCCACGCGCGGCTCCTCCGCTGCTCCATGGCGCTCGAGGGGCTGGCGCGGCACGCCTCCACGCACGCGGCGGGGATCTTGATCGCCCCGGGCAATCTGACCGAGCACGTGCCGATGTACCGTTCGCCGAAGGGGGACTTCACGACCCAGTTCGACATGAAGTCGCTCGAGCGGGTGGGACTCCTCAAGATGGACTTCCTCGGTCTCCGCACGCTGACTGTCCTCGAGCAGGCGGTCGAGCTCGCGCGCGAGGCGACCGGAGACGCCATCGATCTCGGCTCCCTGCCGCTCGACGACCCCGATACGTACGCGCTCCTCCAGAAGGCGCAGACGGTCGGCATCTTCCAGCTGGAATCGGGCGGGATGCGCGATCTCCTCCGGAAGGTGCTCCCCGACACGTTCGAGGACATCATCGCGATCAACGCGCTCTTCCGGCCCGGGCCCATCCAGAGCGGCATGCTCGACGACTTCGCGAAGCGGAAGCACGGCAAGCAGAAGGTGACGTACATGCATCCGCAGCTCGAGACGCTCCTCAAGAAGACCTACGGCGTCATCGTGTACCAGGACCAGGTGATGCAGATCGCGAACCGCCTCGCGGGCTTCAGCCTCGCCCAGGCGGATCTCCTCCGCCGCGCGATGGGGAAGAAGAAGCCGGAGGAGATGGCGCGCCAGAAGACCGCCTTCATGGAAGGCTGCGCGAAGAACAACGTCCCGGGAAAGAAGGCCGAAGAGATCTTCGATCTCATGGACAAGTTCGCGGGCTACGGCTTCGTGCGCTCCCACAGCGCCGCCTACGCGATGCTCTCGTACCAATCCGCATGGCTCAAGGCACACCATGCCGCGGCCTACCTCGCGGCGTCGCTCACGAGCGAGGCGGGGGACACGGACCGAATCGTGACCTTGGTGGAGGAGGCGCGGCGGCTCGGCATCGCGGTCCTCCCGCCGGACGTCAACGCGAGCGTCGCATCCTTCACCCTGGAGGGCCCGGCGATCCGCTACGGGCTCGCCGCGGTGAAGAACGTGGGGCAGGGATCGGTCGAAGCGATCGTCCGCGCGCGCCACGAAGGGGGCCACTTCCGAACGCTCGCGGACTTCATCCGGCGCGTCGATCTCGCGGCCATCAATCGCCGCGTGCTCGACTCGCTGGTCCAGGCCGGCGCCTGCGATTCGCTCGAGGGGGATCGCGCGCAGCTCCTGGCCGCGGTCGGCGATCTCCTCGCGCAGGCTCAGGAGCGCGCGCGAGCCGTGAACGCGAACCAGGAGAGTCTCTTCGGGGCCGAGCACGAGATCGTCGCGCCCGACCCGCCGCTGCCCAAGGTCGATCCCTGGCCCCTCGACGAGCGTCTCCGCCGCGAGCGGGAGGTGCTCGGGTTCTACTTCTCCGACCATCCGCTCACGCCGTACCGGCCCTACATCGAGGCGCGCGCGACGACCGAGATCTCGCGCCTGCGCGAGGCGCGCGACCTGGCCGAGGTCTCGCTCGTCTGTCTCGTCCAGGCGCGGAAGGCCCACACCGACCGGAACGGCCGTCCAATGGCCTTCGTCACGCTCGAGGATCTCAAGGGGACCGTCGAGACCACGGTGTTCGCCGATCTCTTCGAGAAGCATCGCGCCGATCTCGAGCCGGGCGCGGTGCTCGAAGTCCGCGGCCGGGTCAATCTCAGGGAGGACGCGGAGCCGAAGATGGTGCTCACCGCGGTGAAGCCTCTGGGGCCGCCCCCGTCCGGCGCCGCCGTCCACATCGACCTGGTTCGGGGCGGTGAGAAGGTTTCCCTCGAGGAGATCCGCGCCCTCCTCGTTCGCCATCCCGGCATCAGCCCCGTATACTTCACGGTTCGCGGCGAGACCGACCCCGGGCCGACGCAGATCCGGGCCAAGCGCCTCCTGGTCTCGCCGAACGAGGAGCTCCTGGGCGCTCTTCGGGAGCGCCTGGGCGCGGAGGCGGTGCGCGTCGTGGAGCGCGCGGAGGAGGTCGCCGTCACCCCGATGAGTGGAGCCGCATGAACGGAACCTGGCTCGATTTCGAAAAGCCGATCATCGAGCTCGAGCGGAAGATCGAGGAGCTGAAGAGCCGCGCCGGAGGCGACGAGCGCGAGACCGCGGAAGAGCTCGACCGCCTCGAGAAGAAGGCCGACCGGCTCCGGAAGGACATCTTCTCCAAGCTCACGCGCTGGCAGCGCGTGAAGCTCGCGCGCCACCCGCGCCGCCCCTACACGCTCGACTACTTGAAGGTCATGGCGCCGCAGTTCATGGAGCTCCACGGCGATCGACGCTTCGCCGACGATCCCGCGATCGTGGGCGGGCTCGGCATGCTCGACGAGCTGCCGGTCCTCTTCCTGGGGCACCAGAAAGGGCGCGACACCAAGGAGAACATCCACCGCAACTTCGGCATGGCGAATCCCGAGGGCTACCGGAAGGCGCTTCGACTGATGCGCATGGCGGCGAACTTCGGATTTCCGATCGTAACCTTCGTCGACACGCCGGGCGCCTACCCTGGGCTCGGCGCCGAGGAGCGGGGACAGTCGGAGGCGCTCGCGCGGAACATTCTCGAAATGGCGCATCTTCCCGTGCCGATCGTGACCGTCGTGATCGGCGAAGGGGGATCGGGGGGCGCGCTCGCGCTCGCGGTCGGGGACGTGGTGATGATGCTCGAGAACTCGATCTATTCGGTGATCACGCCCGAAGGCTGCGCGGCCATCCTCTGGAAGGACGCGAGCAAGGCGGAGCAGGCGGCCGAGAACCTGAGACTCACCGCCCAGGACCTGCTCGAGCTCAAGGTCGTGGACGAGGTCATCCCCGAGCCGCTCGGGGGCGCCCATCGGGATCCCGAAGAGACCGCGCGCCGGGTCAAGGAGACCGTCGTCCGTCACCTCAAGGCGCTGATCGGCCTTCCGAAACAGGAGCTCCTGGATCGAAGGCTGGAGAAGTATTTGAAGATGGGGGTGTACCTGGAGGAAACCGCCGCCGCCGGAGCCACGCAGGAAGGCTGACGAGGAGCCAACGCCATGCCCGAGAAGGACCGAGAGCCAGCCCGCCCCGCCGCCGAAGGCGCCGGCGCGCCCATCAGCGATCAGCTCCTCGCGATCCTCGTGTGTCCTCAGTGCCGCCAGGACCTCGAGTACGACCGCGCCGCGGGGACGTTCACGTGCCACCACTGCCGTCTCCGGTATTCGATCGTCGACGGCGTCCCCAATTTCCTGATCGAGGAAGCCGAGCGGATCTAGTGGGGTTGATCCGTAGAACGCATGCCGTCGCCGCCGTCCTCGCGCTGGGGACGGCGCTCCCGCTTCTGGCGCGTGGCTCCTTGGCGGCCTCGGCTCCCGCTCCCGTCGTCTCCTCCGTGCAGCCGACCGGCTACAAGGTCCGCGTCACGCTGGGCGAGCCTTCGGTCGTCCGGGGCGAGTTCCTGGGCACGCCGCTCGCGGAGATCGACGTCCCGGGCGCGGTCCCCGAGCGCGCCGCACCCGGCGCTCCGCCTCTTCCCGCGCGCACCGTCTTCCTTCGCATTCCGTGGGGCGCGCGCGTGCGCGCGTCCGTGGTTCCGTCGCCGGCGCGATCGCTCGGCACGCTTCGCCCGGCGCCCTTCCCGTACCTCCTCACCGACGCTTCGATGCGCGAGCGCGTCACCGCGGCCGACCTCGAGGCAGCGCTCCAGGCGCAAGGGTCATGGCGCGCCCCGAGCGTGCAGGGACTGGCGACAACGCGAGTCATGGCAGCTCGGGGCGAGCGGCTCCTCGCGGTCACCATCCGTCCCGTGTCCTGGGATGCTTCGTCCGGGAGCGCGAGCTTCGTGGACGAGGTCGCGATCGAGGTCACCTGGGATGGTCCCGTGGAGCCGCTCGCGGGTCCGGCCTCGGCGCGCGCCTCCACGGCGCCGTCCGGCGCGGTCGGTCCTTACTATCCTTCACGGGCTCCGCGGACCGCGCCCGCGTCCGCGGGTCCCGCGCGCGGGGCACGGTCGCTCGCAGGCCGTGCGGCCGCGATCGGACCGCTCCGCGTCACACCCGATCCCTTGCGGACCTGGGTGCGGCTCAACGTGCTCCGCCCAGGCCTCTACCGGGTGACGGCTTCCGATCTCGCCGCCGCCGGTGTCGGCGTCGGGGCGATCGATCCGGCCACGATCCGGATCTTCCGCTCGACCCCAGGCGACCTCCCGGAGAACGTGAACGTCGATCAGGGGCCGGATTCGCTTCGCGAGTGCGCGATCGAAGTGACGGGTGCTGGAGACGGGTCGCTCGATCCCGCGGATCGGATCTACGTGTACGCGACCGGATCGACCGGATTCGGATACGACCTGGTGTTCGGCGGCGGCCCCGCCTATCAGGAGACCCAGCACTCCGACGTCGAGACCCTCTGGATGACATGGGGGCCGGGTCCGGTCGCCACGCCGCCGCGCCGCATGGCGACGCGGAGCGCCGCGCTCGACGCGGTGGCAGCGCCGACCTACCTGGCCGTGCCGCACCGCGTGCACTACGAGGAGAACCGGCTCTACAACGCGGATCTCTTCGAGCCGGGGGTGCGCTGGGAGCGATGGTTCAACCGGATCCTGTTCCAGGGCTCGCGCGTTCGCTTCGATCTCACGATGCCGGGGGCCCAGCCTGGGGGAAGCGCCGACGTGCTGGTCCGCGTGTGGGGCGTCGGAAGCTCGATCGGCGCCGGACTCCCCGATCACGTCGCGCGGATCTACTGGAATCGCGCACTCGTGGACACGGCGGGATGGGATCTGTCCCTGCACCAGGATCTCGCGGCGACGGGGGTGATCACCCAGGGGCGCGACACGCTCGACGTCGAGGTGCCCGCGCTCATCGATCCGGGGCCGTTCCCGCAGCGCTCGGACCGCTCCTATCTTGCGTGGTTCGAGATCGGCTATCCGCGGCAGCTCCTCGCGGTCAACGACACCCTCCAGTTCGCCGCTCCCGATTCACTTCCCAATGCACCGGTTCGCTACCAGATCACCGGCATCAGCGACACGTCCGCGGTCTGGCTCCTCGACCGGACCGATCCCGAGAGCCCGGTTCGGCTCGTGGGGGGATTCGTCTCGGGCGGCGCGGCGCCGTTCGCGTGGACCGTGGAGGACAGCGCCGGCGATGGATACCGGCCGCGCTACTCGCTCGTCTCGACTACGCGCGCGGCGACGCCGGGGATCTCGGTCTACGCGCCCACCTCGAGCGCGAACACGATCTCGGACCTCCTCGATCCATCGAACGAGGCGGACTACGTGATCGTCGCGCCCCCTGCGTTCCTCGCCCAGGCCGAGGCGCTCGTAGCCTACCGTTCGCTCGGCATCGAAGGCATTCCCGCGCCGCGGGTGCGCATCGCCACCACGGAGCGTGTGTTCGCGCAGCTCGGGGCGGGGCTGCCGAGCCCCGTGGCGATCCGGAATCTCATGCAGTACGCGGCCGCGCACTGGACCGGCGTGCCGCCAAGCTATCTCTGCCTCCTCGGCGACGCGACGTTCGACCCGAAGAATTACATCGGATTCGGGACGCCGGATCTGGTTCCCACCTATAGCAACTACTACGACGTCAGCCAGACCCAGCAGTACAACTCGGACGACTTCTACGGAATCCTCGACGGGCCGGGGGATCTCCTCCTGGATCTCGCGGTCGGGCGGCTCCCGGCGGGCACGACCGCCGAGGCGCAAACCCTGACCGCCGGCAAGCTGCGCCTGTACGAGGAGAGCCAGGACTTCGACATGTGGCGCGCCCGCGGGATCCTGTGCGCGGACGACGCGGTGCAAAGGGACGAGATCGACCCGGTGGGGAACGAACACGTGCGCCAGTCGGAGCGTTTGGATGGGCTCCACCTGCCGTATCCGGTCGAGCGGGCGAAGGTGTACTTGAACGATTTCGCCTTCTCCGACACGACGCACCAGTCGAAGCCCGCCGCGCGCGAGGAGTTCATCGCCCAGATCAATCGCGGCGCGTGGCTCACGAACTACGTCGGCCACGGCTCGGACCAGGTGCTCGCGGACGAGCAGGTCTTCCGTTCGGCCGACGCGACGCGTCTCACGAACGCGACGCGCCCGTCGATCTTCGGATACTTCAGCTGCACGGTCGGGAAGTTCGACGAGCCGAGCGGGGAAGGTCTCGGCGAGCTCCTTCTCACGCTCCCCGGAGGCGGCGCAGTCGCTTCGCTTGCGGCGAGCGGGCTCACCCTTCCGTCGAGCAGCGGTCCTCTGAACGAGAGCTTCCTCGACGAGCTCTTCCCGTTCGCGCCGCGCGTGGACACGCTGAGGACCGCGGGGCTTGCCTTTGCGCGCGCCAAGAATGAGCTCGCGGGCCCGAGCAACGACACGGTTCGGAAGTACGGCTTCCTCGGCGATCCGGCCCTCCGGCCGCCCCTCCCACGCGGCGCCGGCGTGTGGGAGAAGCAGCCGCTCGATTCAGTCCTTCGCGGGGACGTCGTGACCTTGCGCGGCCACGCGGTGATGGGTCCGGCGGATTCCACACGAGACCAGGTCTCGATGGGCAACGCCGATCTCCTCCTCCAGGGGCCTCCGTTCATTCGGTCGCAGTTCGCGCAGGTGAGCGGAACCCCCCAGACGTACCAGATCCCCGGCCCCACGATATTCCGCGGCACCGTGCCGCTCGATCACGGCTCCTTCGAGGTTACGTTCGTCGTGCCGACCGACGGACGGCTCGTGGGGCGTGGTGGAAAGCTCCGGGCGCTCCTGTCCCAGGCTGGAGGGCGTGGCGTCGGGCTGGCGGTGGACTCGCTCCGGATCGCGGCCGCCTCCTCGCCGCGCGTGGACGCGACGCCGCCGACCATCCAGGTCGTCTATCCCTCGGGGCCCGACTCGCTCCTCCATCCAGGGAGCCACGTCACGCTCGTGCTCTCCGATTCGAGCGGCATCGACCTCACCCGGCTCGACAACGCGCACTCGATCTTCGTGATCGTGGACGACCGCGGAACGCCCTACGAGCTCACGTCCGGCTTCGCGTACGACCAGGGGAGCTACACGACCGGGCAGGTGGATTTCACGATTCCGGCGGGGCTCCAGGACGGGGCTCACCGGCTCGAGATCCATGCGTCGGACACGTTCCGGAACATCGGTGTGGCGAACGTGATCGTGGACGTGGCGACCGAGGCGGTGTCGGGGACGGCACTACGGCTCGACCAGGTCTTCAACTACCCGAATCCGTTCCCCCGGGAGACCTATTTGCACGCGCGACTCAACCAGCCGGCGAAGCTTAGAATCAAGGTCCTGACGGTAGCCGGCCGGCGGGTCCGGGAGATCGAGTGGGACGGGGCTGCCGGGGAGAACTACATCCCTTGGGACGGGCGCGATTCCGAGGGAGAAAATGTGGCCATTGGAGTGTACCTCTTTTCCGTCACCGCCGAGTCCTCCTCGGGCGGCCGCGCCAAGGCCGTCGGACGGGCCCTCCGGACCCAATGATCAAGGAGCCAACCGCTTGACCCTCCAGAGGTTCTTCGATATCCTTGATGTCCGTCGGGGCGCGTGTGCGTCCCTATTTTTTTCATCCGAAGGAGGTTTTCGAATGAGTCGTATCCTACTGCCGGCCTGTCTCGCTCTCGCCCTCATTGCGGGTGCGTTCGGGTCCGCCCAGGCCCAGTCCGAAGCGGGGGCCCAGTCGCTCCTGATCGCCCCCGGCGCCCGAAGCGACGCCATGGGCCATACCGGCGTGGCGTTCGTTGGCGACGGCAATGCGGTGTGGTGGAACTCCGCGGCCCTGGCCTTCGTGCGCGGGCACGACGTGGCCCTCACCTATACCAAGCTCGTTCCCGACCTCGCCGATGACGTGAACTTCTCCTACATCGGCTACGCGCAGCGGGTCGAGGGCTTAGGCGGCCTCGGCGCCAGCTTCGGGTACCTGAGCTACGGCAAGAGCACCGCGACGGACGCGGATGGAAACGACATCCGCGAATTCACGAGCAACGAGATCGCCCCGTCGATCGCCTACGGGACCGACCTTCTTCCGAACATGGGCTTCGGCGTCGCGCTGAAGCTCGTCCGCGTCGACCTCGCTCCCGAGGACGTGACCCTGGACGGCCGCGCGGGACGCGGCACGACGTTCGCCGCCGACTTCGGCTGGCTCTACAAGATGAGCCAGAGGGCGTCTCTGGGCGCGGGCCTCTACAACATCGGTCCCGACATCGCCTACATCGACGAGGATCAGTCGGATCCTCTCGGACGGAACGTCCGCGTCGGGTTCGCCTTCTCGCCGATCGACGCCAACGTCCACCACGTGACGATCTCGGCCGACGCCACTCGCTTCCTCCTCCCGGGCCGCACGCTCGCGATCGATCAGTGGGGGGCGGGCGCCGAGTACGAGTTCAATCATCTCCTCGCGCTTCGGGCGGGGTACTACAGCGACCCGGTCGGAACCGTGACGGACTTCACCTACGGGTTCGGACTCGCGTACCACAACTTCAAATTCGATTTCGCGAACATCCCGCAGTCGGAGTTCCTCGACCGCGTGAACCGCTTCTCCGCCGGGTATCACTTCTAGAGCTCAAGTGACCGCCCGCCGAGGGTTCGCGACCGGAGCCCTCTTCATCATTCTCGGGAGCCAGGCCTGGATGGGCCTGGCTCCCTCTGTTTCCCAGGCGGCCCCGAACGGGCGCGCGTCGCTCAAGATCACGCGCGGGCCACAGGCCGCACGCGTGGCGCCGGGCCGCGCCGCGCTTCCTCCCTCGGTCCTTCAGCGAAAGATCGCCCTCCGCTCCGCGTTCCCGGACCACTTCGGACCCGCGGGGCAGGCGGCGCCCTGGATCACCGGGGGACGCCTCCCGCTCCTCGCGCCGCGGGCGGGGAAGCTCGCGCGCACGACCCCCTTCGTCTCGGGGATCCCGGAGACCATCCGTGTGGTCGGCATCCGGATCGACTTCCAGAACGACAGCCTCGGCCCCCAGACCTCGACCCCGGACGGCCGGTTCGACATGCGCGACGGCAAGGCCCTCGGAGTGGTGATCGATCCGCCGCCGCACGACCGGAACTACTTCATGTCCCACATGGAGGCGATGGCGCGCTACTGGCGGGATCAGTCGTTCGGCAACCTCGTGATCACCTACGACGTCTACCCGCACGCCGACAGCTCGGCCTACCGGCTTCGCGACACGGGGGCGTACGGACCCTGGACGCTGGGGCAGTCGTCCTATTTCGAGGCGACGCGCTTCTTCAAGGACGCGGTCACGGCCGCGGACAACGCCGACACGATCCCGTGGGACCAGTTCGACGTCGTCATCCTCTTCCACGCGGGCTCCGACTTCCAGGCGGACGTGCTCGGCGATAGCCAGCGCGACATCCCCACGTTCCAGATCGGGCTCAACGATTCGATCGAGGTGAGCGGCGGACTCTTCCTGCGCGGCGGCGTCGTGATGCCGGAGACGGAAAACCAGGACGGCTACTTCGGCGCGCTCAACGGGACGATGGCTCATGAGTTCGGCCACACGCAGGGACTCCCCGATCTCTACGACATCAACACGTTCTTTCCCGCGGTCGGCGTGTGGAGCAACATGGACTCCGGGTACCTGCTCGGAAGCGCGGTGCAGGTGGAGTCGACGGGGGAGATCGTGCTCGCGTCCGGCATCCTGCCCGTGAGCCTCGATCCCTGGTGCAAGACGACCCTCTGGCCCGACGGGATCCAGACCGTCGATCCCGGGCACGCGCTCACGACCTCGCTGCGCTCGTCGCAGCTCTCGAATCGCGTGCTCAAGGTGCCGCTGGGCTCCGACGAGGCGCTCCTGATCGAGAATCGCCAGACCGACCTCAACCACGACAACACGATCTACCTCGATCGCGACTCGACGACGGACGTGATTCTCGGGCCGGGACTGTCGAGCGTGGATCCCGCGGATTCCCTGGGGAACCGGGAGTATGACTTCCTCCTTCCCGGCGATGGGATCCTCATGTGGCACATCGACGAGACCGTCATCTGCACGCCGATCGACAACACCACGTTCCTCTGCGGGCCGAACGCGAACCCCGATCTGGGCGTCAATTCCAATCCCGAGCGCCGCGGCGTGCGCGTGATGGAGGCGGACGGCATCGCCGACATCGGCGATCCGAACTCCGCCTACTTCTTCGGGAGCCCGTTCGATCCGTATTACGTGGGGAACCACACGCGGCTCGACGACGACAGCAATCCCTCCGCGCGCACCAACGACGGCGGTCGGAGCCACGTGCGGGTCAACGTGCTCTCCGCGCCGGACGTGGACATGGGGATCCAGGTCGATTCGGAGTGGAGGCTCGCGGGTTGGCCCGTCTCGGCCCAGCACGAGCTGACCGGGAGCGCGCCCACGTACGGCAGCTTCCTCCACGACGGCACCCGGTCCGTCGTGACCGCGGCCGACAGCCTGATCTTCGCGTGGGCCGCGGACGGATCGCCGTGGTACTCGAGCCGGCCCACCGGCGAGTGGGCCGCGGCGCCGTCACGTCTCCTCCTGCCGGTGCTCTTCGCGGATTCCCTCTACCGCCCGAATGCGGGGATCGCCGTGCACGGCTCGGCCGTGCTCGCGACCGGCGTGGACGGGCGCGTGTATGCCTACAGACCGCGGGATCGGACCGACCCGTCCTCACTCCTGATTCCCGGATGGCCGCCGGCGCTCGACGAGAACGACCTGTCGGTGCTCGCGACGACGCCGCCGGTGCTCGCCCCGGGCGGCGCGGTGATCGTGGGCGCCAGCGACGGCCGCGTCTTCGCGATCACGCCCTCCGAGGATCCACTCCAGCCGCCGCGGCTCACCGAGATCGCGGACACGCTGGTGGTCGGCGGGTCGCCCGCCGCGTTCCCTGTCTCGAGCAATCTCGCCGTGGGACGGTTCGTGGGCGCCGGCGGCTACGACGTCGCGTTCGCGCTGTCCAATGGAACGATCCGCGTCGTCGAGCAGGCAGGGAAGGGGACCGGGCGATTCATCGCGAGCTGGCCCTCGGGCGGGCCCAACTACGCGCCCTACCTCCTCGGCGTCGACATGGATCGCGCGCCCGATCGCCATCTCGAGCTGATCGCCGCCGATCCCGCGCAGGGAACGATCCATTGCTATGACATGACCGGCGCCGAGCGTGAGGGCTGGCCGGTCGTGGTCATCGCGGGCATCGGTGGCCCGGTCGCGGCGGGAGACATGGACGGCGACGGATTCCCCGAGGTCCTCGCCGTCGATCTCCAGGGAAACGCGCACCGGTGGAACCGGAACGGAGTCGAGCTCCAGGGCTGGCCGGTCCCGCTCGGTTCGCGCTTCGGCACCTATGCGACCGGGGGAACGGGCTCGCCGCTCCTGGGCGATGTCGATCAGGACGGCCGTCCCGAGGCGATCATCGCCCTCGGCAATGGAATCGTCGTGGCGCTCGAGCCGGACGGACGCGTGACCTCGGGCTGGCCGATCTCGGTTCCGGGCGCGGCCGACGACACGCCCCTCCTCACGTCGCTGAACGGGGCCGACCTTCCGCCCGATCCGCCGGGGGCGGCGTGGACGCACCTTGTGGCGGGTGGCGGCTTCGACGGAAGCCTCGCGGCGTACCAGCTGCCGGCGCGGGCGGATAGCGCCTTCTTCACCACCGACGGGGTGTCGTCGCGCTTCCCGTGGCAGGAATGGGGAGGCAACCGCCGCCGGACCTCGGTCCTCGAGGACACGGTCCTCGTGACCGCGGCCCCCGTCGCCTCGGCCCTCGCCCCAGGCTCGGTGTACTGCTTCCCGAACCCGGCCCGTGGCACCGAGATCGGAGTGGCCTACACGCTGGGCGCGGGAGTCACCGAAGTCGTCATTCGCGTGCTCGATCCCACAGGGCGGGAGGTGATGCGGCTGACCCCCTCCACCGCGCCGACGCAAAATGTGGCCAGAATCTTGCTCAACAATCTGGCGAGCGGTGTTTACGTAGTACGTCTCGAGGCGAAGAGGGACGGGGCCTCGGACGTCCAATTCCAAAAATTCGCCGTTGTGCGGTAGGCCTATGTGTCTATATAATAAGGTGTTGTCGTTATCAATATCCCGGCCGGCCGAAGGGACCCGTAACCTGACCCGCATCGTTGCCATCGCCTTCGCGATTCTCGGGGCCGCCCTAGCCGTCTCTCCTTGCGTCCACGCCTCCCCATTGGATTTTGAGGACGCGACGCCTCAGGAGATTCTGCTCGCCCAGCGCTCCATTGCTGATTCCACGAGCCACCAGGACATGCACCCCGGGACCGTCGTGGACGACCAGAATCCCGTCCTCGATACGGAGCACCACGCCTCGTCGGGACGAGCCTTCATTTACAACCTGATCCTTCCCGGCACCGGGCATCTCTACGCGGGATACAAGCGCGGATGGGCACACCTGGGTGTGGAAGGAGCGACGTGGCTCACGTATTTCTACTATCACGACCGCGGCGCGCAGAAGGAAAACCAGTTCCAGGCGTTCGCCGACGACCACTGGGACTACGACAAGTGGATCGCGGACTGCGGCTGCGCCGGGTCGCCGCAGGACAGCATCATCACGTACTTCAAGGACAACAACACCCAGCAGTACTACGAGGACATCGGGAAGCTCGACTACTACTGGCAGGGCTGGGACGATTACAACAATACGAAGCAGGACTCCGACAATCGCCGCTACTATTACGGCATCCGGAACGACAGCAACAATTTCTTCAAGAATGCGCGCTACGCGGTGGTGGTCGCGTTCGTGAACCGGATCGTGAGCGCGGTCGACGTCCTGCGGTTGACGAAAAAGGAGCCAACCCTCAACATCGGCTCCGACGCAACGCTTCACTTCAAGGTGAGGACCAAGCCGTTCAACAGCGAGAACGCTTTTGGTGTACGCCTCGTCAAAAAGTACTGAGATCACCTTCCGGTTCCTGCTGGCTGCCGCGCTCCTAGCGGCGGCCTCGCCCGTGCTTGCCTTCGCGGACACGGCATCGCCGGCCCGCGCGGCGTGGGCGCCCTTGCCCGCGATCTATGGCGAAGCCTGGCTGGCCCAGACGACCGATCCCGCGTCGCCTCCGCCCGCCATGGGCTCGGCCCCGGCCCCGCCGCCGACCACGAGCAAGAAGGCGCTCCTCTACTCGCTCATCCTTCCCGGCTTGGGCGAGATGTCGATGGGGGAGAAGGGACGTGCGACCGGCTTCTTCATCGCCGAAGGGCTCATCTGGGCCAACTTCACCTACTGGACCGTCGCCGGGAATCTCCGTCAGGACGACTACATCGAGCAGGCGCAGCTCAACGCGGGCGTGGGCGTCAGCAAGGAGAGCGACGACTACTGGCGTCTCGTGGGGCAGTTCACGTCCTCGAGCGGGGAAGGGCCCGGGAGCTACGAGGAGGATCTGAGGCGCGAGGCGCGGGACACGTATCCCAACGATCCGGCGGCCCAGGATGCCTTCGTGGCGGAGCATCTGCCGACGGGGGACAGGGCCTGGTCGTGGAGCACGCCGGCGCTCCAGTCCGAGTACACTAACACCCGCGAGACCAGCAACCGCGCGCACAACAAGGCGAAGTATTCCTTTGCGGCCGCGATCCTGAATCGCGTCGTCAGCGTGATCGACGTCCAGATGCTGAGACACAAGGCTTCGAAGGCGGCCCAGGGTGAGAGCGCGATCCGGGCTCAGACGCGAGTGTACGCCGATGCCGTCGAAGACGGCGGGAGGTTGGTGGTCGAGCGCCGGTTCTAGCGATATCCACCGCTCCGCCGCGCTCCACGCGCCACGGAATTCGATGAGCGGTCGTGCCCCCGCAGTCACCTTCCCGCTTCGGTCCATCGTCCTAGCGCCGCTCCTCGCGGTGGCTCTGGTCCCCGCCGCGATCCGCGCGGCCCCCGACGTCGGCACGGAGAGCCGTCCCGGCCCCCCGCATGCGCTGCGCGCGGAGCGCGTGCTGGACGCCGCGACCCTCGACCGGCTCGGCGTGCCGCACCCCACACGCATCGTCTTCGACGCGAACCACTGCCTCTACGTGCTCGACGCCGCCGCGCGGCGGATCGTGAAGCTCAATCCTGAGGGGCAGCCCCTCTGGGATCTCGGCGGCTATGGCGACGACGACCAGTCGTTTTCGCTTCCCTCGGATCTCGCGATCGATCGCAGGCAATCCCTTCTCGTGCTCGACCGGGGCAAGAACGCGCTCGTCGCGTTCGATCCGGCGGGGCATTTCCTCGGGGTCCGCTCCTTCGGCGAGACCGTCGCGACCGAAACCGCCGACCCCGGAGCGCGCCTCCTCGTCGATCCGTTCGGCGACCTGTGGCTGCTCGGCCCGCGCGACCGGGATCTCATCCCGCTCGACGACCGGCTCGAGCGCTCGCGCCGATCGCGCTTCCTGGCGCCCGAGGCGTCGGCCGGCAGCCCCGAGGCCGCGGCCTTCCTCCCAACTTCGGGAGGCTGGTTCTTCGACGCGGGCGGACGAAAGCTCCGTCGGTTCGGCAACAACGGTCAGATCGCGTCGGCGGTCGCGGACTCGCTGGCGCCGAGCGGCGCCGGGGACGTCGCCGTGGACCAGGCAGGATTCCTCTACGCAGCGGATCCGGGCGGGCAGCGTCTTCTCGTGCTCGACGACCAGGGCGCGCTCCGGATCGAGCGCGCGCTCGGCGGCGCGGGCGTGCCGTGGCATCCGGTCGCAGTGGCCGTGAGCCGCTCGGACCGGGTCGCCATCCTCGACTCCGAGCGCGGTGAGATCCAGATCCTGACCATCGAGCGGGAGCGCGTGCCGTGATCGAATCGCGCTTCGGTTCCCGCATCGTCATGGGCGCCTCGATCGGCGCTGCGCTCGCCTGGGGGCTCGGTCCGCTTCCCGCGAATGCGCGCCCCATCGACTCGCTCTGTCCCGGGGGTTGCGACGCACCCCGAGATACCGTCGTGATCGAGCTGCCCGTGGCGCGAGCGCCGTCGCTCCTCGCGCTCCGGGCGAGCGGGCCGCTTGCCGCCGGCGCGGCGGATCAGGCGCCGCCCGATTCGACGGCCAGCGTCCTTCGCAACGAGACCCGCTCCTGGATCGCGGCCGCGCCCGCCGCGGGCGCAGCAGGGGGAACGATCGCAGACGCGGCTTCGAACGACGCGATCACGTTCAGCGGACTCAAGCTGGTGAGCGTCGAGGTTGGCGCGAATCGCGCCGCGTCGATGACGCAGTCGCTCGATCTCACGATCCGCGGGCGGATCGCGGGCGACGTGCAGGTCGCGGCGAGCTTGAGCGACCGCCGCCTGCCCTTCGAGCCGGACGGATCGAGCCGCGAGCTCGAGGATCTCGACAACATCACGCTCTCCCTGAAGGCGCCCCACGGCGAAGCCACGATGGGGGACTTCCTCCTGGACGGCGTGCCGGGCGAATTCGCCCATCTCACGCGCCATCTCCAGGGTGTGCAGGGATCGGCCAAGACGGGCCAGGCACACTGGAACGTCGCCGCGGCGAGCGAGAAGGGGGAGAAGCGGACCCTCGAGTTCCGAGGGGAGGAGGGCCGGCAAGGTCCGTATCCGCTGCTCACACTCGCGACCGGCGAGTCCAACGAGGGCATCGTGGCCGGCTCGGAGGCGATCTGGCTCGACGGCGCGCGCCTGAAGCGCGGCGCGGACGCCGACTACGTGATCGACTATGGCGCGTCCACCGTGACGTTCACCATCCACCGTCCCATCACGGCGCAGAGCCGGATCGCCGTCGACTTCGAAGCGGCCTCGAGCCGCTACCGCCGGAGTCTCTACGCGGCCAGCACGCAGGGCTTGGTCCCCGGCCGCGGAGGCTGGTACGCCAACTACTTGAGCGAGGGGGACGATCCGTCGAGCCCGATCGGCGCGGCGCTGACCGCCGACGATCGTGCCGCGCTGAGCGCGCTCGGCGATTCGGCCGACTCGATCCTTCCGAGCGGCGTGCGCTACGCCGGTCCCGGCCTCGGGTCGTACGACTGGGACGAGTCCGACCCGGCGAATCCGCACTGGGTCTTCCTCGGCTCATCGCACGGAACGTACGACGTCGATTTCGCGAGCGTGGGCGCGGGCGAGGGAGCCTACTCGGACACGACGTCGGTCGAGGGCGTGCGCTTCTATCGCTACCGCGGCGTGAACCTGGGCTCCTACGCGCCGGGCCGAGCGCTCGCCGTGCCCAGCTCCCGCCGTCTCGTCGACGTCGGCGGATCCGCGCGCCTCTTCGGCGCGCTGGGCGTGGACGGCGAGGTGGCGCGGTCGGGCTTCGACAAGAACGCGCTCTCGTCGCGCAACGACGGCGACAACGCCGGCACGGCCGCGCGATTCGAGGCGCGCCTCGATCCCAGAGCGGTCGCGATCGGCGGACTCAAGCTCGGGTCGATCCAGGCTCAAGGGCGTATGCGCTCGCGCGGCGATCGCTTCGAGTCGTTCGATCGCACCGATCCCGCGTTCGAGTACGAGCGCTGGAACCAGGCGCCGTCGAGTGCCGGCGAGGACCGCCAGGAGCTGTCGCTCCAGTACACGCCGGTGCAGGCCCTCGCGCTCCGCGGCGACGTCGGCCGCCGCCGCGTGACGGGCGGATCGGAATCGGTGCGGCGGGGTGCTCAAGCCGTCTTGAATTCAGCGCTCACCGGAACCCTGAGCTGGGAGGAGGCGCGCAACGCGACGAGCGGGAGCGCGGGCCTTCGGTCGCTCTGGGGCGGAGACTTGGGCCGCGACCAGGGATGGTTCCAGCCGCGCGTCACCGCGAAGGACGAGCGGATCGAAGGACAGGACGGGGACAGCGTGGACGCGCGCTGGAACCGGGATCTCGGAATGATCCTGCGCCTCGTCCCCGGGAAGGCGCTCAAGCTGCGCGGCGGCTACGCGCGGCACGAAGGCTCGGTCACGGACGCCGGGACGGTGGCGGAGGACCAGGCGTTCACCTGGGACGGTGGACTCTCCGCGCGCTTCGGCTCGTCCTTCTCGCTCGACGGCGGATTCTCGCGCCGGCGCGCGGAGTCCTCGACGGGGCCGCAGGCGACGAACCTGGCGCAGCTCGCCGTGCAGGCGGGACGGCCCGGCGCGCCGGTCAGCTCGGAGCTCCGCTACGACGTGAACCAGCTTCGCGAGGCCTCGCTCGTTCGCGAGCTCAAGCCGGTCGGAGATGGAAGCGGATCGTACGATGCGTACGGCAATCCGCGACTCGGGGGCGGCTACGAGCTCGTCACGTCGACCGGCGATCCGACCACGCGCTCGCGCGCGGTCGTGCAGGTGAGGCTCGACGCCTTCCCGTCGCGCGCCGCCCGCGCGCCCGGGAAGACCCCCGCGCTCTGGCGCGGACTCGGCGGGAGCACGTTCCTTCGCGTGGAAGCGCTCTCGACGCTTCCGCTCGGCAGCCCCGACCAGGCGTTCCGTCCCGATGCGTACCTCGATCCAGAGACGACGATTCGCGGGGACGTCACGGCACGGCAGACGCTGGAGTTCGCCCCCGCGGGGCGCCGCTATGACCTGCGCGGCGAGGTGGGCTACCGCCGCGAGCAGAGCGCTGAGATCGAGGACCTCACGACCGAGCGCCGAACCGGAGACGCGCGCATGACGCTGCGGCATCCGATCCCGGGCGGATTCCGCGGCACCTGGACGGCCACCTACGATCGCGCGCGCCAGTCGATCGAGCGGCAGGACGCCACGGGCTCGTATGCCTCCCAGATGCGCGGCCGCGGCTTCGAGGGGGAGATCGCACGCGAGCTGCGCGGCTTCGGGCAGGTCTCGATCCTCGCGCGGCAGCGCCGCGACATCGATCTCACGCACGGCGGCTACTTCGACCTCTGGTCCGCGGGCCCGACCGCGCGCTATGCGGGCGGAGCGAAGCTCCGGGTCGACGCGCGCGCTCTCTACGGGTGGAGCGCGCAGCAGGGAGTGTATGCGCCTCCTGGCCTCTACACGACGGCTCCGGTCGGCGGGCGGCTCGATTACGACCTCCTCGGTGAGTACCGGATCCACGATCGCGTCTCGCTCTCGCTCAACTGGACCGGATTCCAGGCGCCGAACCGCCCCGCGTACTACACGGGACGCTTCGAGCTGAAGGGGAGCTTCTGATGCGCGCGCGCGATCGTGACGTGAAGCGGATCGTGATGCTCATCCTCGCGCTCGCGGCGGCGATTCTGTTCACGCCGGCAGGAAGGGCGTGCGCCTCGGATCAAGCCGGCCCATCCGCCGACCCGCGCTTCGCGCTCCATGTCGAAGGGGTGGCCGATTCCGTGATCGCCGGCGAGACCGGCGAGACGGCGCCGCTCGAGCGGCTGTGGCAGCGCACCGAGATCGAGCGCCTCGCCGGACGCCTGCGCGACCGGCTCGCACTGCTCGGGCGCTATGACGCCGTCGTGCGACTCACGCTCGAGGAGGGAAGCGGCACCACCCCCGGGACCGCGACGATACGGGTCGAAGGGACCGCGCCGGCTCCGCCAGCGCCTCCGCTGGCTCCCGCATTGAGGCTTGCTCCTCCCGGCGCCGTCGGGATCCACGACCCTGCGGGCGTGTTCGCGCGCGGGGCCAAAGGTGGCGTGTCTCCGCAGGCGATCGCGGGCGGGCTCGACGCGCTCCGCGACGCGGCGGTCGACCTCGGACGCTACGCGGCCACGGTGAGTCTCGACTCGATCGTCCCCGCCGGCGACTCCGTCCGCGTCCACGTGCGCCTCTCCACCGGGCCCCCGGTCGTCTTCGACAGCCTCGAGATCCCCGGCGCCTCCGTGACCAAGCCGCGGTCCGCGGCGACGATCGCGGGACTTCGAGAGGGGCGCGTGCTCACGCCCGAGCTGGTCACGGAAGCCCGCGACCGGCTTCGCGCCAGCGATCTCTTCGCGTTCGTGGGCGAGCCCCGCGTCGTGGCGGGGTCCGAGCCCGGACACGGCCACGTCGTCATCC
>DASTKC010000164.1:0-5414 GCA_035716085.1 Candidatus Eiseniibacteriota bacterium | reverse complement strand
CGCTCCTCATCCCCACGCCGACCGGCTCGCACGTGTACCAGGTGATGGCCGTCTACCGCGACTACTCGTCCGATCGCGGCTACGTGATCCTCGACCGGTCCATCTATCTCCAGGACTTCCGCGATTCGCTCGTGACCACCTACGCGCTCTATCTCGCTCCCGGCGTCTCGCGCGAGCGGGGCGCGCGCGCCGCGGAAGCCGCGCTGGGACAGGATGAGGTGATTCGCGTCACCGACACCCGCTCGATCCGGGAGGAGGTGCGGCGGGTGATGCGGAACACGTTCGCGGTGACGGACGCGCTCGAGGCGGTCGCGGCCATGGTCGCGCTCCTCTCGGTCTTGGGCGCGCTCGCGGCGCTCGTGCTCGAGCGCACGCGCGAGATCGGGGTCCTCCGGGCGATCGGTGCGGACCGGAGTCAGATCATGCGCGCCCTCCTCGTGGAAGGCGGGCTCCTCGCCGTGACCGGGCTCGTCCTCGGCGCGCTGACCGGGGTGCTCCTCTCCGCCGTTCTCGTCCACGTGCTCAACCGCGAGTCCTTCGGCTGGACGCTCGAGCTCTCGACGCCGTGGGTGCGGGTGCTCCTCGTGGCGGCGGTTCTCTTCGCGGCGGCGCTGCTCGCGACGCTGCCCCCGGCCCGCCGCGCCGCGCGAATCCCGCCGCGCGAGGCGATGAACCGTGTCTAGGGACGTCGGGCGCCCCGCGGCCGCCGCGCGCTGGATCGTGGCCGCCGCGGCCGCGCTCCTGCTCGGCGGCGCCGCCAAGGCCCCGTTCGATCCGATGAATCCGCGCGACGCCACGACCTTCCCGCGCGCGCACGGCGCGCATCCGGGCTCGCCGCTCGAGTGGTGGTATCTGACCGGGCGCCTCGAGGACGGCGACGGCCGGAGCATGGGCTTCCAGGTCACCTTCTTCCGCGCGCGCATCGATGCGGCGAACCTTGGAGCCGCGCCGGTTCCGAGCGCATGGCGGCCGGGCGACGTCTACTTCGCCCACTACGCGATCTCGGACCTGAAGGCTCGCTTCTACCGCTTCGACGAACGGATCGGCCGCACGTCGGTGGCGCTCGCGGGAGCCGACAGCACCGACCTCGACGTCCGGATTCGGGACTGGTCGCTGCGCCGGCTCCCCTCCGGCGTCTTCCGCGTGCACGCCGCGGGCGATCTGGGAGATCTCGCGCTCGATCTCACGCCGAGCCGGAGCACGCCGGTCGCGTGGGGGCCCCAGTACTTCTCGGCGAAGAATGCGGCGGGCACCTCCTTCTCCCGCTACCACAGCGACCCACGGATGCGCGCGCAGGGCACCTACACCGCGCCCGGTGCGCCCGCGCGCCGCATGCGCGGCACCGTCTGGTACGACCACGAGTGGAGCGGCGGCGCGTACGACTCGACGCTCAAGGGCTGGGACTGGTTCGGCCTCCGGCTGCAGGACGGCCGCTCCGTGATGCTCTACCGGATGCGGGACCGCCAGGGCGGGACGTCGTATCTCTTCGGCGGGATCGTGGACCGTGGGGGTCGAGTGCGCACCTTCACTCGCGAGGACGTCACCATGAACGCGCTCCGATACTGGACGAGCCCGAAGACGGGTGCCCGCTACCCGCTTTCCTGGGACATCACCATCCGGCCGACCGGCGAGGCCCCGCTACGGCTCACGGTCGCGGCCGCGCTCAGCAACCAGGAGCTCACGACCGAGCGAAGCACGCGCGTGGCCTACTGGGAGGGGTGCGTCGAGGGGAAGGAAGAAGAGGCGGATCCCGATCAGAGAGTCGAGGGCTACATGGAGCTGACCGGCTACGCGGGAGGCGGGGTTCCGGGGCGCGTGTCGAACGTGGGACGGTGAGCGCGACGAGTTCTAGTACCTCGGCACCGTCGGGTCGATCAGCTCCGACCAGGCCTCGATCCCGCCCGTCAAGCTCCGTACCTTGCGGAATCCATGCTCCCAGAGGAGCAGGCAGCCGTCGATGCTCCGGTCGCCGTGGTGGCAGTAGACGATGATCTCGCTCCTGGGATCCAGCTCCACGATCCTTCCCGCGAGCTCGTCCATCGGGATGTGGATCGCGCCTTCGAGATGCGCGTGCTCCCATTCCCAGTCGTCCCGCACGTCGAGGAGGATGGGGTCCTCCCCCGTGTCGATCATCTCGTGCACCAGCTCCGGCGAGATCTCGAATTCCAGGAAGTGATCCCGCACGGGCAATTCCTCAGCGCCGATCGCGCGCGGCCCGGAGCCGCCGCCCGAGCGCGAACACGTAGACGAGCCAGAGGAGAAGACTCAAAGCGTAGGCGATGATGGCGTAGGTCATCGAACGCGAGCCTCGAGCAAGGTGGAATCGGCCGTGGCGTGCGCCTCGCGCGTTGCGGCCTCGCGGGCCCACTCGAGCCTGAGTCGACGCTCGAACACCGCCACGTACACGACGAACCAGGCGAGCATCCCGAACAACAGCACCTGGCGCATGTCGGGTGCCATGGTGACGTTCTTGGGATGGAGCGCGCCGCGCCACCATTCGACCGACTTCCAGACGATCGGTAGATTCACGAAGAAGACGATCCCCATGATCGCCGAGATCGTGCGCTTCGACCCCGACTTGAGCGAGCTTCGAATGATCTGGTAGCCGGCGTAGAGGATCCAGAGGATGAGGAACGTCGTGAGCCTCGGCTCCCAGGTCCACCACGTGTTCCAGGCCGAGCGCGCCCAGAGCGGCCCCGTGATCATGACGACCGACGCGAACACCAGCCCGACCTCGCACGAGGCCGCGCCGATCGCGTCCCAGATCCACTGCTTGGTCGCGAGATAGGCGATCCCGGCCGCGAACGTGACGCCGAACGCGAGCAGCGTGACGATGGCGCTCGGGACGTGGATGTAGACGATCTTCTGGACCGGTCCCATGATCCGCTCGACCGGCACCCGCGTGACCATCCACAAGGACGCCACGACGAGCGCGGCCGCCAGGATCCAGACCCAGCGCGCGCCGTTCCGCCACCAGAGGGGCACGTCTCGCGTCATTCGCCGGCCTCCTGAACCGCTTCGTAGAGCCACGCCGCGAGGGCGAGGCCCAGCACGTCCATCACCGCCATCACCTTGAGCCAGTCCTTCACTTCGTCCACCGGCACTCCGCCCCAGTAGGCGTGGGTCAGCTTCACCGCACCGATCCAAAGGGGAACGAGGGAAGGAAACAGGAGAACCGAGAGGAGGAGCTCGCGGGCCTGAAGTCCCCGGGCCAGGGCGGCGAACAGCGTTCCCCACGCACTATATCCGATGAGCGCGAGGGCGGCAACGCCGAGCACCCCCGGAAGCGCCTTGAGCGTCCCCACGTCGAAGAAGATCGCCGTGAGCGGAAGGAGGAGGATGAAGACCGCGGCCAAGAGCGCGAAGTTGGCGAGCGTCTTCCCCAGGTAGAGCGAGAACGCATCGGCGCCGCTCAGCCGGAGCGCGTCCCCCGCCCCCGATTCGCCCTCCAGCTCGAGCGAGCGCGTGAGCCCCAGAACGCCCGCGAAGAAGAGCGCGGCCCAGACCGTCGCGGCCGCGAGCCTCGGGGGCTCGGTGAAGATCGGACCGAAGGCGACGCTCAGAATGAGAACGAGCGACGCGCTGAAGAGTCCGAGCGTCGCGAGGAATCGGGCGTCCCGCACGAAGAGCCGGAGATCCTTCTTCATCACGAGGAGGAACGTCACGCGTCCTCCACGCGGCCGTTCCGGAGCCGCACCATGCGCGTGATCACGCCGCCCCCGCGCTCCTTGTCGTGCGCGATCAGGAGCGCGGTCCGCCGCTGCTTCCGGATCTCGGAGAGCACCTGGTTCACGACGAGGATGCCCGCGTCGTCGAGCCCCGCGTACGGCTCGTCCAGGATCAGGAGCTCCGGGTCGAGGAGGAGCGCGCGGCAGAGAACGACCCGCTGGAGCATCCCGCGCGAGAAGTGGGCGAGTGGCCGGTCCGCCGCCTGCTCGAGCCCGAAACGCTCGAGGAGCGCGAGCGCGCGGCGGCGGCCGTCGCGAGCGCCCGCGAGCTGCGCGAAGAACTCGAGATTCTCGACCGGAGTGAGCGAAGGATAGAGGAGCGGGGCGTGGCTCGCGAATCCGATCAGGCGGCGCGTTTGCGAGCGGCGCTCGGAGAGCGGAACGTCGTCGACGAGGATCTCGCCTTCGTCCGGCGGAAGAAGCGTCCCGAGAATCCGCGCGAGCGTCGTCTTCCCCGATCCGTTGGGTCCCGCGAGATGCACGACCTGCCCCGGCTCGAGCGTGAGCGAGGCGCGGGACAGGACGGGCCGGTCGTCGAAGCGCTTCGTGACGGCTTCGGCCCTCAGGATCAAGGCGTCAGCGTGAGGTCGGGGTGCGGTCCGAGAGGATCGTCTCGAGGCGGCGCTTCAGATTCCCCCGGACGAGATCGTGGCTTTCGCGCGTGAACTCGCCCTGGGCGAGGCCCTTGTCGAGTGCGTCGATGAGGTAGAGGTAGACCGTGTGCAGGTCGTCGTCGCCGTTCGAATCGGGCGCGAGCGACGCGACCTTCGGAGCGGCAACGGCCGCGGGCGCATCGCGCGGCTCGGGCGCGGTCCTGGGCGCGGGCGCATCGCCCCTCCGCCCGCGGCGCGACGCGAAGATCAGCACCGCGACGATCACGAACGGCGCCACGAGCCACGGATAGATCTTCGGATTGGACCAGAAGCTCGCGCCATGGACGCGCATCGTGAGCTCGGATCCGACCGGTAGGTTCTTCGCCTGATAGATCTCGAACTTCTTCCCGCCCTGGTCGCGCGAGCCGGTGTAGGTCAGCGAGCTCCCCTCCACCTTGAGCTGGGGGTCGTTGATCAGGATGTCGACGCTCTCGGTCGGGAAGTAGATGCGGTGAGAGAGGTCCACGCGGCCGGAGAGCGGGATCTCGTAGCTGAAGCTGAACGGGCGCTGCCCCGGGGGAATGGGACGATGGCTCGCGAGGTCGCGCCCCTGCAGCACGACGGAGCCTTCGTCGCCGCCCATGCCCGGCTCGAACTTCTTCACGGAAGCCGGCAGGCCGAGCCTCACGCCCACGTTCTCCGCGTGATTCAGCCCCGTGCCGAGGTAGGCGGTCGAGCCGTCGTTCTGGAAGACCAGGATCTCGGTGACGTGGAGATGATCCTCGGCGCGCTCCACGAGGATGTGATGATTCGTGACCCGGACGGAGGCCATGTCGCGCCCGACGTCGAAGATCTGGATGTCCTTGGCGCCGGTCTCGCCCTTGAATTCGACGGGCCCTTCCGTGTAGAACGCGCCTTCGTACTCGGTCGAGAGGAAGTAGGACGTCGAGGGATCCTGGGTGATCCCCGTGAAGCGGAAGGTTCCGTCGGGGCCCGAGGCGACCGTCTGTCCGGGCAGCTCCTCCTCGTTGCGCAACGGATGGAGCGAGACCGGAACGCCGGAGGCCGGCGTCCGCTCCAGGCCTTTCACCAC
>DASTKC010000163.1:0-14990 GCA_035716085.1 Candidatus Eiseniibacteriota bacterium | reverse complement strand
GCACGCCGCCCAATTCCAAGAATTGGTCATTCCCGGCCTGCTCGAGAAGCCCGAGGACTTCGCGAAGGCCGAGGAGGATCCGATGGCGCTCTCCTACTGGCAGCTCGAGAAGTACATCGGAAAGCTCAAGCAGAGCGGGAGCCGCGTGCAGAAATACCTGGTGGAGCTCTACCTCAAGGTGGCGTTCCCGCTCACGAACCTGATCGTGGTCGTGATCGGCACCGCGCTCGGCCTGCGCGTCCGGCGGGGCGGATTCGCGATCAGCTTCGGGCTCTCGATCTTCATCAGCTTCGTCTACTACGCCTTCATCCGGACCGGGCAGTCGCTCGGACACAACGGCACGCTCCCGCCGATGCTTGCGGCCTGGCTCGGGAATCTCTTCTTCGGGGTGGTGGCGCTCGAGCTCCTGCGCCGCGCGAGGCGGGGCGGCTAGCGGCGCGAGGCGGGGGCCGCTCCTGCCGTGATCCGTCCGTCCTTGAGGAGGGGCACGAGCGGCACGCTGTCGATCCGGGCGCAGACGGGCAGATCCTCCTCGAATCCCAGCTCGATCAAGTAGCGGCCGTGCTCGCTCAGGCGGAGGATGCCCTCGGGATCCGCGCCGTGGCGCCGGTCGTACTCGCGCGCCATCTCCGCGGCGTCGTTCAACACGATCGAATCGCCGTCGCCGGCGAGCCGCCGGATCAACGCGCCCGCGCACGCCGCGTCCTCGAGCGAGAAGCGGCCGCTCTTCCCAGCGCAGAGAATGGCGAGGTCCGCCCCCTCGGATCGCGTGAGCTCCGCCATCGCCCCCAGATTGATGTAGCCGAGGATCCACTGCTCGCGCCCGTCGAGTGGGCCCGCCATGAGCGGACTCGCGTTCGTGGAGGCGAAGACCAGCGTCGCGCCTTCCACGCGCTCGCGCGTGTACTCGCGCGGGGAGTTTCCGAGGTCGAAGCCGCCCACCTTCCGCCCGTCGCGCTCACCGCAGAGGAGCCGCGACTTCGGGTCGAGCGTCGGCGCGAGGCGGGTCGCCGCCTCCACGGTCTCGACCGGGATGATCTTCGAGGCACCGTTCTGGAGGGCCGTCGCGATCGAGGTGGAGCTCCGGAGCACGTCCACGACCACGAGACGGCGATCCTCGAGCGGCGCGCGCTCGACTTCGGAGGGCGTGAGGTAGAGGTCGATCCGCGCGATGCCCGAGGCGCCCCGGGCGCCCGTCGAGGTCACGCCGCCTTGGTCCTCTGGCTCATGAACTCTTCCAGGTAGCCCGTGTGGATCTCGCCCTTCTGGAATCCGGGATCGGCGAGCACTTCGAGGTGAAAGGACAGCGTCGTGTCGATTCCCTCGACCACGGTCTCGAGAAGGGCGCGGCGCATCCGCGCGATCGCCTCGCTCCGATTCTGGCCCCAGCAGATGATCTTCGCGACCATCGAGTCGTAGTTGGGAGGCACGCGGTAGCCCGAGTAGAGATGGCTGTCCACGCGCACGCCGGGTCCGCCGGGGCTGTGGAAGTAGCGCACGGTGCCCGGCGAGGGCTGGAAGTTCTGGTCGGGGCGCTCGGCGTTGATGCGGCACTCGATCGCGTGGCCATGGAGCTGGATCTCGCTCTGCTTCCACGGGAGGGGTTCGCCGGCGGCCACCAGGATCTGAGCCTTGATGAGGTCGTGCCGGGTGACCATCTCCGTGACCGGGTGCTCCACCTGGATGCGCGTGTTCATCTCCATGAAATAGAACTCGCCCGTGGGCCCGAGCAGGAACTCGATCGTGCCCGCCCCCTCGTAGCGGATGGACGAGGCCGCGCGCACCGCCGCCTCGCCCATGCGCGCGCGGAGCTCCGGCGAGAGCGCCACGCTCGGCGCCTCCTCGATGAGCTTCTGGTGGCGCCTCTGGATGGAGCACTCGCGCTCGCCCAGGTGAACCACGTTCCCCTGCTTGTCGCCGAACACCTGGAACTCGATGTGCCGCGGCTTCTCGACGTAGCGCTCGAGGTAGACGGCGCCGGAGCCGAAGTTGGCCTCCGCCTCGGCCTGCGCCATCATGACGCCGTTCCTAAGCGAGGCTTCGTCGGTCGCGATGCGCATCCCCTTGCCGCCGCCGCCGGCCGCCGCCTTGATGATGACGGGATAGCCGAGCGACTTCGCCACGTCGGCCGCCTGGTCAGGAGACTCGAGAACCCCTTCGCTCCCGGGCGTGACGGGAACGCCCGCCGCGACCGCCGTCTTCCGGGCCACCGCCTTGTCCCCCATCGTGCGGATCATCTCGGAGGTCGGGCCGATGAAGCGGATGTGGCACGACTCACAGACCTCGGCGAAGTGGGCGTTTTCGGAGAGGAAGCCGTAGCCGGGGTGGATGGCATCGGCGGCGGTGATCTCGGCGGCGCTGATGATGCGCGCCATGTTCAGATAGCTCGCGGAGCTCGGCGGCGGGCCGATGCAGACCGCTTCGTCCGCGAGCCGCACGTGGAGCGAGTCCCGGTCCGCCTCCGAGTAGACGGCCACCGTCTCGATGCCCATCTCGCGCGCGGCGCGAACGATCCGGAGCGCGATCTCTCCCCGGTTGGCGATCAGGATCTTCCGGAACATGCGCCCTAGAGGGTTTCCTGCTTGGGACGCTCGAACGTCTTCCAGGTCTCGTCCGAGGTGGCGTGGATCCCCTTCACGCGGAGCTCGAACTCGGTGGGGTTGGAGCAGTACTTGAGCGCGTTCTCGATCGAGATCTTCCCTTCCGAGTAGTGCCGCATGATCGACTGGTCGAAGGTCTGCATTCCGTACTGCGACACGCCGTCGGCGATGGCCGTCTTGATGAGGCTCGTCTTCTCGGGGTCGAGCAGGTACTCGCGCACCGTCGCCGTGACGATGAGGACCTCGGCCGCCGGAATTCGCCCCGACTGGTCGGCGCGCGGGATGAGCCGCAGCCCGACCACCGCCTGGAGCGTGGTCGAGAGCATGTAGCGGACTTCCTCGTGCTCGTGCGGCGGGAAGAAGGAGATGATGCGGTTCACCGTCTGCGCCGCGTCGATCGTGTGGAGCGTCGAGAGGACGAGGTGTCCCGTGTCGGCCGCCATGAGGGCGGTGCGCATGGTCACCGGATCCCGGATCTCGCCGATCAGGATCGCGTCCGGGTCCTGGCGGAGGATGTGCTTCAGCCCCTCGCCGAAGCTGTCCGTGTCGAGCCCGACCTCGCGCTGGGAGATCGTGCACTTCTTGTCGCGGAAGAGGAACTCGACCGGATCCTCGATCGTGATGACGTTCCGCGGCTCGCGCCGGTTCAAGGAGTCGATCATGGCGGCCAGGGTCGTCGACTTCCCGCTCCCAACGGTGCCGCACACGAGGACCAGGCCGCGCGGCTTGAGCGCCAGGTCCTCGATCACGGACGGAAGGTTCAGATCCTCGAAGGCGGGGATCGTCGCGGGCACCTGCCTGAAGACCATCGCGAACGTGCCGCGCTGCTGGTAGAAGTTCGTGCGGAAGCGGGAGAGGCCGGTGACGCCGAAGGCGAAGTCGACCTCCTTCGTCTCCTCGAAGACCCGCTTCTGCTTCGGCGTGAGGATCTGGTCCACGACCGTCTCGAGATCCGCCTGGCTCGGCGGCGCTTCGTCGATCGGGATCAGCTCGCCGTTCACGCGCGCGGTCGGCTTCGTGCCCACCTTGACGTGGAGGTCCGACGCTCCCATCTCGACCATCCGCTGCAGCACGCGCTTGATATTCATGCCGTTTCCCCGCCCTCCGCGCCTACGCGGCGCTCTCCGCCTCGACCAGGAACAGGACCTGCCCGAACTCCACCGGCTGCGCGTTCTCGACGAGGATCTTCGCGATGCGTCCTCGCACGTCCGACTCGATCTCGTTCATGAGCTTCATCGCTTCCACGATGCAAACCGTCTGCCCCACGTCGACCGACGAGTTCTCCTCGACGTACGGATCCGCGTCGGGCGCGGGGGAGCGGTAGAAGGTCCCCACCATCGGGGACTTGATCGGCGTGAGCTGGGATTCCGCGGAGGCCTCCGCCTCGCGCGCGGACGCCGGAGCCGCCGGCGCCATGGCGGGCGCGTGGACCAGGGCCTGCTCGCTCATCGGACGACGCACGCGCACCGAGGAGAACCACCGGCGCACCTCGATCTCGGCGAGGTCTTCCTCGCGCATGATCTGGACCAGCTCCTGGATGTCGCGCTTCAGGCTCACGTCCGCTTCCTCCGCCCCCTCGCGGGCGCGATCATGGCGGCGAGCGCGTGAAGCCCCAACTCGTAGCTCGCGGGGCCGAACCCCATGATCACGCCCGTGACAGCGCTGCCGGTCAGACTGAACTGCCGTTCGCGCTCGCGCGCGTACAGGTTGGTCATGTGGACCTCCACCACGGGGATGGTCATCGACCGGAGCGTGTCGGCCAGAGCGAGGCTGCCGTGGCTGAACGCGGCCGGATTGAGGAGGCAGCCGTCGACTTCGTCCATCGCGACCGTCAAGCGGTCGACGAGCGCGCCTTCGTGGTTGGTCTGGAACGACGAGACGCGGAGATCGAGGGCCTCGCCCAGCTCCACGAGGCGCCGGTCGATGGAAGCGAGCGTCTCCTTGCCGTAGAGATTCGGCTCCCGCCGGCCGAGCAGCCCCAGATTGGGACCGTGGAGCACCCAGACGTCGCGCGCGATCTCGCTACTCCTTTCCGCCCAGCTGACGGATCCAGGTCTCGAACGCGTTCTTGTTCCCTTCGACGACCTTCCCCGGAGCGCGCGGGACCTCGATCGGCGGTTGGCTCTCGACGATCTCTCCGAGGCCGGACGGCCCGGCCGCGACGTGCGCTTCCGCGTGCGCCGGCGCGGGCTCCGGGCTTAACTCGTCGGCATCCGACTCCGACGCAGCGTCCGCGGCCATGTCGGAGAGCGCGAGATGCTCCGCGATCGGCGCGGTTAGATCCCGCGGCTCGATCGCCGCTCGCGCTTCCTCCGGTGCGTTCCGCTCGACCGGGAGATCGAAATCCCCTTCGGGAGCCGTGTACGGACGCGGGGCCGTCCGCTCCGTCTGCGACGCATCGAACCGCTCGATCGTGCGGAGCCCGAGCGCGAGCTCGGAGAGATGCTCCTCCTCGCGCGGGAGGCGGACCGGCTGCCAGCTCATGGCACCCTGCCCCACGATCACGTCGGCGGGACGGATCTCCGGATATTCGCCCGAGGTGATCTGATGGAGCGCGGTCTGCGACTCGAGATCGCCCGGGTCCACGCGGCAGACCGCCTGGTAGTAGCTCGCGGCCTCGGTGTGGTTTCCCTCGTGCGCGAGGATGCCGCCGAGCGCCTTCAGGGCGACGACGTTCTCGCGGTCGAGATCGAGCGCCTCCTTGAATTCGGCGCGCGCGGGGCCAAGCTGTCCGTCGGCGAGATAGGCCCGGCCCAGGACGATGTGATCACCCACGCCTCGCCCCGGACGGCGCTTGCGCTCCTCGCAGAGCGCGATCGCCTCCTCGAGCCGGCCGTCTTCGACCAGCCGCTCCGCATAGGGCAGGTAGAGCGCGGAGGAAGGATCCTTGGCGATGATCTCCTCGACCGGCAGCGCCGTCTCCTTGGGCGCGTCGCCCCTCATGGGTTCCCTCCCGGATGACGGACCAAGCTTCGAACGACCCGTCGAAGGGTGGTAAGCGCTGGCAATTCAAAGACTTTTGATTGGCCGATCGCGGGGCACAATACCATCCGCACGCCGGATCGTCCACGCTTCTTGTCTCGAGCCAGGGCCATCCAGAACGCGCGGCCCGGCTCGCGCGAGAGGCGCGTCGGGAGTCCGAGCGCCGTGAGGAGCGACTCCGCTTCCATCGCGTCGACGGGATCGAGGCCCGCCTCGAGAACACTCATCCGGAGCGCGGCCGCCATGCCGATCGCGACCGCTTCCCCGTGCAGATACCGGCGGTAGCCGGTCGCCGCTTCGAGAGCATGCCCCACCGTGTGCCCGAAGTTGAGCGCGAGCCGCGCGCCCTGATCGCGCTCGTCCCGTTCGACGAGCGTCGCCTTCGCCTCGGCCGCGGAGCGCACGAGCGGGGCCACGAGCGTGGGACGCGCGGCGCGCGTCCCCGCGCGAGCGAGGCGCTCGAGTTTGGGGAGGATGCCGGGGCGGGCGATCACGCCGATCTTCGCGATCTCGGCCAGCCCCGCGCGATACGCGCGCGTCGGGAGCGTGCGCAGCGTGTCCACGTCCGCGTAGACGGCGACCGGATGATGGAACGCGCCGACCAGGTTCTTCCCAAGCGCGAGATTGACGCCCGTCTTCCCGCCGATGGCCGCGTCCGCCTGTCCGATCACGGTCGTCGGGAAGGCCGCCCACGGAAGACCGCGCGCATAGCACGCCGCCGCGAACCCGGCGACGTCCGAGACGACGCCTCCGCCGAGCGCGACGACGATCGCGTCGCGCGAGAGGCCGCTCCGCGACCACCGATCCCAGAGCCGCTCGAGCGTCGCGACCGACTTCGCGCGCTCGCCGTCCGGCAGCACGTCGCGCCGCACGATGAAGCCCGCGCTCGTGAGCGAGCGAACGAGCCGCGCACCGTGGAGTCGGTCCACCGTGCGATCCGTGACGACGACAGCCGTGGAGCCGCGGTGCGTTCGGCGAAGGAGCGACCCTGCCCGGGCGAGGATGCCCGCGGCGACGGTCACGTCGTACGCAACCCGCTTCGGGCGGACGCGGATTCGAGTCATGGCGTGCCGATCGAGTCCGCGGCGGCCGGGATCTCGCGAATCGAGAGATGGATGGGGAGCGTTCGAGGACGCCGCATCGTGGCGCGCAGGCTAGCACACGCGCGGCGGAGCGAGAAGAAGGGGGGTCGACTCGCGGTGGACCAAGGCGCGGGAATCCGGCGCCGGGTCAGCGGGAGGAGGAGCCCTCGAGGGTGCGGAGACGCTGCTCGAGCTGGCGCTTCTCCATCTCGAGCCGGTTGAGATCCGTCTTCGCGCGACGGATCTCCTCCTCGCGCGAGGGGCGTGGTCCGACCGGCGGATTGGTGAACGCGGCGCCGAGCACGACCCGGATCGGGAAGATGTCATCCTTGCGGAGCACGGTCAGCTCCACGTCGTCCCCCGGACGCATCGCGCGCACGATGGCGGTGAGATCGTCCGCCGTGTGCGCCTCCTGGCCATCGACCGCCAGGATCCGGTCCCCCACCCTGAGTCCGCTCGAGTCGGCGGGACTCCCCGGCACCACGTTGGCGACCAGGATGCCCAGCGAGTCGGAGGGGCTCGCGGGCCCGCGCTTCAACTGGACGCCCAGGAAGCCGCGCCGCACGCTGCCGTAGGTGTCGAGCTCCTTCGTGATGTACATCACCTGGTCCACCGGCAGCGCGATCAGCACGCTGCTCGGCCCCGGCATCGACTCCCCCGAATCCAGACCGACCGGCGAGCCGTCGCTGGTGCTCGGGGCGGCTCGTCCGACGACCATCGCGATCCACTCCCCATCCTCGTTCAGGATCGCAGCGCCGGTCGAGCCGGGATACGTGGGAGCGTCGATCTCGAAGATGTCGCCCCCCGTGTGCTCATCCACCCGCTCGCCGCGGCCGACGATCTGGCCGATGGCCGCCTGCGGGCGCGTGATGCCGACGTTCGAGACCACCGCGACCCACGATCCCACGGCCGGCGACTGCGGCGGGGCCGCGTGGAGCGGCTCGAGCTGGGCTCCTTCCACCTGGAAGAGCGCGATGTTCGACTGGCGATCCACGCCCCTCAAGATCGCGGGACGCTCGACGCCGTTTCCGAGGAGCACGCGCACACTGCCGCCGGGAATGGCGACGCTCGCCGAGGCGATGATGCGATCCGGAGCCATGGCGACGGCGGATCCGATCAACCGGCGGCGCTTGCCGGCGTGCCCGCTGGGATCGGGCGGGGGATAGCCGACCACGGTCACGATCGAGGCGTGAACGGAGTCGACGACCCCGAGGAGCGAGGCTTCGTCGGAGCGGAAGGCGACGTGGCGAGGAACCGCATGGGAGACGCCGGCGCCCGGTCCCGCGAGGACCAGGACCGAGAACGCGAGGACGGCGGCGCCCCGCTTGTGCCGGGGCTGGGACATCGAGCTGCTAGAACGTGATGTAGACGTCATCCGACGCGCGACTCGAGACAGGGGTGATGGTCGGGTTGTTGCCTCCGTCCGTCCCGCGCTCGAGGATGAACTGGTCGGTGATGTACTCGTCTTCGTAGCGGGCGCCCGGATTGGGAACCGTCGTGTCCGGAATGCTCGACGTCCGGACGCTGTGACCGGCCCAGGCATAGCCCGCGTCGCTCTTCACGGCAGCCGGCGCGCTCGGCGCGGGAGCCGTCGCCTCGGGCATCGTCGTGGCGGCGACCTCTTCCTGAGTCGGGACGCCGGACGGCGTGGCGGGCTGGGTCTGGTTGGCCTTGGTCGTACGGTCCGCGACCACAGCCGATGAGTTCAGGTGGAGCGTATTGATCACGAACGAGCCGATCAGAACCGCCGACGCGCCCGCACCGGCGAGCGCGAACGGACGGATGCGCTCGATCGTGACGAGGCCGCGCAGCCACTCGATGAGCGAAGGGCGCAGAGCCTCACCGTTGCGGATCATGGCCATCACGTCGTCTTCGAAGTGGGGGCTCGTGTCCACGTCCGGGAGCGCGGCGCAGAGTTCCATCGAGGCCTTGAGCTCGCGCATCGAGGCCGTGCAGCGGCGGCAGGAGAGGAGATGCGACTCGAGGAAGCGGCGCTCTTTCTGATTGAGCTCGTCCTCTACGAAGGCTGAAAAAAGGGATTCGGCGGACCGGCAGTTCATACATCCTCCAGGGTGAGGTACGGTTTGAGTCTCTCCTTCAGCATGAGCCGGGCGCGGTTGATGCGCGAGCGAACCGTGCCGCCCGGAATGCGCAGGATCTGACCCACCTCCTCGTAGCTGAGCCCCTCGACATCTCGAAGCACCACCGCCTCGCGATAACGCGCGGGGATTTTGCGGAGCGCCTCGGCGACCTTGGCCCCGATCTCGTGGGCATTCAGGTCTTCGTCGGGGAGCGGTTTGGCGTCGGGAAACGTCACGCCCTGGCCACTCGACTCCTCCTCCATTGCATCCAGACTGAACGTGCCGCGATGACGGACGCGGCTACGGATCTCGTTCTTCGTGAGATTCACCGCGATGGTGAAGATCCACGTGGAGAACTTCCCGCTCTTCCGGTAGCGCTCGCGGTTCCGGAAGACCCGAAGGAAGACCTCCTGGCTGATCTCCTCGGCCCGATCCCGGTCGTTGATGAAGCGGCAGACCAGATTCATGATCCGCGTGCGATACCGCTGGACGAGCGTGCGGAAAGCCGCCTCGGAGCCCATCGCACAGCGCTCCATGACGTCTTCGTCGGTCAGCTCGGCGAGGTCGAGCTTTTTCAGGCGTAGGGGCTCAATGGGCACGTCGTCGTTCTCCGTGCTCATGCTACACCGTGGCGGGGAGCAGAGTTCCGAAGCGCTCCCGGAAAGGTCAGGGGTTCTGGAAGAGGGACAGGCCGGCCGGCGGCGCGGGGCGCCCCGAGCGGGCGCGACTCTCCGCGTCCCGGGCTTCCGAGTCCAGGCGCAGAGTCCGGCAAACCTTGGCCAGCTCTCGATTTGCCTCGGCGGCCGTCTCCGGACAGCGGGCGGAGCGGATGAGGATCTCGCGCGCCATCTCGAGCTGCCCGAGCCTGTGGCGGAGCTTCCCCATGAGGAGGAGCGCCCGTCCGTTCTTGGGGTCGAGCTGGATCGAGCGGGTGAGGGTGGCCATCCCTTTGGCTTGGTCCCCCTGCCCCAGCTCGGAGCTGGCGAGGAAGAAGAGGCATTCCGAGGTCTCCTGGCCCATGTCCCGGAGACGCTCCCAAGCCCATTGCGCGAGGAGGCTGTCCCCCAGCACCGTCGCCGCCGAGCCCAGCTCCTCGTAGATGGAGGGGCTGTCGATTCCCCGGGCCGCGCTCTCGCGGACCAGGCTCAGAGCCTCCTCCGGGTGGCCAAGTAGAGAGTAGCACAGGCTCGCGGCGAGGACCTGCCGCGGCGTGTCGAACGGCCGCGACCGCGTATCCTCCAGCGTCCGGATCCCCTCGTTCCGGTCGCCGACTCGAATCTCGAGATAGGCCACGATGAGCGACTCCTCACGCACCAGGGTCCGTCCCGGCAGGAGCCGCCGGTACCCTTCGAGCGCCTTCTTCTCCTCGCCCAGAGCCAGGTACGCCCGCGCCCGGATCGGCACCGCGCGCGTGTCCTTCTTGAGCGGCTTCACCGCCTCGAGGGCGTGGGCGTAGTCGCCGAAGCGGAGGAGCTCCTGACCGGCGTCCACGCGGACGTCGTCGCCGTTCAGGCCCTTGGCTTCGGCTCGCTGGAAGAGCCCGCCCAGCTCGGCTTCGTTTCGGGAGCGCATGAGGAAGGCGGCGTAGCTCGCGACGTCTTCCGGGCGAGGCTCGTCGGCTAGGGCCAGCTGTTTGAGGAGCCGCCCCTCGAGGAGCGGATCGCCGTTCCGCCGGGCCAGGGCCACGCCCAGGCGGAGCGTGCGCGAGTCGTCAGGGTTGAGCTCCAGGGCCAGATGAAGGGCTGAAGACGCTTCCTCCAGCCGGCCGTCCTCCAGTGAGAGACTGAGGATCCCGGTCGCGATCCACGCGAAATCGGGCAGGAGCACATCGGTTCGTTTGAGGTCGGCGAGCGCCGCCTCGTAATTCCGGTTGAGCTCGTGGGCGAGCGAGCGAAGAGCGTAGAGCTCGGGAATGGCTCCCACGAGGCGGAGCGGCGGGGTCAGGGCCTGCACGGCCAGCCCGGGCTCTCCCGAGCGTAACCGCATGCGGCCAACCAACATGGCGGCCTCGACGTTCAGGCTGTCCAGGGACAGCGCCCGGTCCCCCCAGTGGAGGGCCATCTCGTCCTCGCCCCCGTCCTCGTACAGGCTCGCCACGCGCGACGCGGCGTAGCTCGATTGGGGATCCAGAACCGTCAGCGACTCCGCCCAGGCGATGGCCCCGGCGTGGTCCCCGGCTGCCTCCGCCAGCTCGGACTGGATCTGGCAGGTGACGGTTGGGGGTGTGTAGAGCGAGAAGAAGTAGGCGCGGGCAGGCGAGGGAGCTAAAGCCAGGGTGAAGGTGAGTGCCGCTAGTGCTGCCCGCTTCTGGACGTTCACGGTCAGGTCGTCTCCCGAAAAAGGAACGGAGGAAGACCCTATCGGGCCTTCCTCCCCCGTCTCGAGACGACGCTTTGGATTATAACGGTCTACGAATCGGTGTGCAAGCGCGAAGCCGCCCAGGGATCACGATTCGGAGAGAAATTCTTCTCGCTCGACCCGCCTCCGTTCTCACTCCCTTCACTCGACGATCCGCCGGATGATCCACGATCGAACGATTCGCCTCGATCGCGCGGCTCGTCATAGGGACGCGGCTCCGAGTGCTCGCGCGGCACCTCGGGCTCTCGCTCCACTCGCGGTTCCGGAGCCTCGTAGGGCTCGTTGTCGCGAGGCTTCACCTCTCGTTGCGGCGGATAGACGTCCCGCGTTGTTTCTTCGCGCGGCTCCCGAGTTGCCTGCGGCTCGCGCGATCCGCGGCCTCGCCGGTCGCGGCCTCCGCGCTGGCGGCGACCCTCCCGGCCTTCACGCCCCTCACGCGCTTCACCCCCGTCACGGCTCGAGCCGGCCTCCCGCCCTTCACGCGGTTCGCGTCCTTCGCGCGGTTCCCGCCCTTCGCGCGGTTCCCGTCCCTCACGCGGTTCGCGATCCCGGCCGCCTTCGCGACCTCCGCGTCCACGCGATTCGCCTCCCGAAGAGCCGTCCTCCATCCGCCCCTCGCCCGACCGGCCTCCGCGCCGTCCGCGTCCTCCGCGGCGGCGGCGGCGTCCTGCCGAGCCTGCCTCCTCGCCTCCGCGATCGGGGCGGACCAGCTTCTCGAAGTGAAGGAGCGCGTCGCGCGCCGCCTCCTGCTCCGCTTCCTTCTTGTTGTTCCCGTGGCCCCGGCCGAGCGTCTTCCCGTTCACGACCACTTCGACGGCGAACATCTTCTGGTGGTCGGGGCCGTTCTCGCTCGAGATCCGGTACTGCGGGTGCGTCTTGAATTCGCCCTGCACGTATTCCTGCAGCATGCTCTTGTAGTTCGCGAGATTCGCGTCGCTCAGGATCTCGTGCACCTCGCGCAGGAGGAGCCGCTCCGTGAGCTTCCTCGCCGGCTCGAGTCCCCCGTCCAGGTAGACCGCGCCGATCACCCCTTCCAGGGTGTCGGCGAGGATGGACGCGCGCCCGCGCCCGCCCGAGCCGTTCTCGGCCTCGGAGAGCAGGATGTAGTTTCCGAGCCCCATGAGATTCGCCGTGCGCGACAGGATCACGCGGCTCACGAGGAGCGACTTCATCTTCGTCAGCTCGCCCTCGCGAAGCTTCGGAAATTTGTTGTAGAGGAACTCGTTCACCGCGAGACCCACGACCGAGTCGCCAAGGAATTCCATGCGCTCGTTCGATTCGCCGCTCCGCCCCGGGCTCGCATGGAGATAGGAGCGGTGCGTCATCGCGGTGCGCGCCAGACCGGCGTCTTTGAACTGGTATTTGAGAATGCGCTCCAGGCCCTTCAAATCGAAGTCCCGATCGCGCGAGCGGACCGGCGCCGGCGCCTTGGGGGCGGCGGGCTGGTCCAGACCGAACAGCTTTCGCAAAAAGTTCACGTGGTGCGGATCCCTTTCGGGATCCTCCTACGCCATGTACCTCGACAACGCCAGGGTGACGTTGTGCCCGCCAAAGCCCAATGAGTTGGAAAGGGCTGCCTGCAGTTCGACCGCTCGTGCAGTGTTGGGGACGTAGTCGAGGTCGCAGTCGGGATCCGGAGTCTCGTAGTTGATCGTTGGGGGAATCGTCTGCCGCTCCAGGGCGAGGACGCAAATGATCGTCTCGAGCCCTCCCGCGGCACCCAGAAGGTGTCCCGTCATGGATTTCGTCGAGCTGACCGGGAGCTTGGACGCACGATCTCCGAAGACCGACTTGATGGCCTGTGTTTCGAATTTGTCGTTGAGTGGCGTAGAGGTGCCGTGGGCGTTCAGATATCCGAACGACTCGAGCGAAAGGCCCGAATCCCGGATCGCCGCCCTCATGGCACGGCCCGCACCCTCACCCTCGGGGGCCGGAGCCGTCATGTGATAGGCATCTCCCGTTGCGCCGTAGCCGACGATCTCCGCCAGAATCTTCACGCCGCGTCGCTTCGCGTGCTCGAGCTCTTCGAGCACCACGATGCCGGCGCCCTCCCCCATGACGAACCCGTCTCTCTGGGCGTCGAAGGGGCGCGAAGCTTTCAGGGGATCGTCGTTGCGCGTGGACATCGCCTTCATGGAGCAGAAACCGGCGAACGCGACCGGGGCGATCGGGGCCTCAGCCCCCCCCGAGATCATGACGTCCGCCTCGTTCGACTGGATGATCCGGAACGCGTCGCCGACGGCGTGCGCGCCCGAGGAGCAGGCCGACACCGTGCAGTAGTTCGGTCCCTTGGCGCCGAATTGAATCGACACCTGGCCCGACGCCATGTCCGAGATCATCATGGGAATGAAGAATGGGCTCACCCGCGATGGACCCTTTTCGAGCAGGGTCCGATGCTGGTCCTCGAATGTGGCGATCCCGCCGATGCCCGAGCCCACCACGACTCCGTAGCGGTTCGGGTCCACGGTCTCGGGAGACACCCCCGCCTGCTTCACGGCCTGGGCGGTCGCCCCGATCGCGTACTGCACGAAGAGGTCGGCGCGGCGGATGTCCTTCTTGTCGAGGTAGTCCTCGGCGCGGAATTCCCGCACCTCCCCGCCGAATCGCGTGTCGTACTTCGTGACGTCGAATCGCGTGATGGGGCCGATGCCGGATTCGCCCGCGGTCAGCCGCTTCCAGAAGACCTCGACGTCGGACCCGAGCGGGGAGACCACTCCCATGCCCGTGATGACGACGCGGCGCGGCTGTCCGTTCGATTGGCTCATGCTCTTTCTTCGTTCCCTTTCGTGAAACCGCCCTGCTCCGCGCGGGTCTGGATCGTCCGGACCCGCGGCGCCGAATTAGGCGTTCTTCGGCACGTGACCTTCGAGGTACTTGATCGCATCTGCCACGGTCGTCATCTTCTCGGCGTCCTCGTCGGGGATTTCGAGATCGAACTCCTCCTCGAGGGCCATCACGAGCTCGACGGTGTCGAGTGAATCGGCGCCCAGATCGTCGATGAACGACGCTTCCGCGGTGACCTGCTCGGGCGCGACGCCCAACTGATCGACGATGATCTGCTTCACACGCTCTTCGCTGAACGCAGCCATGTCCTTGCTCACCTCCCTTTGGATTCGTCCCGGTCCGGCAGGGCTTCGGAACGCCCCCCGATCACATCACCATACCGCCGTCCACGGTCAGAACCTGACCGGTGACGTAGGCCGCGCCTTCGGAGCAGAGGAAGCCCACGGCTTGGGCGACGTCCTCCGCTTTCCCCAAGCGGCCCATGGGGATCTGCGCCTTGAGGCCGTCCCGGACCTTGTCGCCCAGGGCGTCCGTCATGGCTGTTTCGATGAAGCCTGGAGCCACCGCATTCACGGTAATATGGCGCGACGCCAGTTCCTTCGCAACCGCTTTCGTGAGGCCAAGTAAGCCCGCCTTCGAGGCGGAGTAGTTGGCCTGCCCCGCGTTTCCGGTCAGCCCAACCACCGACGCGATGTTGACGATCCTACCCCACTTCTGGCGGACCATCGGCCGGGCGAACGCGCGGGTGCAATGGAAGGCACCCTTGAGATTCGTGTCCAGCACCTGATCCCAGTCGGCGTCGCTCATGCGAAGGAGGAGGCCATCGCGGGTCACTCCGGCATTGTTCACGAGGATCTCGGCCTTGCCGAAAGCCTCGAGAGTGCGCGCGCAGAGGGCGTCGGCATCCGCCTCCACCGCCACGTCCGCCCGCACCGCGACAACCTCGCCTCCCTGACCGTGGATCTCGGCCTTGAGCTCCTCGAGCGGTCCCTCCGAGCGCCCCGCGAGGACGAGCTTCGCGCCCCCCGACGCGAGGTGGACCGCGATGGCCCGCCCGATCCCCTTCGCGCCCCCCGTGACCACGGCGACGCGTCCCTCGAACG
>DASTKC010000162.1:0-4443 GCA_035716085.1 Candidatus Eiseniibacteriota bacterium | reverse complement strand
GTGCGAGCCAGTTCGAGGGAGCGCTCGGCGTCGCACCGGGCGAAGGACTCACCGGACGCGTCGACCTCGGCCTCGGGAACATCGCGGGCACCGGCCGCGCGGCCGGCGCGCGCTGGGTCGGCTTCGGAAACGGCCGCTCGCTCTACGCGCTTCATTACAAGGAGCCGTCCCTGTTCGGGCGCGCACTGGACGCGAGCCTGGCCCTGGACGCGGACCTCGCCGACTCGCTCTTCAGCCACACGGGCTGGTCGATCGCGCTCGGGGGCAGGCCGGCGGCGCGCACGCGCCTCGAGGCGGGGGTCGAGCGGAGCGGCACGGTCTACACCGGGCTCTCCCGCGGCTCGAGCTCGACCTGGTCGGTGCGCGGCGGCGTGGGCTGGGATCGCCTCGCGCCTATCATGAATCCTGTCCGCGGCGTGAGCCTATCGCTCGACGCCGAAGGCGGCCGGCGCACGGACGCGTTCCCCGGATTCGAGGAATCCCGCCGCGGAGTCATGCGAGGCAAGGCCGAGCTCGCGTCCGCCGCGTCGCTCGGCGGATCGCGCGTCCTCTTCGGATCGGTGCGCGCGGAAGAGGTGCGGCTCGGCGACGGCGACTTCCCGATCGAGGAGCTTTGCTACCTCGGAGGGAGCGAGGGGCTTAGAGGGCACCGGGACCGCGCCTTCGCCGGCAACCGGATCCTCGCGATGACGCTCGAGCACCGGTGGATCACCGATCCGCGCGGCGGTCGCGCGTACCTCTTCGTCGACGGCGGCGCCCACGCGCTCGACGCGTCGCTCCAGGCGGGCGTCCCCGCGGGCACGGTCGACGCTTCGGCGGCTTCGGCGTCGACGACGCTCTCGCGGACGGAGTTGAGCGACGGCTGGGAATTGGGGTACGGTGCCGGCCTTCAGACGCGCATGGCGTCGGGTTTGATGGGGGTCGAGCTCGGCCTCCGCCCGGGCGCCGCGCTACGGGAGGCGACGATCCACATCCGATACGCGAGCCGCTGGTGAGCGCACGGGCCGAGCAGAAGATCCGTTCCCTGAGGAACGAGATCGCGCGGCACGACCACCTCTACTACACGATCGGCGAGCCGGAGGTCTCCGATCGCGAGTACGACGCGCTCATGAAGGAGCTCGAGGAGCTCGAGCGCGCCCATCCCGAGCTCGCGGACCCCGACTCGCCCACGTCCCGCGTGGCGAAGGGCCTCCTCACGGGATTCCCCACCGTGCGCCACACGGCGCCGATGCTGAGCCTCGACAACACGTACTCCCTCGATGAGGTGTCGGAGTTCGACGCCCGCGTCCGGAAGTCGCTCGGGAAGGACCGGATCGACTACTCCGTGGAGCCGAAGGTCGACGGAGTCGCGATCCATCTCCGCTACGAGCGCGGGCGCTTCGTCCTCGGCCTGACGCGCGGCGATGGCGAGCGGGGCGACGACATCACCGCGAACCTCCGGACCATCCGCTCCATCCCGCTTAGGCTGACAGGCCGGAACGTCCCCGATCTCGTGGAGGTGCGGGGCGAGGTCTACATGGAGACCGTGGCCTTCCAGAAGATGAACGAGCGCCGCGCGGCCGACGGGAAGCCGACCTTCATGAACCCGAGGAACGCGACGACCGGCAGCTTGAAGATGCTCGACACGACCGAGGTGAGCCGCCGGCCGCTCCAGATGTTCGTCTACCAGCTCCTCCACCCGGACCGATACGGGATCGACCAGCATCTCGAGGCGCTCGCCCTGGCGAAGAAGCTCGGCCTGCGCGTGAACCCGCGCAACTCGCTCGCCAAGGGGTACGAGGATCTGAGGAAGCAGTGCGAGGCCTGGGGCGAGGAGTGGGGATCGCTCGCGTACGGCGCGGACGGGCTCGTGATCAAGGTCAACGATCTCGAGGACGCGCGCCGTCTCGGGACGACCTCGAAGAGCCCGCGGTGGGGGATCGCATACAAGTTCGGCACCACCGAGGCGGAGACCACGCTCCGAAAGATCGATCTCCAGGTCGGGCGCACGGGCGTCGTCACTCCCGTCGCCCTCCTCGAGCCCGTCCTCCTTCTCGGCACCGAGGTGAAGCGGGCCACGCTCCACAACCAGGACGAGATCGACCGGAAGGACATCCGCGAAGGGGATCGCGTGGTGATCGAGAAGGGGGGCGAAGTCATCCCCAAGGTCGTGCGCGTGGTTGCGCACTCGGGACGCCGCGGACCGCGGTTCGTGATGCCGTCCACCTGCCCCGTCTGCGGGACCACGCTGACGAAGGATCCCGAGCAGGCGGCCGTGCGCTGCGAGAACCTCTACTGTCCGGCGCAAGTGCGCCGGCGCATCCAGTACTACGCGAGCCGGGGCGCCCTCGACATCGAGGGGCTCGGCGAGCGCACGGTCGATCAGCTCGTGGACGCGAAGCTGGTCGACGACCCCGCCGATCTCTACGATCTCACCGTGGACGAGCTCGCCGAGCTGGACGGCATGGCCGAGAAGTCGGCGGGCAATCTCGTGCGCGGCATCGCCGCGTCGAAGGACGCTCCGCTCGATCGCCTCATCACGGCGATCGGAATGCGCCACGTCGGGAACACCGTGGCCCGCCTCCTCGCGGATCACTTCCGATCGCTCGCCGCGTTGTCGGACGCGGACGAGGAGGCGCTCCTCGAGATCCAGGGCATCGGCCCCGAGATCGCCGCGAGCGTCGTCGCCTTCTTCAAGTCGCGCGAGGGCCGCTCGCTCGTGAAGCGCCTCACCGAGCGCGGCGTGAAGGGGAAGGCGCCGGAGCGGCGCGCGGCGACCGCGGGACCGTTCGCGGGAAAGACGTTCGTGCTCACGGGCACGCTTCGCATGCCGCGCGAGGAAGCCGAAGAGCTGATCCTGCGCGGCGGAGGGCGCGTGACCTCGTCCGTCAGCAAGAAGACGGACGCCGTGGTCGTGGGCGAGGATGCGGGAAGCAAGCTCGACAAGGCGAAGGCGCTCGGCGTCCCGACCTGGGACGAAGCCCGCTTTCGCGCGGCGCTTCGGGAAGCGGGACTGACCGGCGCGGCTCGTTGACAGACGGGGCCTCGTCCCGTAGGGTCGGAGGTTGAATCTCCGACCCATGAAAACTTCCGAACCTACAATGTCCGAAGCGCTTGCGAGCGCGTTCGAGCGCCTCGAGCGGCGCGTGCCGGCGTTCGAGCGCCGCGCCGGCCAGCTCACGATGGCGGGGCTATGGGAGACCGTCCTCGAGCGGGGCGGCGTGCTCGCGGTCGAGGCGCCGACCGGCATCGGGAAATCGCTCGCGTATCTCGTGCCCGCGCTCCTTCGCCGCCGAGTCGGTTGCGGACCCATCCTCGTCAGCACGCACACGAAAGCGCTTCAAGACCAGCTCCTGACGCGGGACGCGCCGCTCGCCGCCTCCGCCATCGGATCGCCGTTTCGCGGCGCGATCTTGAAGGGGCGCGCGGGCTACCTCTGCCGCCGGCGCGCCGCATCGCGATTCGCGCAGCGGCGCCTCTTCGCCGGAGCTCACGCGGACGAGTCGATGCTCGACGCGCTCGAGGCGTGGGTCGACCGCACGGCGACCGGAGATATCGACGAGCTGCGTGACGAGGGGATCGAGGCTCCGGCCTCGCTCCTCGCCGAGATCGCCTCCGATCCCTTGTTCTGCTCGGGGTCGGGATGCGACCCGGGCGGCGGGTGCTTCGCCAAGGCCGCGCGGCGCGAGGCGAGGCGCTCCGATCTCGTCATCGTGAATCACGCGCTCCTCCTCTCCGATCCCGGGCTCCGCGCGACGCTCCTCGCCGAGTCGGGGGCGTTGATCCTCGACGAGGCGCACCAGATCGAGCGCGTGGCGCGCGAGCAGCTCGGCGTGTCCCTCGGCGTGCGCGATCTGGCTCGGCTCGCGGCGCGCACCGATGCGCGAAGCGGAGCGCTCAAGCTTCTCGCCAGGACGATCCGGCGCGGGAAAGGGGCATCCGTCACGGAGCGCATCGTGACCGCGGACCAGGCCGTCCGGCCGGTCCTCGATCACGCCGCGGCGCTCTCGCGCGATCTCGAGGCCATCCTCCCGCCCGGGGCCGCCTCGGCGCGGCTCACGCGCGACGACGATCTCGCGGCCATCAGCCCGGTCGCGCTCGATCTCCTTCTGACCTCCGCCGCGGCGCTGGTCCGCGCCCTCGAGCGCGTCGTCGAGGCGGCCGAGTCCGAAACGGGAGGCGCGTTCCGCCCCGAAGCGTCCGAAGCGATCGACGAGGTGCGCGCGCGCCACGCCGCGTGGCTCGAAGTGGAGCAGGCGATCCGCGCGGTCACGAACCTCGAGGAGAAGGGAGCGGCGTTCTACGTGGACAAGGACGAGCGCGGCGCTCCGCGCTGGAACAAGAGGCCGCTCGAGGTGGGAGTGCCGCTCCGGTCGCAGCTCTTCGAGACGAGCGCTTGCACGCTCCTCACCTCCGCGACGCTCACGCCGGGATCGGACTTCGAGCCGTTCCTCGCGTCGATCG
>DASTKC010000161.1:0-15670 GCA_035716085.1 Candidatus Eiseniibacteriota bacterium | reverse complement strand
GGGAGCATCGCCCTCCGCCTTCGCGATCTGAGGATTGCCGCCCGCGAGGAGCTTCGGCTTCGTAGACCGCGGCGCCTCGGGCGACCGTGTCTTCGCGGTTTTGCGAGACCTCCGCACTCCAACTGACTTCCTGACCGCTTTCCCGGCCATGGACACTCCCGTTGGTCCTGTCCTTCATCGCTTACCGAGATCCAAGGCTGATCTGCTAAAATAACCCATCTCCGGGCTGCCATTCGCCCTCATGCGGGGCTTGTGTCCCGCCTTCGCACGTGCCGTTCCGGTTTCTACGAAGGGGCTCCGTGGAACCTGGCGACAACGTCGACCGTCTCACCGGGTCTGTCTCGGACGGCAAGCCGGTCGACTGGGATCATGTCGAGCTCGATGCCGAGCTCGATTCCGACACGGTACGGATGATGCGCGACGTCGCTCGGATCGCAGAGTACAACCGAGCGCTGCAGCGTGCCGCGACCCCTTCGTCCTCGCCCCCGAGTCCCCAAGACCCACCCCTCGAGCGCTGGCGCGATCTCACGCTGATGGAGCCGCTCGGCGCCGGTGCACGGGGCGAGGTGTGGCGCGCGTGGGATTCCACCCTCCGGCGGCAAGTCGCGCTCAAGTTCCTGCAAACCGCCCCGGGCGAGTCCGCCTCGGCGGAGCTTCTGAGCGAAGCCCGCGCCCTGGCGCGCATCCGGCACCCTGGCGTCGTCACCGTGTTCGGGATCGCGGAGGACCAGGGTCGTTTCGGAATGTGGATGGAGTGCATCCCCGGCACCAGCCTCGCTCGAGAAATCGAGCGCGTGGGCGCGCTCCGCCCATCCCAGGTGGCTCTGATCGGCGCCCAGCTCTGCTCCGCGCTCGAGGCGCTGGATGCTGCCGGCCTCGTGCACCGCGACATCAAGCCCGCGAACATCCTCCTCGAGCGTGAGGACCGCGCTGTGCTCACCGATTTCGGCCTCGGTTGGCGGCCGGCGCTCGACGACGAGGAGACGCCGCGAAGCTCCGGCACGCCCTTGTTCATGGCGCCGGAGCTGCTCGCGGGTGAGAGGCCGACCCCTCAGTCGGATCTGTACGCGCTCGGAGTCACGCTGTGGTGGGCGCTCGCCGGGCGGCCTCCGTTCAAGGCCAGAACGTTGGCCGAGCTCAGGGAGGAAGCGCCTCGAGGCCCCTCACCGTCCCTTCGCTCGATCCGGCCTGAAGTCTCGAAGGATTTCGAAGACGCCATCCTCGCGGCCATGGCGCCGTCTCGCTCCGATCGGGTCCGCACCGCGGCGGAGCTGGGCGGCCGGTTTCAGACGATCGCCCGGGGGCTCGGGACCGCCGCCCACGCGGGAACCCTCTCGATCGCGGTGCTTCCCTTCGTCAATCGAAGCCCCGGAACCGAGGACGAGTATTTCTCCGACGGGCTCGCGGACGAGCTGATCGGCATGCTGGGAAAGATCCGTGGACTCCGCGTGGCGGCGCGCACGTCCGCGTTCAGCTTCCGTGGTCGCCAGGCGACCGTCGAGGAGATAGGCCGCGCACTCCACGTCGACACCGTGCTCGACGGGAGCATCCGACGCTCGGGAGACCGGGTCCGGATCTCGGTTCAGCTCGTCAAGGTTTCGGAAGGGCTCCACCTCTGGTCGGAAACCTACGATCGAACGCTGGATGACATCTTCGCCGTGCAGGACGACATCGCACAGTCGGTGGTCAAGGAGCTGCGCGCCGCGCTCCTGGGTGACACCGGGCCGGACGTGAACGCGGAGATAGCGCGTGCGGCCAGGGGTCGAGCGACGGACCCGGCGGCGCACCGGCTCTATCTTCTGGGCCGGTACTTCATCACTCGGCTCAACCGCGAGGACTTGGCGCGAGCGATCCAGAACCTCCAGGAAGCCGTGAGGATGGACCCGGAGTTCGCTTTGGGCTGGGCCGAGCTGGGCTCCGCCTACACCAGGGCCGCCACCTTCGGACTCGCGCCGAAAGAGGAAGCGATTCAAAACGCGCGGGGCGCTGTGGAGCGCGCACTCGCGATCGAGCCCGATCTGGTGGAAGCGCACGCGCGCTTGGGCGCGATCCGCATGTTCCACGATTGGGACTGGAGAGGGGCCGAGGCGTCGTACGCGAGAGCGCTCGAGCTTGCGCCAGGAGACGCCGTGTCCCTGAACGGCGCAGGGGTTCTGGCCATGACGCTCGGCCGAATCGAGGAGTCCGTCGCGCTCCATCGCCGGGCGTCGGAACAGGACCCTCTGAGCGCGACCCCCCACGCCAACCTGGGCCTCACGCTCCTTCAGGCCGGTCGCCTGGCCGAGGCAGAGGCTTCCCTTCGGAGAGCGCTCGAGATCGCGCCACAGCGGCTGCTCACTCATGCCGCTATCGCCAAAGCCCTCGCGGCTCAAGGGCGGGAGGAGGAGGCACTGGCGGAAGCGGCACGGGAGCCGGACGAGGGGATGCGCCTCTATAGCTTGGCGATCGTTCATCACATTCTGAGTCACAGCCCGGATGCGGACGCGGCGCTCCGTGAGCTCATCGAGGGACACGGCGATGCCTATGCGGTCCAGATCGCTGAAGTGTGCGCCATGCGAGGTGAGTTGGACGCCTCGTTCGAATGGCTGGACAAGGCGTACGCCCAGCGAGACTTCGGAATCACGGAAGTTCAGTCGGTTTCGAGCTTCCACCTTCTCCACAAAGACCCGCGCTGGCACTCGTTCATGAGGCGGCTGGGGTTCGACGAGGGCGCGTGAGCCGGGACAACCACCATCTCCTCCGGACCCAAGACCTCCTTCGGGAGGCCCAACAGGGGCGGCGCGATGCGCTGGAGACGCTCCTCGCGCGATACCGCCCCCGTCTCGAACGATGGGCGAGCGGCCGCCTGCCCCGCAATGCGCGGTCTCTGCTCGATACCGGTGACCTCGTGCAGGAGACGCTGCTTCGAGCACTGGAGACCATCGGCTCGATCGGAGCCCGGCATCCAGGAAGCTTCGAGGCCTACGTGCGCCACGCGGTCCTGAATCGAATTCGAGACCAGATCCGGTGGGCTCGGCGGCGTGGCGATGGCAACCTCGAGAGCCTCGTGGACCCGACTCCATCACCTCTCGAGGAAGCCATCGGGAGCGACGTCGTGCGGCGGTACGAAGAGGGGATGTCACTCCTATCGGAGGACGAACGGCAGATCCTTCACCTCAGGATCGAGCTCGACATGGGCTACGAGGATATCGCCGCGATGACCGACAGGCCCAGCGCGGACGCGGCGCGGATGGCGATTCAGCGGAGCCTGCACAAGCTGGCGATCGCGATGAGGAAGGTGAGCTCGCCGGGCCATTCGAGGCCTGGCCCCGCGGCTTAGAAGTCCTGCCCCACGCTCACGACCGCCCTTCGATCGCCCAGCGTATTCGCCTCCAAGCCACCCTCGATCCTCCCGAACGGCGTCCACCAGAGCGCGGACACGGACGCGCCGCCGAACCAGAGCGTCGCGCTCGAGAAATCCGATCCGTCCGGCAGGAGCTGGTCCGCCGATCCGCCGCCACGAAGCCTCACGCGAATCTTGGTGAAGAGCGGGAAGGCAGCGTCCACGCCGGCGATCGCCTGAGCCCGCCCGCGGCGCTCGCCCCAGCGGAGCGCAGGCACGAGCTGGTCCATGCCGGGCGAAGGCACGACGTCGCGCGGGGTGCCCTGCGTCACCGCCGCGACGTCGAACAGAGGCGCGACGGTGAGCTTCTTGAACGCGAACACGCGCGATCCGCGCGCGCGCACACGGGCGTAGCGCGCGTCACCGGTTCGAGCTTCCCCTTCCGCGCTCGTCGGAATGCCGACGAGCTGCAGGTTGTCGGGGATGAACCCGATCCGGACCATCGGTCCGAAGGAGTCGCCGCTCGGGCCGACATTCGCGTCGAGATTTTCCGCTGTGAAGATCGCGGTCGCCTCGATCGCCGGGCTGATCTTCCGAACCTCGGCTCCGATCCATCCGCCGCCCCGCTTCACATCAGGGTCATCCCCGTCGGGCCTCACGCTGAGGAACCGGATCTGCGACTCCGCGAGGTAGAGTCCCCCGCTCCACGCGGTTGGCAGGCGATCCACGGTCGGCACGCGCACGTTCATGCTGGCGGACTGTTCGATGCCATTGGCCATCGCCTCGAGCGCGAACTCGACCGTATGCGATCCCATCGCTCCGAGCTTTCTCAGATTGGCCCAGCCCCGGCCTCCGCGATCGTTGTCGTAACCCACCGCACCGTTCACCGAGAGAGCACCCACCGTCTCGGCGCGGATGAGAAGCGCGGGAACGGCATCGCTCACGGCCGCCGGCGTGGAGGACGTGTCGGGAGCGGCGCCGAGCGCCGAGAGCGTGGCGCTGTCCGGTGGCGCGGATGACGCGGCGGGCGGAGACGCAGATGACTCGCCGGATGGGGGTTCGGAGAGCGTATCGGCGGGTGCGCCGACGGCGGGCATTTCGACTTCGGTCGAGTCGTTGTCGACGCCGTCGAAGCCCTCGCGTCCCTCCTCGACTGGAGGCGCGGTCGGAGGCGCCACTTGCGCGGGTGGCGTCACCGTGGACCTCGCCGATGACGCAGGCGTTCCGGGCGGTTGGGCCGGTGCTCCCTCCACCGAGGGCCACACTCCGGTGAAGAGACCCGTCGCGTACAGGCGATCCACGTACTTCAAGATCTGATCGGCGTCGAAGCGGGCTTTGCCGAAGCGATCGAACGCGCGCTTCAAGAGTGGCCGAAGGGGCGAATCGACGAGCACGCGCACCTCGGCCAGTGAGTCGGGAAGCGCGGGAAGGGTCCCGGGTGGCTCGGAAGAGCCCGCCCCCTGCGGGAGCGAATTCGTCGCTCGATAGCCATCCATGAACAAGGGCTCGGGGTCCGTGGGATAGCTGATCGGTGAGATCGTCGGATCGATGTCGGGCGCGATCAGAATGTCGGGCGGAAGCGTGTCGGCGCGAGCGTGCTGCACGAGGAGACGGAGCGACCGGTCCATGACGGCGGACGCCTCGGTCGAGTGAATCTCCGCGGTCGGGCGGAGCACGTCCACGCCGATCACGTCGCGCGCGCCGAGGCGCCTCGCCTCCGCCACCGGGAAATAGTCGCTCACACCGCCGTCCGTGAGCACGCGATCGTCCCACGCGGTCGGCGCGAAGACGCCGGCCTGCGCCATGCTCGCGCGAACCGAACGGGCGAGATCGCCGTAGCCGATCGACACGAGGTGTCCACTGCGGAGGTCTGCCGCGATCGAGCGGAAGCGGCGCGGCAAGCGATCGAAGTCGCCGCGCACAGCGGCCGAGGGGCGGAAGAGCTGGCGCACGAGCTGGCGGTTGATCTGCCAGTCGTCCAGGTAGCCGCGAAGCTCTGGGGAGTTGCCGGTGCCTTGTAAACGAAGGACCGGATAGTGAACCGAGCGGTCGAGCCCGACCGGGGACGGGAACGGAGCGAAGATCTGCCGCCAGTCCTGCATGTCGACCACGCTCCAGACCGAGTCGGCATTCATCCCCGACGCGTAGAGCGCGCCGATCACCGCCCCCATGCTGGTGCCCACCACGATGCCCGGGCTGTACCCCTTCTTCTCGAGTCCAGCGATCACACCCGCGTGGGCGATGCCGCGGGAGCCGCCCCCGGAAAGGACGAGGGCCTGATCGCGGGGCGCGGTCGTGACTTCCTGCGACTGTCCCGCCCGTGGCGGAGTCGTGTCCGGGGATTCCTGCGAACGGCTGGTTCGTGGGGTGGTGATGGGGACGGCGATGATGGCGGCAAGGAGCAGCGCAAGAGGCCGTCGCATGAAAGAAGCGTAGCAGACGCTTCCAAGCGCATGGGAAACGCAGGTAGCCGAAAAATCTCCGTTCGGTAGACCGGTCTAGACCGTCAGGGGGATAGCTCGCAACGAAGCACACCCCACCGGCGGAGGCGTGATGCGCCCATTTCTTCGTATCTCGTTTGCTCTCTTGGCGTTTGCATTCAGTATCTGCTCCAACGTGCCGCCGGCCACCGGATCGAACGTGTCGCTCTACCGGTCGTCAATGTCGTACCCCGAAGGCATCGTACGCAACAACACCGAGCTGACGGGATATCCCGTGTGCATCACATCGGGGGACTTCAACGGGGACGGCAATCCCGACTTTGCGGTCGCCAACCTGGACAGCGGGTTCGCCGGTAGCGTGGGCTCCATCTCCATACTCACCCATGCCGGGTCACAGTACCTGCCGCCCCTGCCGTGGAGTGCCTCGGCTCAGCCCGACTTCCCCGCCTTGAACGCGACCTTCTTCAACTACCCCGTGCCTCCGAATGGGAAGCTGCACCTCCCCCTCAACATGGTCGCTCGCGATTTCAACGGGGACGGCCGGACGGATATCGCGGTAGCGCGCTACGCCTCTTCGGCCATCTTGTGGAACACGGGCCAGACCCCCGCATCGGGCCAGCAATTCGTGGCCAAGTCCTCGACCTACGCCTCTGAAGCGATCGGCACCGCTGATTTCGACAACGACGGGGTACTCGAGATCGTCGGCTTGACCTCCGGCGCGCCGAGTAACCTGTTCGCCCGCGTCTTCCATACCGCAGCGGACACCCTACAGCTCATTGGCACGACGATGCTCGGGCCCTTGGCCCCTCGTCACATCCTGTCCTTCCTTGCGATTGCGGATGTCACCGGAGACGGACTACCCGATGTCATAGCCGTCGATGACAACGATCCACCGGACTGCGCGGAAGCAGCGATGTACGTCGCAACCGGCTACAACGCGGGTACGTTCACCACGATTCTCGGGCCCTTCGCGCCAGGATCAGGCGTACTCGATCTGGCCGTGGCTCCGCTGGACGGCGACGCTATTCCGGACGTCGTGACGACGACCTTCTGCGCAAATGCCGTTCGGATCTCCACGGGACATCCGGGGGGCACGTTCGATCCCGGTGTTTCCATCACTCTTCCACACGCCCCCGAGAAGATATGCCTGGGAGATCTCGATGGGGACGGGGACACGGACATCGTCACGCTGGCTTCGAACTCGCCTTACATCGCGGGGACTGTTTGCGTGGTCAAGGGGAACGGGGACGGTACCTTCGGTCCCCCCGTCCTCTACGACGGTCTTCCTCGATCGAGCGCGCCCGACCTCTTAATCAACTTTCAGCTCCAATATGGTGAGGCCATCCTGGTTGACGTGAACCGAGATGGACGCCTCGATCTGGTGGCCACCGAAATGGGAACCAAGCACACGATCGGCGTTTTGTTGAACGACGGGTCGGGGGGCTTCCGGTCGGGAACCCGGTCGGGCATCGCACAGCGCACCTACCGGCAGGCGATCGCCGACTTCAACCGCGACGGCTTCCCGGACGTCGCGTCCTCAGGCATGAGCGAAGTCACGATCGGCTTCGGCAACGGAACCGGCAAGTTCACGCAGGGTCCCTCCTTCACCGTGACCCAGCCGACAACCCTGGTCGCGGGCGACATCAATCGCGACGCGAAGATGGATGTCTTGGTCCAGACCGGGAGCTCTTTCCGTCCGTACCTGGGCAACGGCGACGGGACCTTCACGCCACACCAGATCCTCTTTGGCGGACTCGTCTACTCTCGCTCGATCGCAGACATCACGCGCGATGGAAATCCCGACATGGTGGCAGTCGACGGTCAGAACGTGAAGATCTACGCACAGAATCAATTCGGGTTCTGGATGCTGCTGTATCAGTTCCAGGGCCCTGTCCAGCAACCCTGGGGCTTGGCGATCGCCGACTGGAACCGTGATGGGCTCCTCGACATCGCACTCGCCTCGGACCTGGGCATTCACGCCTACATCAGTACCGGGATCGGGACCTGGACGCCAAACCCAGTTCCCATCGGGAGTGGCCGATTCAAGGATGTGTGCGCGGGCGATTTCAATCGTGATGGCTATGTGGACCTCGCGGGCCGCCTGGATACGAGCGGCACTTCGGTTGTCTCGGGCATTCAGGTCTTCCTCAATGGACCGTCGGGCCTTCAACCGGCGCCGAGCGGATCCACCTACACAACCCTGGAAAAGCGAGGGTTCTTCCTCGACTCATGGGACGCGGACATCGACGGGATCCCCGATCTCATCGCTTCGGGATCGACCGGGATCGGCGACGTGAGCAGCTTTTCCAGCTTTGACGTTCTTCTCGGAAACGGGATGGGCGCATTCGGCCTGCGCACGAGCTACGCGATGGGCACGATCGACGAGAGGACCCCGCCCGTCATGACGAGCGGCGAGTACCTCGCCGCGGGCGATGTGGACCGGGACGGCATCCCCGATCTCATGGCCGGCGCCGTCGTGAGTCCCGACTCCTCCCAGGTCTACACCGCGCTGACCTCGCCGCCCACCTACACCGCATCCCTGCACGATGCAGTGTTCAAGACCACGCTGAGCAACCCCAAGGACGTCGCCGTGGGCGACCTCGACCGCGACGGCAAGCTGGATGTGGTGACGGGAACGGAAGGCGCGAATCCCGGAGTCGCCGTGCACCGAGGCGGTGGAGGGGGAACCATCGGGTCACCGACGACCCTGGCTCAGTCCTGGTATGGAACCCGAGTCCGTCTGGCCGACCTGAACCGGGATGGAATCCTCGACATCGTCGGTGCGAGCTCGGTGGCCGGCGCGAAACGGATCTACACCATGCTGGGCATGGGCAATCTCACGTTCGGCGCGCGCGTGGACTACCTCATGAACGTGGGAAGCGACATCGAAGTGGGCGACATGAATCGGGACGGCATCCCGGATGTGGTCGTTTCGACGCCGGACTCGGTGCGGGTCCTCACGGGAACCGGCACGGGGACGTTCACCGCATTCAGCGGTGTAGCTCTGGCCGCACCGATCCATGAGATCGACCTGGCCGATCTCAACCGGGACGGTGTCCTCGACGTCCTTTGCGCGAACGGTGTGGTGTCGGTCATCTATGGAAACGCCAACGGGACGTTGGGCACGCCCGTCACAACCGGGGTCCAGTCCCAGACCGCCCAGGTCGTTTGCTCCGGCGACTTGAATCGCGACGGCTACCTCGACATCGTGGCGAACCAGGGCAATGGCTACTTCGTCTCGTTCGGGGATGCGACTTTCCCCTTTGGTTCGTCGTTCATCAGCTTTCTTTCGGTCACCGCCTTCGACATGGAGATCGCCCCCATGGCCGCCGACGGCCGTCCCTATCTGGTGGCGAGCTCCGGATTGGACCGGGTCGAGGTAGCCAGTGTGGGTGCCTTCGGTGCGTTCACCTCGGCCGGCATCTATCCCGTGTCTGCCACCCCTGAGAGCGAGGTCCTGGCCGACATGGATCGGGACGGACTCCTCGACGTCGTGAGCGTCGGATCGGCAGGATCGACCGTGGCCATCAACCTCCGCGGCACCGGGACGGTGACCGCAGTGGAGCCGAGCGAAGCACCGGCGCCGCGCGTGGTCCAGCTCCACCAGAACTATCCGAATCCGTTCAATCCGGAGACGACGATCCGGTTCACGTTGCCGGAGTCGCGGAAGATTCGGCTCACGGTCCACGATGCGCAGGGCCGGCTCGTGGCGGTGCTCGCGAATCAGCAGATCGCCGCGGGGCGGCACGAAGTGCCCTGGCACGGGAAGAATGCCGAGGGACACCCGGTCGCGTCGGGGGTCTACTTCTACCGGCTCGCGACGGATGATGGAGCGGTGCAGTCGAAGCGGATGGTGCTGGTGAAGTAGGCTGACGGTTTCTCGCGCCCGCCGGTTCGCAAATGAGATCAAGAAAGGGGACGCCGCACTCGCGCGCGACGCCCCCTTGAAAGAATCGGAGTTCCGGACGGCTACGGCCGTCCGCTTAATTTAGCGACCAATCGCCTTCTTGATGCTGCTCCGGAACTTCTCCAATCCCTGCGCGATCTCGTCCTTCGTGATCACGAGCGGCGGGCGGAACCGGATGGACGTCGGGCCGCAGCCGAGAACCACCACGCCCTCGGCGTATGCGTTCGAGATCACCTGATCGCGAAGCGCACCGTCCCGGAGATCGAAGGCGCACATCATCCCCTTGCCGCGCGCGTTCATCACGTGCTCGGGGAACTCCTTCACGAGGCCTTCGAGGCCGGTGAGGAGCTCCAGGCCGCGCGCCGTCGCGTTCTCGAGGAGGCGCTCCTCTGCCATGATCTCGAGGTAGCGCTGGCTGCGGACCATGTCGACGAGCGTGCCCCCCCAGGTCGAGTTGATGCGGCTCGAGACGTGGAACACGTTGTCCTGGACTTCGTCGATTCGCTTCGTCGCGATGAAGCCGCAGATCTGCGACTTCTTGCCGAAGCCGACCATGTCGGGCGTCACGCCGTAGTGCTCGAACGCCCAGAACTTGCCCGTGAGACCGAAGCCCGCCTGCACCTCGTCGAACACAAGCATCGCGTCGTTCTGGTCGGCGAGCCGGCGGAGCTCCTTGAAGAACTCGGGACGGAAGTGGTTGTCGCCTCCCTCGCCCTGGATCGGCTCGATGATGATCGCGGCGATGTCACCAGGATTCTGCTCGAACGCGCGCTCCATCTGCGCGACCGCGAGCGCCTCGCGCGCCTTCACGTCCTTGAGCCGGTCCTCGTTGAGCGGGAACTCGACCTTGGGGTTCGTCACGCGGGGCCAGTCGAACTTCGGGAAGTAGGCGACCTTCCGCGGATCGGTCGTGTTCGTGAGGGAGAGCGTGTAGCCCGAGCGGCCGTGGAACGCCTGCTCGAAGTGGAGCACCTTCGTGCCCCGCTCCTCGCGGTAGCCGCGCGCGAAGTTCTTGCGCACCTTCCAGTCGAACGCGGCCTTGAGCGCGTTCTCGATGCCGAGCGTGCCGCCCGCCACGAAGAAGGAGTGCGCGAACGTGTCCTTCATGGCGTGCCGCGCGAAGGTCTCCACGAACTCCGCCATCTCGGTCGTGTAGACGTCGCTGTTCGTGACGTTGTGGACCGCCGCCTTGAGGAGCCGCGCCTGGAACTCCGGATTCTTCACGCCCGGGTGGTTCATGCCCACCGGGTTCGACGCGAAGAACGAGAAGAAGTCCATCAGGGTCTTGTTGCCGCGCGAATCGTGCAGCCAGACCCCCTGGCTCTTGTCGAGGTCGAGGACGAAGTCGAAGCCGTCGGCCAGCATGTGCTTGGCCAGCGTGCTGTGCACCTGGTCCGGCGTGACGTGGACCGAGGCGCCGGTCATGGTCGGGTTCATGGCGTGCTCCTTTCGCGGTTTCGTTGGGTTTCGTCGGGTTTGTTGAAAGCGTCGAGCGGCTCGCGCCGCGTCAATCCAGCTTGATCCGGTGCTGCTCCTTCGACGTCGCGAGGACGATCAGCGTCCGCGTCTGGCGCACGCCCTCGATGGTGTTGAGCTTCTCGATCAAGAGACGGCGGAACGCCCCCATGTCGGCCACGCGGACCTTGAGGAGGAGCGAGAACTCGCCGGTGATGTGGTGGCACTCGAGGACTTCGTCGAGCGTGCTCGCGGCCTCGATGAACCCGGCCTCGTGCTTGGGGTGCTCGATGAACACCTCGACGAAGGCCGTGACGTCCTGGCCGAGCTTCCGCTCGTCGAGCAGCGTCACGTAGCCGCGGATGTATCCCGAGCGCTCGAGCTTCTTGATCCGCTCGTTCACGGACGGCGCCGTGAGGCCGACCTCACGAGCCATCTCGGCCTGGGGCATCTTGGCGTTGTCCTGGAGGAGCGCCAGGATCCGAAGATCGGTGGCATCCAGCGTGCCGTTTTCTACTTTGTTTCGGAGTTCAGTCGTCATTACCTAATATTATTCGGCAATCTGCCCCATAAACTCAACAATTATTTTGCGTGTGGTGAGGGGCCCGGAGGGCGCGCGACGCTTGAGGGAGAGCGCATCTAAGAGTAGGCTGGACGCACGGGTAGCGCCCCCATCCCTCCGGAGGACCCTCAAACGCCATGAATCGGCCGCAAACCATCAAGCAGCTTCGAGATAGCGGATACCAGCCGCGCACGGTCAAGCAGGAGATGCGGGCCAACCTGATCCGGGCGATCGAGTCCGGCGAGGACCGCTTCCCCGGGATCGTCGGCTACGACAAGACCGCCCTTCCCCAGATCGAGAACGCGATCCTGAGCGGGCACGACTTCATCCTGCTCGGGCTCCGCGGCCAGGCGAAGACGCGGATCCTGCGCCAGCTCTTCCGCTTCCTCGACGAGTGGATGCCCGCGATCGAGGGGTGCGAGATCAACGACGATCCGCTGAATCCCCTCTGCCCCGTCTGCCAGCGCAAGGTCGCAATGCACGGAGACGAGGTCGCTATCCGCTGGATCCCGCGTGAGGAGCGCTACCGCGAGAAGCTCGCCACGCCGGACGTGACGATCGCCGATCTGATCGGCGACATCGATCCGATCAAGGCGGCGAACCAGAAGCTCAGCTACAGCGATCCCGAGGTGATGCACTACGGGATCATCCCGCGCACCAATCGTGGAATTTTCGCCATCAACGAGCTCCCCGATCTCCAGCCCCGGATCCAGGTGGGCCTCCTCAACATTCTCGAGGAGAAGGACATCCAGATCCGCGGCTTCCCGATCCGGCTGCCGCTCGATCTCCAGATCGTGTTCTCGGCGAATCCCGAGGACTACACGAACCGCGGCAACATCATCACGCCGCTGCGCGATCGCATCGCGTCCCAGATCATGACGCACTATCCGTACACGATCGAAGACGCGATGAAGGTCACGACGCAGGAAGCGTGGGTGAAGCGGCCGGACGGGATCGAGATCCTCGTCCCGTCCTACATCCAGGAGCTGGTGGAGCACGTCGCGCTCCAGGCGAGGAAGTCGTCCTACGTCGACCAGTCGAGCGGCGTGAGCGTGCGCATGACGATCGCGCTCATGGAGAACCTCGTGTCGAATGCCGAGCGTCGCGCCATCAAGACGGGCGAGCGCCGCCAAGCCGTGCGGATCTGCGACCTCCAGAACGGCATCTCGTCGATCACCGGCAAGGTGGAGCTGGTCTACGAGGGCGAGCAGGAGGGCGCGGTCGCGGTGGCGAAGCATCTCGTGGGCAAGGCGGTGAAGGAGGTCTTCACCAAGTACTTCCCCGACGCGTACAAGGCGAAGGAGAAGAACGAGGGCGCCGCGTCCGAGTACGACCCGATCTTCCGCTGGTTCGCCCAGGGGAAGAAGGTCGAGATCTCCGACGAGCTCCCCGCCCGCGAGTTCCACCAGAGGCTCCGCCAGGTCGCGGGCCTCGAGGAGCTGCCCAAGCGCTATCTCCCCGTGAAGGATCCGGCCGAGCTTCCGACGGCGATGGAGTTCGTGCTCGAAGCGCTCCACCAGAACTCGATCTTGGCCAAGGAGCGCACCGACACCGCGGCCCTCGCGTACACCGACATGTTCTCGACGATGCTCGGCAAGCCGGACCAGGCGGAGGACTAGAGGCTCTAGGATGGATTTCCGCTATTCACGCTGGGACGAGCGACTCACCCAAAACCTCAACTTCCAGCGCAATCTGCTCTCGCTCTACCACCGGCTCCTCCTCATGACCGACGGGAACGTCGAGCAGGCGCTCCGCGCGCTCGAGGAGCTGGGCGAGCGGTTCGGATTCTTCAACGAGAAGTACAAGATCGAGGACTTCAAGAACCATCTCAAGGAGAAGGACGCGATCGAGGAGGTGGACGGCCGCCCCGTGCTCACGCGCGCGGGGGAGCGGATGATCCGGAAGGACTCGCTCGATCGGATCTTCGGCAACCTCGCGAAGGACTCCGCGGGGGAGCACCGCGTGCCGCGCACCGGCCAAGGGGGCGAGAAGATCACCGAGACGCGCCCGTATCAGTTCGGCGACTCCGTGAACGACATCGACTTCCTCTCGAGCGTGCGGAACTCGATGCGCCGGCAAAGGGGCGAGTGGGGCGACCAGGGGCTCGGACTCACGGAGGACGACCTCGAGGTCTTCGAGACGGAGCACCTGTCATCGTGCGCGACCGTGCTCCTGATCGACGTGAGCCACTCCATGATCCTCTACGGCGAGGACCGGATCACGCCCGCCAAGCAGGCCGCGCTCGCGCTCTCGGAGCTGATCCTGACCCGCTATCCCAAGGACTCGCTCTCGGTCGTGCTCTTCGGGGACGACGCGTGGGAGGTGAAGATTCGGGACATCGCCTACGCGACGGTCGGACCCTTCCACACGAACACGAAGGCGGGGCTCCAGCTCGCGCAGAAGATCCTGGCGAGGCAAAAGCACGTGAACAAGCAGATCTTCATGATCACGGACGGCAAGCCGTCCGCCATCTTCGAGAACGGGCGCTTCTACAAGAACGCGTTCGGGCTCGATCCCAGGATCGTGAACAAGACCTTGGACGAGGCGGTTGCCTGCCGCAGGAAGCGGATCCCCATCACCACGTTCATGGTCACGCAGGATCCCTACCTGGTGCGCTTCGTCGAGCGGTTCACGCAGCTCAACAAGGGACGCGCCTACTTCTCCGATCTCGAGGAGCTCGGCTCCTACCTCTTCGTGGACTACGCACAGAATCGGAAGCGGCGGGTGCAATAGCGGAGTCCGGCGGCGCGGCCGGCGCCGGCTCGGGCCGCGACGGAGCCGAAAGCGGATCATACGGCGCGGGCGCTGCCTGCGTTCCCGCTCTTCGATGCGTGAAGCGGTACGAGAGCGACACCGCGAACGCGTTCTCGCTGATCCCTTGCGAGCTCCCCAGCCGCAGCGTTCCGCCAAGCCCCAACCGATTCCCGATCCGATATTCCCCTCGACCCACGAATCCGACCCGATCGTGGGGCCAGGTGCCCACACCCATCCAGAGATCCGCGCGCGACCAGAGGTGGCCGATGCCTGTCTGCCCGTAGCCCGCCGTCGCAAGCGGGACCGCCTCGAAGTAGCTCACCTCCCAGTAAGTCCGCTTTCCGATTCGGATGTGCCCGCTACCGGTTTGGCTTCCGACGTGCCCGTTCGCGGTCTGGAGGATGTCCTGATCGGGGAAGGGGCGGTTGGCTCCAACCCAACCTCCCCCGATCGAGAGGGCGGGCCACTCCAGCGAGAGATATGGATTCACGTAGCGTGTGTCCGAGAGCAACTTGGAGTCATAGTTGTCATGGGTGCGTACAAGCCCTGCGCGCACACCGAGGCGGACGGGCGAAGTGAACTTGTGGCTCACATCGGCGCCGACGTTGTCGTAGTCGATCCTCTGCTTGCTGATCACGCTGTTGTCGCATCCGCGCGTGACGTAGGCGTAGGAACCCGAGCCGGCCGCGATCCGGAGCTCGGTCACACTGCTGTCGGCATGGCTGATCGCAAGCGGAGCCGCCGCCAGGGCGGCACTCCAGAGCGGTACCGAACGGCGCATTCTTACCTCCCTCGGGAGCCCGCCTCGGGCGGCTCCATCCCCAAGAACGCGGCGTTGCCATGGAAGCGCACGCGCCCCGGAACTCCGTGCGGCACCCCGCCTTGACGCTCTGTGGGACGCATGGTCTACTCCTTGAACACCAGAGGGAGCCCGCGTGACGCAAATCCCAGTCGAAGCGCCGCCCGCCGCATCCGAGCTCGTCCCGCTTTCCGATGCCTATCGCGTGTGCGCGGACATTGTCCGGCGTCACGAGGAGAATTTCCCGGTCGTCTCCAGATTCATCGCGTCTCCGCTACGCCCCGCGCTCGCCGCAGTCTACGCGTTCGCGCGCCTTGCCGATGACGTGGCCGACGCGGCGGCACCCTCCGCCGAGCGCCTCGACGGACTCGATCGCATCGAGGCCGCGCTCCTCGAAGCGCTCGACGGAGACCCGAAGGGTCCCGTGCTC
>DASTKC010000160.1:0-8170 GCA_035716085.1 Candidatus Eiseniibacteriota bacterium | reverse complement strand
GTCACGCCTCCAGCCGTGATCGACGCCTTGGGGCGGCTGTAGAAGTACGCCACGCCTCCGTAGAGCCCGAGCCTCGATCCGACGTCGTACCAGACGCTCACCCCAGGCTGAGCCGCGAACGAGGTTTTGGCGTCCACCGATTCCAGCTCGACTCCCTTACGGTCCTCGTACGCCTGCCTCGCCGCCTCGTCGACGCTGAAGTCGTTGAACGACGCGCCCGCCGTCACCGAGAGACCGGTCCACCACCGCCCGTGCCGGTAGTGCGGCCCGAAGCCGGCCATGGCCGGAATCGACTGGAGCTTGCCGAGCGTGACGTCCCCACCGGTGGCATCGTCCCGCACGTCGGCGCGGGAAAACCCGACGGTCGCGCTCGGTCCCCAGGACAATCCGTTCGCTTCCATTCCCGTCGGTGCCACCCGGTAGAGGAGCATGATCCCGACGCCCTGGTGGACGCGCGAGTCCACGTAGTCGTGACTCGAAACGGCCGCGCCGATTGCGATGTGTTTCCCAGTCTGCGCGTGCGCCGCTATGGGCAAGAGCAGCGCGATGAGCGCTCCCGCGATTCGCATTCCTGCGAGCTTCATGATTCAAACCTCCGATGAGGGACGCACGATCATCCGGCTCCCCCTTTACGCAAATCGGAGGCCACTCGACGCGGCATCCAAGACAGGGCTTCCATCCGCCTGAAACGGGCGACCTTACGGTGTGGTCAGCGAGCCCTCTCCAAGGGCAGAGCCCTGCAGATTCTTCAAACAAGTAGGGGCCTTGCGGCTATCCTCCGGCTCGTGACGCGGACCTGGGCTGTTGGGGTCGTGACCCTCGCGGCGCTCCTCTCCGGATGCGCCCCCTCCGACGATGAGCTCGACTACCTTGCGCAGAAGGCGCTCCTCGAGCGACAGAACCAGGGCATCCGGGAGCTGATCCAGGAGGAGGAGCGCGGCTCCCTCGTGCCGCGCGACCGCTTTCTCATCGGGATCGACGAAGAGGTGGTCGGCGATCTCTTCCGATCGCAGCTCCCGATCGAAAAGCCGGTCGGCAAGCGCATCGCCGTCCACCTCGAGAACGCGACGGTCTCCCTTCGAGACAAGTTCGGCATCATCGTGATCGAGGGCTACGCGAACCGCCTCAAGACGCCCGATCGCAGGGTCCGCATCCGCATCCACGGCGGCCTCGGCGCCGTGTCCGTCGATCCCAACACCGACCTCCTCCACGTGAAGATCGCCATCGACCGGATCGAGATCCTCGAGGCCGGGCTCCTCGAAGGCGTTCTCGGCCGCGGCGGCAAGGCGCTCCTCGCGCGCAAGGGACTCCCGCGCATCCAGGAAGCGATTCCCGAGCTGGAAGTCCCCGTGGTGCTCGGTCGATCCATCCAGGTGCCCGCCATCCAGGAAGAAGGATTCCAGCTCGATTCCCTCGTCGTCCCGCTCGATCTCTCGGTGGAGCGCGTCATCGCCGCCGGCGGCAAGCTGTGGGTCACCCTCGACGCCAAGGTCGGCAAGGTCACCGGCGGCGAGGAGGGAATCGGCGTCAATGTGCAGAAGAAGCCGAAGAAGAAGGCGGGCGCTTCATGATGGCCCGGCGCGAGCTCCTCGTCGCCGTGCTGGCCGCGCTTCTCGCCGCGGGCTGCTCCCGCACGCCCTCGTCCGAGGAGCGGAGAGGCTGGGATCTCGAGGTCGCGCGGCTCCAGGCGGAGCAGGACTCGCTTCGCGCGCGGGCCGCGGTGCTGATCGCAGCCGACCCACGCATTCAGGGATTGCCCGAGGGGGAGGTCGTGGTCGCGGTGCCCACGGCATTCATCCGGCAGGTGATCGACAGACTCTTCCAGGACGTTGTGAACCGCGTCACGCTCCGCCTGAGTGGGATCAAGGCGCACGTCGCGAAGAAGGTGAAGAAGGTGGTGACGGTGGGCGAGTTCACCGTGGACGTGAACATCGACCGGGTCATCGGCAAGATCGGGCCCAAGCCGCCCCGGATCGCGTTCGGCGGCGACAGCATCTCGCTCAAGCTTCCCATCGCGATCAAGGAAGGCCGCGGGGAGGCGACGATCCACTTCGTCTGGGACGGGAAGCGCGTGGCCGGTCTGACCTGTGGCGACCTCGACATCACCCAGAAGGTGTCGGGCAACGTGATTCCGGCCGGCTATCTCGTGACGGGCCGGATCGACCTCAGCATCAAGGGGCGCCGCGTCGTGGCGGCACTCGTGTTCCCGGAGACGAAGCTTCGCATCAAGGTGAAGCCATCGAAGGAATCCTGGGCCGCAATCGATTCGATCCTGGACGAGCAGAAGCACGTGTGCGGCTGGGTGCTCGACAAGGTGAACGTGCCAGGCCTGCTCGAGAACCTCACCGAGACGAAGGGCTTCAACGTGAAGCTTCCGGTCGACAAGCTGAAGCCCGTGATCCTGCCCGCGGGCATTCGAGACTCGGTCCGGGTGGGTGAGCGGTCGTTCGCGATCGACGCCCAGACGAAGTCGCTCCGCATCGACCCGGACGCGATCTGGTACAGCGCCGCCGTGAAGCTGGAGGGGGTGCGGCCGGAGTCCCCGCCGGAGCCCCGACCCTAGCCGCTTACGCGGCCGGCGGCGGAGGCGGCGGAGCGAAGTAGATCGCCAGCGCCGGTACCGAGCCCATCGGTGTCCACGCATCCATGCCGGCGGTCCAGACGGTGCTCGTCGCCTGGAGCTGCCCCGCCGCGACGGCGTTTCGCAGCTGCTCGACCGTGAACGGACCCGTGATGCGCCCCGCGTTCGCCACGTGCCATACCGCGCCCGCGGGCGCCGCGGGCACCACCTGGAGCGGCGCGCGGGTGACCGCGCCCGCGTACGCCATGCCCATGCCGAGTCCCACGCCCGCTCCCGCGACGCCGCCGGAGGGATTGGCGGCGGCGATCGGCGTGGCGGCGCCGACCTGATAGCGCTGGTAGCGATCGATGTCGCCGATCAGCTCCATGCTGGAGCGTGCGTCGAGCGCCTGCTCGACCCGATCCGGCACCGAGATGTTGACGATGTAGAGCTGCGGCACGTCGAGCCCGTACTCGTCGTCGATCTTGGCGAGGACCTTCTTTCGCAGCTCCTCGGAGAGGCGCATCGCGTTCGACGAGAGATCCGCGAGCGCGATCGGCGCCGAGGCGATCAGATCGGTGAAACAGGCGGTGATGATCGAGCGGAGGAGCACGTCGATCTCGTCGGTCTGGAAGGAGCCGTCGGTGCCCACCAGCTCCTTGAGGAGCGCTTCGGGGTGCGTGGCGCGAAGCGTGTAGCTGCCGAACGCGCGCACGCGCAGCGGCCCGAGCGTCGGGTCGCGCAGGATCACCGGATTCGGCGTCCCCCATTTGAGCTCCGTGATCTGGCGCGTCGCGACGAAGTAGACCTCCGCCTTGAACGGGCTGTCGAAGCCATGCTTCCAGCCGCGGATCGTGGAAAGAACCGGAAGGTTCGCGGTCACGAGCTCGTAGGTGCCCGGCCCGAACACGTCGGCGATCCGTCCCTGCTCCACGAACACGGCCGCCTGCCCGGGACGCACGACGAGCCGGGCGCCGTTCTTGATCTGGTTGTGGTAGCGGGGAAATCTCCAAACGACCGTGTTCCGCGAGTCGTCGATCCACTCGACGATGTCGACCACCTCGCCGCGAAGCTTCTCCACGAATCCCATGGGCTCCTCCCTGATTCAGCCTGAGCCGCGCGTCAGACGCGGCGTGTGAGCAGGAACGTCAGCAGGTCTCCGATTCCGCGAAAGCCCTGAGGAAGATCGCGGCGCGCGCTCCACCGATGGGTCGTGACTTCCACGCGTGCCTTCTCCTCCGCGAGGATCCGCTCCGCCGCCGCGAGCGCGGCCACGCGCTTGGGATCGGAGGGCAGGGTCCAGGTGTGCTCTTCGATGGTCACGGTCGGCGCCGTCCTGAGGCCGCCCTCGAGCACGAACGCCGCGATGTCCTCGAGCTCGTGCGCGTCGAGCCACGTCCCGTGGCTCCCGCACCAGTCGACGACGACGCCCGACTTGTGGGCAAAGTTCCGGCGCTGCATCCCGGTCCCGCACTCGGGGCACTTTCGATACGCGATACCCGACTGCCAGACCGATCGCCGCTTCCTCTCGGGGGTGGCCGGCGGGATGCCTTCGGCCGCCGCGCGCTCGCGCACGCGATCGACCAGGCGGTCGAGCACGTCGCCGGGAGCCCAGAGGCCGAGGCAATTGGGGCACTCATCGACCCAGATCCCGCCGAGATCGCGCGCAACGAGCGCCGAGTCGGGGCAGACCGGGCAGGCCAGGTTCACGACGCTCTCCCGCACGGGCTGAGGCAGGAAGTGGGTCGCGCACGAGACGCAGAATTTCGCCCCTTCGGGATTCTGTGCGTAGCACTCGGGGCAGACCGGGCCCGACGGTGGAGGGCGGCGCACGATGAGAGCGCCGCAGTACGTGCACGCCCGGTCCTTGTCGCCGACCAGGGCGCCGCAAGCCGAGCATCGCGTCACGGTCGCGTCCCGGGCCGCAGGGGCCTCGGCCTTGAGGGTCGCGCCGCAGCGGCATGTGATCGTCGGCCCGCTCGACTGGCTGACGTCGTACTGCGCGTGGCACTGGGGACAGGCGACGAGCTTCACGGCGCGTGCTCCTGGTCCGGGACGGAGGGATGAGCCCCCGAATGGATCGGCAGGAGGGTTGTGGATCTTGACCCAAAGACCTCCACGGGGCGGTTCTCGGAGCGACAGACAAGTGCTATAATTGCAGGCAGTTGCATGCCGACTACGGAGGCCCCCGCATCGTTCCCGAGCGGCGGTCGTCCAAACAGTCGGCAGACAGACCCCGTGGGCCGCTATTTCTTTAGAGAATAGCTACTTAGAGGGCCCGGGAAGAGGAGGAGAAGGAATGACGCAGACGCAGGCTGTACGAAAGATCAAGCGGAGCCACTGGAGGAGCCTGGACCGGCTCGTCCGGAAGGCCTACCTCGAGGGGTTCGACGCGGGTGTCGCGCGCTCCCACGGTGCGGGCCGGAGGGGCAGGACCATCCGCGCGGACGCGACCGTCGAAGGTCTCGTGCGCCGGATCGAACGGCACTTCGGGCTGGATCGCTACGATTTCGAGGTGCGCGTCGTGCACCCGGGGTCGGGGCGCCGGGTCCCTTCGCGGGACCACCTCGAGAAGCACCTCAGCACGGAGCAGTAACGGCGGGAGGGTGCGCGGGCGGCTCTACCCGAGCGCGCACTCGTTCTTGCCGGACTCGAGCTCCTGGGCCTCGATGTCCCAGACCTTGAGAAGGCCCAGGTTGATCGCCTTGATCTTCCGGTAGGCATCGGGGCTCGATCCCACCTTCTTCTTCACCCACGCCACGAAGTCCGCTTCCGACGAGCTGAGCTTGAGAGGCTCGTTGCCTTCACGCACGCGCGCGAGCGTGCGGGCCACGGACCGATCGGACTCGCGCTCGGCGTCGGCGGCATAGTGCGCCGGCATGACGCGAATTCCGGGCGACCACGCCTTGAGCGAGCGGGACACGCTCTTCCAGAGGATCGGCGTCCACTCGTCCAGCTTCCCGCCCAGGTCGGGGCGTCCCACCGAGCGAATGAAGATCAGATCCCCGGTGAGCACGGCGTCATCGCCCATGCGATAGCAGACGCTTCCCTCGGTATGCCCGGGCGTGTGCTCGACCACGATCTCGCGGCCTCCCAGCGAGAGCGTCTGGCCGTCCTCGATCGCGGTGAACGTGATCGTCGCGGCGGAGCCGTCATAGGGAAGGATGGCATCCTTCGGGTGGAGGTAATAGGGAAGGCCCATCCGCTTCGCGATCAGGGGGCCGCCGCTGATGTAGTCGGCGTGCGCGTGCGTGTCCGCCACGGCCGTGACCTTGACCCCGAGATCGCGCGCGACGTCGAAGAAGGGCTGCGGCTTGCGAGGCGGATCCACGATCATCGCTTCGCCGTTCGCGGCGAGGAGATAGCCGAGCGCGCCCTTCGAGATCCGGTCGAACTGGATCAGGTGATCGAATCCGGGCGGTGGCGTGAGATCGCGCGGGACGAGAGCGTCGCCCCATGCGGCCATGCCGCCGATCATCGAGCGGGCTTCATAGCCCAGCCCGGTGAGGTAGAGCGCCATCTCCTTGCTCGAGTTCCCGTGTCCGCAAACCACCGCGAGGGGCGTGTCCGGATCGAGCGTCGAGCGGATGCCCTCCCCGAGGGACACGACCTCTGATCCGCGCATGTTCAGGAATTGCTCGGGAGTGCCCAGATCGATCCGTCCCCCCGCGAGCGCCTGGGGCGCCCGGATGTCGAGGATCCGGATCCTCCCTCCGGACTCGATGGTCCGGACGAGGTCTTCGGGGCTGATTTCGGGGATATCCCGAGGTTGGAGCATGGCGGAAGTGTGCGCAGGCGGGCTGCCTTCGTCAACCTCGTTTGACGCGGCATCGAGCCCCGTGCAAGATACGCGGATGCCCGCCACAAGCACGCAAGCCGCGCCTCGATCCGCCCCTCCGGGCGGTGCAGCCGCCATCCTGCCCGGCCTTGCGCTGGCCGTTCTCGTCGCGCTCGCGGCCCGGCTCGTCCATCAGTCGCTGCCGAAGAGCGTGGGGACGATCCTCGGCGAGGTCCTCTTCGCCGTCGTGATCGGCCTCATCGTCGGGAACGCGGTGAAGCTACCCGACGCGATGCGGCCGGGGCTCAAGTTCGCGTTCCACGCCGTGCTCCGGACCGCGATCGTCCTCCTTGGGGCGACGTTCTCGTTCCGCCAGGTGCTCCAGATCGGCGGCAAGGCCGTGCTCCTCGTCGTCATTCTCATGACCTTGGCGCTCCTCGCGGCTCACCTGCTCGGCCGCGCCGCGAAGATCCCGGGACGGCTCGCGACCCTGATCGGCGTCGGCACCGCCGTCTGCGGCAACTCGGCAATCGCGGCGACCGCTCCCGTGATTCGCGCGCGCGACGACGAGGTCTCGTTCGCGATCGCGACCAACACCGTGTTCGGAACGCTGGCGGTGCTCCTCTACCCGCTGATCGGGAAGCTCGTGCACATGGGGGACGCGGCCTACGGCACGTGGGCGGGCACCGCGGTGAACGACACGTCTCAGGTCGTCGCGGCCGGCTTCGCGTACGGCGACCTGGCCGGGCGCGTCGCGACAGCGGTCAAGCTGACGCGGAACGCGCTCATGGGAGGTGTGATCCTCGCGATCGGAATCGCGTACGCGCGGTCGGGCGCCGAGGTCGCCGCGGGTAGCGGCGCGTGGGGGCGCATCAAGCAATCGTTCCCGATCTTCGTCGTCGGGTTCCTCCTCATGGCGCTCCTCAACACGCTCGGATTCTTCGTCTGGCTCTCGGCTCAGGTTCACGTCGACGTGCCGCGCGTTCTGCTCGAGACATCGCGCGCGCTGATCCTGGTCGCACTGGCGGCGGTGGGACTCTCGACCCGGCTCTCGTCGATGCGCGAGACCGGACTCAAGCCCTTCCTGATCGGGCTCGGCGTCGCCGCGCTCACGTCGGGGGCGAGCCTCCTCCTGATTCGGATCCTCGGACCCGCCTCGCTATGACCGAGCTCCCGGCCGGCTATCTCCTCCGGCGTCCCCGGGACGAGGACGCCCAGGCGCTGGTCGATCTCATGGTCGCGATCGACATCGAGGAGCAGGGCGCTCCCGACACGGAGATCGAGGACCTCCAGGCCGACTGGAGGCAGCCGCGCTTCGACAAGGCGAAGGACGCTTGGACCGTCACGGCCCCCGACCGCTCGCTCGCGGGCTACGGCTGGGTGTGGGATCGCGTGCCGCACGTGGATCTCCAGGCCGATCTCTACGTGCACCCCGAGCACCGTGGAATCGGCATCGAGCAGGTGCTGCTCGACCGAATCGAGGAGCGCGGCCGGGAGCACGTGCCGGACGCGCCCGCCGACGCGCAGGTCACCGTGGCCGTGTTCGCGATGGCGGGCACCCCTGCCGCGGAGATCCTCGAGCGGCGCGGGTACGAGCGAACGCGCACCTTCTATCGCATGACGATCGATCTCGTGGACGGATACCCCGAGCCGACAACGCCGCCGGGGATCGAGATCCGTAGGTTCCGCCCCGGTGTGGACGACCGCGAGGTGCACGCGACCATCGAGGATTCGTTCGCGGAGCACTTCCGCTTCCATGCGGAATCGCACGAGGACTGGGTCACGCGCCGCATGGAACATCCGAGCTTCGATCCGTCGCTCTGGCTCGTGGC
>DASTKC010000159.1:0-7744 GCA_035716085.1 Candidatus Eiseniibacteriota bacterium | reverse complement strand
AGCCCGTCGCGCATGCTCACGCGCGCGACGAGGAGCGGATCGGCCTGGGAGAGGCGCACCAGCTCCGCGTAGGCGAGGAGCGCGGGTCCGAGCGACTCGGCCTCGTACGCCGGGATCTCGTAGGTGGCGGACGCCTGTTCCGGAGTCATGCCGGCGATCTGGTCGGCCAGCTTCTTGAGGTCTTTCGCGGCGATCGGGGTGACGGGATGCGGCGCCATGCCGGCGGCGTGGGAGCCGTTCGTCCCCGTGATGTGGCGCGCCGCGAAGCGCGCCTCGGACCCGATCGCGATGAGCTGCGTGATCTTCTCGAACGGAAGCGCGCGCCGCACGGCGTTCATCATGTCCTTCACGTTGTGCTGGATCATCCGGGTGCGCGCCCGACGCTCCCCCTCGGCGGCGCGCAGGAGCTCCCGCATGCGGACGGTGCCCATGTCGTGCGTCACCGACGCCACGACTTCGCCGTTTCGCATGAGCGCCCACTCGGTGGCTCCCCCGCCCAGCTCGAACAGCAGCACGTCCCCCGTTCCGAGCTCTGGGTGGCCCTCGAGCGCGCGCTGGACCGCTGCGAACGTGAGGAGGGTTTCCTGCGCCCCCTCGATGACCTCGATCTCGATCCCGGTCGCGAGGAACACGCGGTCGACGAAGGTGTCCCGGTTGAGCGCTCCTCGAACGGCGCTCGTCGCGACCGCGCGCGAGTGGGTCACGTGATAGGTGTCCATCACCGCGCGGTACTGGCGCAGGATCACGACCGCCTTCTGGATGCTCGACGCCGAGAGCGTGCCGGTGTGGAAGGTCTCGCGTCCCAGGGAGAGCGGGCGCTGGAGCTCCTCGAGCGTCCGGATCTCACCGCCCGGAAGGAGCTCGGCGATGAGCATGCGGATCCCGCTCGCGCCGACGTCGATGACCGACATCACCGGAGGTCCCGCGGGCACGACCGGGGGCGCCGCCGGGACGGATGGGATCGCGTGCGCTTCAGCCACGGGTCACCACCACCGGCTTCAAGCCGAACTGGTTCTCGAAGAGATCCCCCTTGTCCTTCAGGGACCAGGCGTCGAGGCTCACGTCCCCCCGGGTGCTCACCCGGAGCTTCAGATCCGAGCCGCGCTGCTTCGCCTGCACCTTGCTCACGCGCTGCTTGTGGTCGTGGTCGAGCGCGTCCGCCACGCGAAGGATGGCCGCGAGCGACCGGACCCGCTCCTGATCCTTCTCACTCAGAGCGGCGTAAGCCTCGTGGCTCGCGTCGGGCGGCGCCTTCCGGTGGTAGCGGGCCACATTCGCGACCACCTGCTGCTCGGTGTCGCTGAGTCCGAGGATCGGGGTCTTCGAGATGAGATAGAGCGAGTGGCGGTGGTGCCCCGAGGTGCCGACGAAGGTCCCCACCTCGTGAAGGAGCGCCGCCAGCTCGAGGAGGAGCCGGTCCCGCTTGCTGAGACCGTGCATCGCTTTGAGCTGATCGAAGAGCGAGACCGCGAGCGCGGTGACGCGGTGCGCGTGGCGCGCGTCCACCTCGTACTTCTTGAGGAGAGCGAGCACGGCGTTCCGCGTCTGCGAGACCTCGAGCTCCTTCTTCCCTTCCGTGCTCGCCGCGAGCGCCACGTCCACGAGCACGCCGTCGACCAGACCCACGAAGGGCACCCAGATCTCCCGCGCGTGCACCCGCTTCGCCACGTACTCGAAGATCGCGCCCGCGGGCACGATCACGTCCGCCCGGTCGGGACGGAGGTCGTATTCCTCGGCGCGCTCCTTGGGGTCGAGCTTGGCGAGTTGCGCGAGGGTGCGGCTGAGGCGCGTCAAGGTGACCCGCGCCGCGTCGTGCTCGCCGTTCGCGCGGGCATCGCCGTTGGGCGACGCGATCTCGGCGATGGCTTCGATGTTCCCCCCCGTGCCGACGAAGCGCGAGAGGTGCCGGCGCTTGAAGAAGTCGAGAATCGGGAATCGCGAGGACTGGAGCGTCTGGCGCACGATGCCGAGCGTCTTCTCGGGCGATTCCGAATTGGCGTGCCGGAGTAGCCGCACGCCGCCGACGTCGTGCGATTCCACGACCAGGATCTCGCCGTTCCCGATGATCGCGATCTCGCTCGAGCCGCCGCCCACGTCGAGGATGAGCGACAGGCCGCGGCTCAGGGAGAGCTTGCTCTTCACGCCGAGTGCGACGAGCCGCGCTTCCTCGGTCCCCTCGATCAGCTCGAGGTCGAGTCCCGTCTCCTGGTGCACGCGCTCGAGGAAGGCGGCCCGGTTCTTCGCCTCGCGGGTCGCGCTCGTGGCGACGGCGCGGTGGAGGACGACCTCGTACTCCTCCATCTTCTTCCGGAACTCCCGGAACGCGTCGAGCGCCGCGTCCATGGTCGCCGGGTCGATCCGCTGCTCCTTGAAGACGGACGCTCCCAGGCGGACCGGCATCCGGACCCGCTCCAGAACCTTGTACTTGTCGGGGCTCTTGAACTCCGCGATGACAAGCCGGAACGCGTTCGAGCCGACGTCCATGCCGGCGCACCGAATGGGGAAGGAAGTCTTTGTCGTCGAAGGCATTGCCTCATCTTGGGGGTGGGGCGCCCGGGCGTCAAGGCGGCGGGTAGGGGCGGTTCGCCGGTTTCTTACGGCGGCACCTTCGACGAGGTCAGGGCAGAGCTTGTTCTTCTTCCGGCGTCACGTAGACGTAGTGGATGTCGGGATACGTGGCGACAGCCGTGGCACCGACCTTGTCGTACACGGTGAGCTTCACACCCTGGTAGTCCAAATCCATGTACGTCACCGCCGCGCGCGTGGGGGTGGGAACGACGGGCGGGAGGATCACCATGGGTCCCCGCACCATCTCTTGGCTGGTGCCGCAGCCACCAGGCCATGGGTCCACGTTGGGAGAGAGCAGGACCAGATCCGGGATCGGAAGATGCCCACCCTGGTAGTAGCCGGGCCCGTAGTAGTCGGGGTAGCTGAGGAGAGGCTCAAACGCGACGCCCTCGAGCACGGCCGGCGTCGCGAGGATCTGGCTCGTGGGCACGGTATCGTTGTACTCGAAGTGAAAACACGAATTCGATGAAGTGTCCGCCCGCATGATGAACCGATTTAACCGAACGGACTGGATGCTGAGCGCGACAGCCGACAGGTCCTCGAGACCGTCCGGGTCGCCTGCCACGACCCAGAAAAGGATGCCGTCGTAGGGGCCGACCCCGGTCACATCGTGGAACCCACCCTGCGGGACCTGCGGACCGTAGGACACGACGATGGGGGGATCGTTCGGGTTCGCACTGCTCACCACGACCTTGTCCTCGTCGTCGCATCCGAGGGAGAGGGTGAGGCCGGCGAGCAGGAGAAGGCGCGGCGCCATGCGCCGGACGCGCGCGGTCATCCGGCGGGCTCCGCCGTGATCAATTCGCGCTCCTCCGGGGTGACGAAGACGACATGGAATGCCGGAACCGTCGCTACGGCCGAGGCTCCGACCTTGTCGTAGACCGTGATCTTCAGGCCGTTATACACGACATCCATGTACGTCACGACGATGGTCGTCACCTGGGGAACTCCCGGCGGCACAGCCCTCATGGGCCCTTGGACGTAGTGAAAGTTGCCACCGCAATACCCACCCAGATCCTCGAGGACCGGTGAGGCCGCCTCGAGGTCGATCGCTCCGTAGAGCTCACCGAGGCCATTCGCGGTAAAGAGCCCACCTTGCGTACGCCGCATGGCGAGGAACTCGATGCCCGGAAACGTGGCGGGCACTGCGAGGATCGGAGCCGTGTCCACGGTCTGGGCGTAGCCGATCTGAATGCAGCCGGTTGTCGACGTGTCCGGACGAGCGATGAACTGGTTCAACTGGATGGAGTCGATGTGAAGAGCGACCGCCGAGACGTCGTCCAGTCCGTCCGGGTCTCCGGTCAGGGCCCAGAGATCGACTCCGATGGGACCGAAGTAGGCCAGATTCTCGACCGGAGACTCGGGGCCGTACGAGACGATGAGCGGCGGATTGTTGGGCGCCGGCTGGTTCTCGACGAGGATCTTGTCCTCGTCATTGCAGCCAGGCAGGACGAGGGCAAACAGGAGCGCGGCTGGAACGGCAAGCGTGCGAAAGTGGCCCATGGGTCCCCCTGAGGTCCGATGAGGCGAGGCCAAAACCCTACCCTCAACCCTCCCTCGGTACAACCCTGGATAGCCCAGGCGGGACCTCGCCCAACGCGTGTGCTAGCCTGGGCGAATGCTTGCCCCTGGGGCGTCCCCCGCGTGACCCCGCAGCCAGAAAGGTCGGCACAGGTTCCGGCCGGCTACGTACCCAAGAACAGGGATGGTGGCGAGAGCCCCCCGCTGGACCTCGAGGCTGTCCGCAACCGCGACCCCGAGGCGCTGGCGGCGCTCTTCGAGCGCTACTTCGACCGCCTGTACGGCATGGTCTACCGGATGCTCGGAGACCGAGGGGCCACCGAGGAGGCGCTCCAGGAAGTCTTTCTCAAGGTCCACCGAGGGGCGCCGTCGCTCGATCCCTCACGGGATCCGGGACCGTGGCTCGTCACGATCGCGGCGAACACGGTGCGGGATCTCTGGCGGTCCTCCGCGTATCGATTCGAGCGCGCGTCGAGCTCGCTCGACGCGGAACCCGGGTATGCCGAGGAGCTCCCGTCGAGCGCGCCCGATCCCGAGCGCGACACGCTCACGGCCGAGCGTGCCGAGATCGTGCAGCGGGCCATCCAGAGCTTGAGGCCCTCGTTCCGTGAGATCGTGGTCCTTCGCGAGTACGAAGGATTGAGCTACGACCAGATCGCGGCGATCACGGGCGAGAACCCGACTGCCGTGCGCAAACGATATTCCCGCGCCCTGGACGAGCTGGGGCGCTTCGTGACGAAAGCGGGACTATGACCGAGCCGGAACGCGATCCCGACATCGACCTGAGCGTCGAGGCGAAGCGCGCGCGCGACCTCTTGCAGCGACTCGAAGTGCCGCGCCCCGATGGCGGGTTCCGCGCGCGGCTCAAGGAGACGTTCGTCGCGGGAAGCTTCACCGAGGAGCGGGGTGCGCCGGCGCCCTTGGAGGCCGAGCCCGCCGACGCACCGAGGCGGGGTGGCATCGGTTCCATGGCGGACGACGCTCCGAGACGAGGCGGCATCGGTCCGATCGCGGACGACGAGCTCGACCGCACGCCGCATCGACCCCGCGCGCCGCGCACCGCGCCGCCGCCGCGGCCGGCTGCACCTCGTCGACCGATCTTCCGGTTCCCGAAGCCCACGCGGCCCCGCTTCACCACGGTCCTCGCCGCGGCTGCGGCCATCGCCATCGCGGTGGGCATCCTGGGCAATCGCGGCGCGCAGTGGCGCGTGGTCCAGGTGGTGGGCACCGGACTCGTGCAGGCCGATGGCGAGCCGATCCCGGTCGAGCGCGCCGAGCTCCTCGCCCAGCGCATCCACCCCGGCGTCGAGCTCGTTCTTCCGGAGACCGCATCGCTCGCGCTCGCCGCCGGCAGCGATCTCGCCATGGAGATCCTTCCCGGCACGCGCCTCACGATCCCGCCTGCTCCTGCACGCTGGTTCCTTCGCAAGTCGGAGCTCTTCGCGCGCGGAGGGGAGCTGCGCCTCACCACGGGCCCCACGTTCCAGGGGGCGAAACTCGAGGTGCACACCGACGACGCGATGATCCAGGTGAAGGGAACCACCCTCGCGGTCATCATGGAGCCGATGGGAACGTGCGTCTGCGTGCTCGAAGGTGAGGTCATGGTGGGCGCGAGGGGCGTGTCGGCCGGTCCCGAAGGATCCGGCGGGGACGCCATGATGCCGATCACCTCGGGACAGCGGGGTTATGTCTTCCGCGACGGGCGCATGCCCGAGCGGGCCGACATCCGGCCCACGGAGCTGGTTGCGCTCGCGAAATTCCGCTCGCTCCAGTCCGAGCTTCTCGAGCGCTTGGCCCACTGAACCACCGCTCCGGCCTGGTTGACCGCATATCCCCGGCAGTGAGACAATGGATTCGCCCCAGCGCTTCTCTACTCCCGTCAAGCGGCCTAATAACAACAACTTGCTGAGGGAGTCTCAGTGGATCTCTACATCGTGCGCCATGCCATCGCGGTCGAGCGAGGCGATCCCGCCTATCCGTGGGATGACGACCGTCCTCTGACCCCCGAGGGAATTCACAAGTTCCGGCTGGCGGCGCGCGGCCTGGAGAAGCTCGACGTGCGGCCCGATCACATCCTGTCGAGTCCTTTGATCCGCGCGCGACAGACCGCGGAGATCCTCCGCGACGCCATCGCCCCGCAGCTCGAGATCACCTACTCCCCCAAGCTGAAGCCCGACTCCGAATATGGCGATTCGCTCGGCGCCGTGGCCGCGCTCGGCGCGAAGTCCGTGGCGGTCGTGGGGCACGAGCCACATCTGAGCGGATTCGCGTCGTACCTCCTCTGCGGTCCGCGCCAGTCGGCGTCGGTCGTACTCCGCAAGGGAGCGACCGCGCTGGTTCGCTTCCCGAGCGAGCCCGCGCCTGGACTCGGCTTCCTCGAATGGCTGCTCCAACCCAGCGTGCTCCGCCGCATCGCCGGATCCTGAGCGCCCGCCCATGAATCATCCGACCGGAAACGGCGTGCAAGAGCGCGAGATCAAGTTCCGCCTCCCCGACGATCGCGACCCGGCGCAGGTGCGCCAGGTGATCGAAGCGGCCGGATTCCGATTCGAGCCGACCGGCACGATCGAGCACGTCGATCGCTATCTCGACACGGACGACTGGGATCTCTATCGCGCGGGACTCTCGCTGCGCCTTCGCGCCGAGGGCTCGCGCCTCCGGCTGGAGGCCAAATCGATCGCGTCGAAGCCATCCGAGGTGCTCAACCGGCTCGAGTGGGCGCAGGACGCTCCATCCGCCGATCCTCCGTGGGAGGCGCTCGATCCAGGCCCCGTCGCCGGCCTCCTCCAGCCACTCCTGGGACTCCGCGTGCTCGAGCGGCTTCAGGTCCGCGCCAGCGTCACGAACGACCGCGAGTGCTTCCGGTGGATGCGCGGGGAATCGGTGATCGGACTCCTGACCGTGGATCACGTGAACGCGCCGCCGGCCGCCTTCCGCGAGGTGGAGCTCGAGCTCGACAACGGCGCCGAGGACGCGCTCGGCCTCGTGCGGCGCGCGGTCGAGGAGCAGCTCGGACTCACGCACGAAGCACGCACGAAGCTCATGGCCGCGCTCGAAGCGGCGGGAGTGCGGCTGCCTGAGCGGGACGAGCGACCGTTCGCGCTCCATCCCGCGGACCGGCTCCTCGACGTCGCCCACAAGATCTTCGGTCGCCACCTGGGGCGGCTCCTCTGGAACGAGCCGGGCTCGCGGCTCGGAGTCGATCCCGAGCGCGTGCACGACATGCGCGTGGCGGCCCGCCGCCTGCGAACGGCGCTCGAGGTGGTCGCGAGCGGCTACCCGGATTCCGTGCGCGAGGATTTCGAGACGGACCTCCGATGGGTCGGCCGCCGGCTGGGCCGCATCCGGGACCTGGACGTGGCTCTCGAGCACGTGGCCAAGCTGGAAGCGGAAGCGGCCCCGTTCGAGCGCCCCGCGCTCCATGTGTTCCGGCAGTCGCTCGAGGTGCGTCTCGCCCGGCGCCGGCTCCGCCTCGTCGAGCGGCTCGATTCCGAGCGATTCGGCGTCTTCCTCGTGAAGGCGAGAACCTGGGTCGAAGCCGGCCCGCCGGTGTCCGCCTCCGTGCCCGACGCGGTGATGCCCGCCTACGCCGCCGCGCCGAAGATCATCGGACGGTGGGTGGACGCGATGCGGGTGGCCTACGAGACTGCTCTTC
>DASTKC010000158.1:0-2258 GCA_035716085.1 Candidatus Eiseniibacteriota bacterium | reverse complement strand
GAGACGTGGGGAAGATCGAGGAGCTCGGCCACCATCGGGCCGACCTGCGACCAGTCCGAGTCCACCCCCTGCTTGCCGGTGAGGACGAGATCGAACCCGATCTTCTTGGCCGCGGCGGCGAGCACGGTGGCGACGGCGAGGGGATCGCCGAGCGCGACGCCGTCTCCCTTCACCCAGACGCCCTCATCGGAGCCGAGGGAGAGGGCGTACTTGATCGCTTCCTTCACGCGATCGGGGCCGAGGCTCACGGCCGTGACCTTGCCCTGGCCGAGCTTCTCCCGGATGCGGAGCGCTTCCTCGATCGCGAACTCGTCGTACGGGTTCACGATCCACTTCACGCCGCTCAGGTCCACCGAGCCGTCCTTGACCTGAATGCGGGTCTCAGTGTCGGGCACCTGCTTCACGAGGACGACGATGTTCATGACGCGCGAATTCCCCCAGGAAAGGTCGAACGGCGAGCGGCGCAGTATAGTACGATGATGAGTCTTATGGAAGAACACACCCGAGCGATCGAGGGCCTCCGCCCGGAGGCCGGAGCGCGCCCATGACCCACCCGTTTCTCAAGCGCGTCCAGCAGGGCGTGGTGCTGGCGGACGGCGCCATGGGCACCTATCTCTACGAGAAGGGCATCCCCTTCGACCGCTCGTTCGACCTCCTCAATCTGACCGACGCGTCGCTGATCCAGGCGGTGCACCGCGAGTACATCCGGGCGGGCGCCGAGGTCATCGAAACCAACACCTTCGGCGGGAATCGCTACCGGCTCGCCGCGCACGGCGCCACCGAGACCGCGCGCCGCGTGAATCGCGCCGGCGCGCAGATCGCGCGGAACGCGCGCGAGGAAGTGGGCGAGGCGGTGTTCGTGGCGGGCTCGATGGGGCCGCTCGGCAAGCCCGTCGCGCCGCTCGGCACGATCACCCGCGAGGAGGCGTACGACGCGTATCGCGAGCAGGCGGAAGGGCTCGTCGAAGGCGGCGTGGATCTCATCATCCTCGAAACGCAGACCGACATGGCCGAGGCGCTCGTCGCGATCGACGCCGTGCGGAGCGTCGCCGGGGACGTGCCGCTCGTGGTCCAGATGACCTATACCGAGGACGGCCGGACGCTCTACGGCTCGTATCCCGAGGACGTGGTGCACGCGGTCCTGGAGAAGAAGGTCGATCTCCTCGGCGCGAACTGCAGCGTGGGCCCGCAGAAGCTCCTCGAGATCGTGGAGCGGCTGAAGCGCCGCACCGAGGTTCCGATCTCCGTGATGCCGAACGCAGGGCTTCCCCGGTTCGTGCACGGCCGCTTCGTCTATCTGAGCTCGCCCGAGTATCTCGCCGAGTACGCGCAGCGATTCGCGGCGGCGGGCGCGCGCCTCGTGGGCGGATGCTGCGGGACGACGCCGACGCACACGAGGAAGATGCGGGATGCCCTCCGCGCCGCGGCGGGAGCCCCGGCACCCCTCGCCCCCTCACCCCCGGGCGCGGGCCCGGCGATCGTGATCGAGGAGACGACCGCGAAGACGGATCCCACGTCGAGGTCCACCCTCGCGCGAAAGCTCGCGGCGAAGGAGTTCGTGGTGAGCGTGGAGGTCGACCCGCCGCGCGGCGCGCGTCCGAAGAAGATGATCGAGGGCGCGCAGTTCCTGAAGGACGCCGGCGTCGACTTCATCAACGTCGCCGACAGCCCGATGGCGCGCGTGCGCATGTCCTCGATCGCGCTCGCGTCGATGATCGGGCACCAGGTCGGGATCGAGACGATCCTCCACTTCACCTGCCGCGATCGAAATCTCATGGGCATCCAGTCCGATCTCATGGGAGCGCACGCGCTCGGGATCCGGAACATCCTCGCGCTGACCGGCGACCCGCCGCGGGCGGGGGATTATCCCAACGCGACCGCGGTGTTCGACGTGGACTCGATCGGCTTGATCGGGGTGCTGAAGCGGCTCAACGCGGGCACCGATCTCGGCGGGAACTCGATCGGTGAGCCCACCACATTCGTCATCGGGTGCGCGGTGAATCCGACCGCGGAGACGCTCGACGAGGAGCTGGACCGCTTCCAGAGGAAGATGGAGGCGGGGGCCGAGTTCGCGATGACGCAGCCTCTGTACGAGCTCGCGACCTTGACCCAGTTCCTCGACAAACTCGGGAAGATGGGGAAGAAGCGGGTGCCCATCCTGCTTGGGCTTCTGCCGCTCCAGAGCCACCGCCACGCGGAGTTCCTCCACAACGAGGTGCCCGGCATCCACGTCCCGGACCACGCCCGCGAGGCCATGC
>DASTKC010000157.1:0-24423 GCA_035716085.1 Candidatus Eiseniibacteriota bacterium | reverse complement strand
GGTCACGCCCGAAGGAAGGGAGCGGTTCACTTCCTTCAAGCGCTCCCCCACGCGATTGGCCACCACGCGGCTGTTCTCTCCGAAGAGCATGATCGCGGTGCCCACGACCGTCTCCCGACCGTGGCTCGTCGCCGCACCGGTGCGCAGCTCCTGACCGAGTCCAACCGTCGCGACGTCGGCCACGTGCAGGGGCACGCCGCTTCGCGTCGCCACGACGACCTGCTCGATCTCCTCCGGCCGGGACAGCCGCCCGTCGGTGTGCACGAGGTACTGCTCCCCCTTGCGGGGAAGGTAGCCGGCTCCCACCGCCTGGTTGTTGCGCTCGAGCGCGAGGAGGACGTCGCCGGTCGTGAGCCCGTACGCGCGGAGACGCGCCGGATCCGGCCGCACGTCGTACTGCTTGCGGTATCCCCCGATCGTGTTCACCTCGGTCACGCCGGGAACGGTCCGGATCTGGGGCTTGATGACCCAGTCCTGGATCTCGCGAAGGTCGGTCACGCTGTAGGCGGTGCCGTCCGCTTTTCTGGCGCCCGGATCGGCCTCGACCTCCCAGAGGAAGATGTCGCCGAGGCCGGTGGCGATCGGCCCCATCCTCGGCTCGGCGATGCCTGCGGGTAACGCGTCGCGGGCCTCCTGGAGCCGCTCGTTCACGAGCTGGCGCGCGAAGTAGATGCTGGTGCCGTCCCGGAACACGACGGTGACCTGAGAGAGGCCGTAGCGCGACAGCGATCTCGTCTCGGTCAGGCCTGGGAGCCCGGCCATGGCGGTCTCGATCGGAAAGGTCACCTGGCGCTCGATGTCGAGCGGCGGGAGCCCTTCCACGACGGTGTTGATCTGCACCTGGACCGTCGTGATGTCGGGCACAGCGTCGATCGGAATGTGCGCCAGGCTCACGATCCCGATCGCGGCCACGACCGCCGTCATGACGACGATCGACCGGCGGTGGAGGATCGAGAAGCGGAGGATCCGGTCCAGGGTCGATCGCGCTTCGGGCAGGCCTGGGTCAGTCCTCATGCCCGCCCGCCTCCTTCTCGAGCTCCGCCTTGAGCAGGAAGGCGTTCCGGGTGGCCACGCGCGCGCCGGGCTCGAGACCCGAGAGGATCTCGGTCATCACGCCGTCGCTTCGTCCCGGCGTGACGGGCTGAAGCTCGAATCCTTGCGGGGTCGCGCGAAACACGGCCGCGCCGCTCCCCTCGCGCACGATCGCCTCTTCGGGTACCGCCATCGGCGCCGTGACGCGTTCCAGGATCACCGAGGCGGTCACGAGGCGGCCGGGCTGCCAACGCCGGTCGGCGTTCGGCAAGACGACACGGCCAAAGGTGGCGCGCGTGTCCACATCGAGCATCGGACCGATGTAGCTGATGGTTCCTGTCGCGAACGTGCCGGTGTTCTCGTCGCTCTGGACGCGCACGGTCTGCCCCTGATGAATCGATCCGAGATACCGGACGTAGATCGGGAAGTCGAGCCAGACAGAGCTCAAATTGGCGAGCGTGTAGATCACCGACGCGGGATCGACCGCGGCTCCAGGATTGACCGGACGCGCCACAACCGTCCCGGTCATCGGCGCTTCGATCGTGTACTCGCTCAGGCTCTCGTTGCTGTAGATCGAAACCAGAGGTTGTCCTTTGCGTACGAAAGCGCCGAGGCCGGCGTGGAGCTGAAGGATTCGTCCCGGATAGCTCGGCCGGACCTCCACGCTTCGCTCCGCGTCGAGCTTGATCTCACCCGGGAGCTCGACCACGACGCCGATCGCCCGCGGACCGACGCTGTCCACGGCGATGCCCGCGGTGCGCGCCGCCTCGTCCGAGAGCTCGACGAGAGCCCCACCGTGGGTCCCCACCTCGTGCTCCGCCTCATGCTCCTCCTCGTGCGCTTCTCGCTTCTGACAGCCGGTCACCGTGAGACAGACGACCAGCGCCACCATCCACGTGTTCCGGATCCCGGCCGCGTTCATCGTCCGCCTCCCTGGAGCGAGGAGGCTCCGGTCAGGAGATCGAGCCGAATTTGAGAGAGCCACAGGTCGGCCTGGGCGTCGACCACCGCCAGATCCGTCTCGAGTAGGAATCGTTGCTCCGCGATCAGATCGAGGTAGCTGAGGCGCCCGGCTCGATAGAAGCGGAGCAGCTCCGTGACCAGATCCTGCCGTGCGGGACGGAGGCGCAAGGTGAGCGTGTCGTAGGTTGCGGCTGCTGCCCGAACGCGCTCGGCCGCGTTCGACACCTCTACGTCGAGACGCCGCTCCACCGCACGCCGTTCCGCGACGGCGGCCTCTTGCTCGCGCCGTGCCGCGTCGACAGTCCCTGCGGATCGGTTCCACAAGGGAATGGGAAGCTCGACGCCGGCGAGGAACCCGGTGCCCGAGACCTCCTCGAGATGCCGCACCCCTCCCGAGAACGTCACGTCGGGAACGCGCATGGCCTCGGCCGCTTTCCGTCGCGCTCCGGAGAGCTCCTCTGTGGCGTTTGCCTGTTCCAGCTCGGGATGCGGGGCCAGTCGGGGGACGGTCTCCGGTTCGCGAGCCGGCATCACGGCGACCAGAGAGTCGAACGCCGCCTCGGCGGCGCCCCACATCTGCGCGAGCTCCAGCCGCGCGATGGCGAGCTCGGACTGGGCCTGCTGGCGTGCTACCGCCTGCGCCAGCGCCTGGCTCTCGGCGCGAGCACGCTCGACCAGCGGGGACGCGCCTGCCCGGTACCGGGCGGACGCCGCCGCGATGGCCTGACGGGTGAGGTCCTCTCCCTCACGCAGGCGGACCAGGCGTTCTTGGAGCGACCAGGCGCGCGCGAAACGCTCCGCGGACAGCATGAGAAGACCGCGCCGGAGGACCGCCGCATCCGCGGCCGCGAGGCGCGACTCGCCCGCGGCGACCGCCGACCGGGCACCGCGGTCGCCTCCCAGCTCGATCGTCTGTGCGATCTCGAGCGTGCTCTCCAGCCGATCGGAGCCCAGGTCGCCGCCAAAGTTCTCGCCCGTTCCGAGGAGAACCGGGTTGGGCCGGCGGCCGGCGTCGCGGATCCGCGCGTGCGACGCGCTCGCCCTGAGATCGGCGGCGCGCAGGCCGAGCTGGTACCGGGCCGCGAGCGACACGGCGCGATCGAACGTCAGGGGTCCGGTCACGACGGGAACACTGTCGATTGCGGCCTGGTCCGCGCGTACAGGCGCGGCCGCCGCCTGGACCAGCGCCAGGGCCGCGGCGCAGCACAGAGCAAATCTCCATGGCGAGAGCACAGAACGATCTCCTTGGGCTCGGGAACATCACGGAGGGCGCGTCAGGCGCGCCCCGTAGAACTCAGAGAGCCCTGGAGATCAGCAGCGAAGGACCGAGAAGCTCCGTTCGGGAAGACTGCCCGAGGGTTCGGGCGCGGTGGGATCCGGCCTGGAGGCGTTGACCAGCGGCTGCAGCGAGGAAGGATGAAGGAGCAGGGCGTCCGGAGACATGGACTGCTGTGCGCGCGAACCGAGGGCAGAGAGGGTCACGTCGCGGCACGGGCCGCAATCCTGCTCGACGTGGGTGCCAGGCACCTGAGATGGAGTCAAGGACGCGGGAATGGAGCAGGAGCAGGTCACGGGCTCGAGGGTGGCACTGCCCTCCTTCAGGCAGACCGACCCGAGCAGGAGCGGCGGGACCAGAAGAACGGCCTGCACCATGACCAGAAAACGAAGGATCGACCCACGGACCATGGACGCAGTCTTGATGAACCGGCGACTGGCGTCAAGGGGAGGAAAAGGGCTTGACTTGATCGGTAAGCCGTGGTTTACTGTTAGTCATGGCTTACCAACAAGCGATCCAGGCTCTCGCCGATCCAACCCGCCGCCTCGTGTTCGAGAGGCTTCGAGGCGGCCCGCTCCCCGTCGGGCGCGTCGCGCGCGGGCTTCGCGTCACCCGCCCCGCGGTCTCGCAGCACCTTCGGGTGCTCGAACGCGCGGGGCTCGTCAGCGCGGAGAAGGACGGCACGCGGCGGCTCTACCGCATCGAGCACCGAGGGCTCGAGGACCTTCGTCGCTATCTGGATCGTTTCTGGGACGACGTGCTCGAGTCGTTCCGCTTGGAAGCCGAGCACGGCGTCGAATCCAAGTCTTCGTCCAGGACCCCTACCCCGCCGGCATCCCGCCGCAAGAGGAGAATGAGATGAGCCCAGCCCCGGAAGTCGAGAAGATCGCTCCCATCCGGAAATCGGTGGTGGTCCGCCGCAAGCCCGAGGAGGCGTTCTCCATCTTCACCGAGCGTCTCTCGTCCTGGTGGCCGCACAAGACGCACTCGCTGTTCAAGGACAAGGCGGCTACGGTCGTCATGGAGCCAAGAAACGGCGGGAAGCTCTACGAGATCTCAGACTCGGGCGAGCGCAAGGAGTGGGGCACGATCGTGTCCTGGGATCCCCCGCGAGGATTTGTCTCGACCTGGCATCCGGGGATGGACCCGGCGAACCCGACCGAGGTCGAGATCCGCTTCACGGCTGTGTCCGAAGGCACGCGCGTGGATCTGGAGCACAGGAATTGGGAGAAGCTGGGTGCGAAGGCCGCGGAGAGCCGCGAGGGCTACGACAAGGGCTGGGTCGCGGTGTTCGAGGAGAGCTTCGTGAAAGGGTGCGCGTAGGAGGGTACGGAGCTGCGTGGCGGTGCAGGCGCGCCGCTACGCGCTCTTCTTCACCTTCGCGGTGGCTCGGGTCACGAGCTTCGCAGCAAAACGACCAAGCGGACCCGAGAGATTGAGCTGTGCTGTGAGGGCCGCGATGTCGGCCTGGCGCGAGGCGGCGCCGGTGCGATCGTCGAACGGGATCCCGGCGGACTGGGCGAGCCATGCGCCGAGCCGCCGGAGCCCGGCCGGATCACGAAGGGATGAGTCGACGAGGCGGCGGCACTTGGGGTCGGTGAAGAATGCAGAGCCGGTGATCGACGCGCTGGCGCCCTTCAGGGCCATGAGCGCGAATCGTTCGTCCCCGTCGCTGTCGCTGGAAAACGTGAGCTCGAGGCGGTCCGCCTCGAACACGTCGCGGACCGTGCTTCGGAATCGCTGGCGCAGGACGATGCGGCCGCTGCCGATCTTCCACTCGCTACGTGCCATGGCGAGCCAGAACGTGAGCCACGCGAGCCCGACGGCGAACGCCGTCATGATCACGGCGGGCGGAGTCAGCGCGAAGCTGCCCAGTGCCTTGCGCACGACGAATGCCGCCAGGGTGGCCATTCCGAGCGCGATCACGCCAACGACACGCGCCCCGGTGGCGCGGCTCTTCGCGCTCCGCATGAGGATGCGCTCGCCCTCCGGAGAGATCGCGTCCTCCCAGCCGGAAGGAAGCCCGGTCAATTCCATCGGCGCCATCCCCGGGTTCCATGTCAAGGAAGCGCCGGGGGTCTGATCCCGGAGTCCCAGCTCCGACCGGAGCATGACCGCCACTTCCTCCCGCTCCGCGGCCGATCCGTTCCGCGTGAGCACGATCGTGCTGCGTGGCGTCACGACGGCGAGCGCCGAGCCGCGCGCCGAGGGAATGACCTCGCGTATCTCGTCGCGAGGGATCTCGACTCTCTTCCGGAAGGGACCGCGCGACGTGTGGAGCGTGATGCCTCCGGGTCCCGCGACGATGCGATCCTCCGACCACGTGAGACGGAGGAGCTCGCCCATGGCGGTGATGCCGCCCACTGTCCAGACCGCCAGCCAGAAGATGAGAAACGCGCCCATCGGGAGGATGAAGGGGACGGGCACTGGCAACTCTCCGCCGCCCGGATCCCCCGTCAAGAGCGCCTTCAGGCCCCGGAACAACATCCAGAGCGCGAATGCCTCTCCTGCCGCCCATCCACACAGCCAGAAGGAGAGGAACGCGGCCGGGAAGAATCTTCCGATGCCTCGAGGGCGCATCCGCGCCTGCCAGCCCTCCCCTGTGCGCGCTCCGATCATGAGGAAATCATCGGCTGATTGGGGATGGTTGAGGAGGGCTTGGGCGGGATTCGGGAGGCATTCACAGGACTGGACGCAAGTCACATTATTTCAACTACATCAGGCCTGAGGTTCACCTGGCGCCACAAACCAGAGCGCCCCGAACCTGGAGGCCCCGGGGCGCCCTGCTGTACGCGTTCCGCGCGCTTCGCGCGCGCCAACGTTACTCGACCGGCCGCACCTTGATCTGCCCGCCCACGACCTCGACCCGCACGTTCAGCCCCGCCTGACGGAGCTGGGTCTCGATCGCGCTCTGGAGCTGCGCGTCGGACATCGTGTCGGAGTTCGGGATCGTCGCGGTCGCGGTCTTGCCGTGATCGGAGGTCTCGACCACGAGCGACGTCGCGCCGGTCTGATCCTTCATCTTCTTGATCCTCACGGTTGATCCGCCGGTGATCGGCGCACCGTTCTTCGTGAGCACGAGCTCGGGCTCAGGCTGCTGCCCCGCCGGCGCTCCGCCGAAGTTCTGGCGCTGCACGTTCACGGAGATCTCGCGCCCACCCGCGCCGCCGTCCTTCACGGAGACCTGCGCGTCGGGCACGCCCGCTTCGGCGAGACGCTGCTTGATCTCCGACTCGAGCGCGCTGGCCGACTTCCCGTCCACGCTGATCTGGATGATCTGATTCCACGCATACGCGACGGCTGGAGACGTGACGTGCTCCTTGTGCGGCGCCACGGTCAGGGACGCCGCGATGCCCTTCTGGGCTAGCTCCCTCACGAACGCGCCGGCCTTCCGCGCCGCCTCGGCGCGAGAGCGCTCGGGCAGCGTCGTGTGAAAGACGAACCGCGCGGCGCCATTGTCCTCTGTCGCTTCCACCTGGACCGACTCCCCGCCCAGGCGCGCCTTCATCTCCTTCGCCGTCGGCGCGATCTGATCCGGCGTGAAGCCGGCGCCGGCGAGCGAGATCGAGACGTCGTGCCCCGTCACGCGGTCGTAGGACACCGGAACCACCATCCCGACCGCGATCAGAACCACCGCGGCGGCGAGCGCCGCGAGCGCGGGGCGGGCTTTCATCGTTTGAACGGCTGCCATGATCCTCCTCCTCCATCCCATGATCGGCGCGGCCTCCACGGCCCGACGCCGGCTGATTTCGTTCATGACGTGCTTCAGATCCGGAAGATCCCGGTCGCTGACCTTCTTGAGTGCCGCGAGATCGGCCCGGAGCTCGTCCGGCGCGTTCGGATCGTTCATCGGATCTCTCCTCCGGGAGCGAGCTCGCGCGCGGGCTCGGTCTCCCTGCGAAGCCCGGGGATCCGGGCCGACTTCAAGATTCGTTCGTAGAACTGCCGCAGCTTGTCCCGGCCGCGGACGAGCCGCGACTTCACCGCCGAGATCGTGACCCCTTGCATCGCCGCGACCTCCTCCACCGAGAATCCTTCGATCTCGTGGAGGACTAAGGCCTCGCGCTGGACCGGCGCCAGTCCATCCAGGGCCCGTGCCGCCCGATTCGCGCGTTCGAGAGCCTCCGCCCACGTCGACCCGTCCTCGCCCGCCGGCTCTCCGCCCTTCGGCCAGGCCTCCTCGAGGCTCACCGTCGCCCGCCGGCGCCGGCGGGATCGATGGATCGTGAGGAGCGTGGCGAAGAACCATGACCGGAACTTGGACTCGTCGCGCAGGTCGTGAAGCCGCTCGTACGCGCGCAGCACGGACTCCTGGTAGAGGTCGTCGCCTTCGTCCGCCGACCTCGAGAGGCGGCGGGCCGTGCCGGCGGCCTGCTCGTGAATCGGTCCGAGCAGCCGGAGCAGGCGTTCCCAGCGATCCTCGTTCACGCGAGCGTCCAACCTGGTTCATCCCTCCCGATCGGGTGTTCGTACCGGAGACGCAAAGGACCCCCCTCCGGGTCGCAAGAATCTCCGGAGAGGGGCCCTTCGGTGACAACCAAGGCCTAGGCCGTGGCTTACGACGGCAGCGTTACTTCGCCGCCGTGATCCTCATGGCGTAGAACGAGCGCCACACGAAGGTCATGGAGATCAGGAGGAAGATCGCCGCGAGGACGCTCGTGAGCACGGGGCCCGACTGCCGCGTGAGCGACACGGCGAGATCGACCGCCAGGAGCCCGAAGAGCGTCGTGAACTTGATGACCGGATTCATGGCGACCGAGGACGTGTCCTTGAACGGATCGCCCACCGTATCGCCGACGACCGTCGCATCGTGGAGCGGCGTCCCCTTCTCCTTGAGTACGACCTCGACCACCTTCTTCGCGTTGTCCCAGGCGCCGCCGGCGTTGGCCATGAAGATCGCCTGGTAGAGGCCGAAGAGCGCGATCGAGACGAGATAGCCGATGAAGTAGAACGGCTCGACGAAGGCAAAGGCCAGCGTGCCGAAGAAGACCGCGAGGAAGATGTTGAACATGCCCTTCTGCGCGTACTGCGTGCAGATCTCCACCACCTTCTTCGAATCCGACACCGACGCCTTCGTGACCCCTTCGAGCTTGATGTTCTGCTTGATGAACTCGACCGCGCGGTAGGCGCCGGCGGTCACCGCCTGCGTCGACGCGCCGGTGAACCAGTAGATCACCGCGCCGCCCGTGATGAGGCCGAGCAGGAACGGGGCGTGGAGGAGCGAGAGATTGGCCACGTACTCGGGCTTCAGGCCTTCCGTGAGTCCGACGATGATCGAGAAGATCATCGTGGTCGCGCCCACGACCGCCGTGCCGATGAGCACCGGCTTGGCCGTCGCCTTGAAGGTGTTCCCCGCCCCGTCGTTCTCCTCGAGGTTGTGCTTCGCCTTCTCGAAGTCCACGTCGAAGCCGAACTCGGAGCGCACCTTTTCCTTGATCCCGGGGATCGTTTCGATCTGCGAGAGCTCGTAGACCGACTGCGCGTTGTCCGTCACGGGGCCGTACGAGTCGACCGCGATCGTCACGGGACCCATGCCCAGGAAGCCGAACGCGACGAGGCCGAACGCGAACACGGCCGGGGCGATCATGATCGACGCGAGACCAAGCGTGCTCACGCCGTACGCCGCAGCCATGAGCGCGAGGATCGTGAGGCCGAGCCAGTAGGCGCTGAAGTTGCCCGCAACGAAGCCGGAGAGAATGTTGAGCGACGCGCCACCCTCCCTCGAGGAGGTCACGATCTCGGTCACGTGCTTCGAGTGCATCGAGGTGAAGATCTTGACCAGCTCGGGGATGATCGCCCCCGCGAGCGTGCCGCACGTGATCACGGTCGAGAGCTTCCACCAGAGCGTGCCGTCGCCCAGGTCATGGATGAGCAGGTTGGACGCCACGTACGTGAGCGCGATCGACACGAACGAGGTGAGCCAGACGAGACGGGTGAGCGGAGCCTCGAAGTCCATCTTGTCCGCGTTCACGTACTGGGCTTTGCTCCAGGCCTCGTTGATCTGATACGACAGGCCGCTCGCCACGACCATCATGACGCGCATCGCGAAGATCCAGACCAGGAGCTGCACCTGGATCGTCGCGTCCTGAACGGCCAGGAGGATGAACGTGATGAGCGCGACACCCGTCACGCCGTAGGTCTCGAACCCGTCGGCCGACGGCCCGACGGAGTCGCCCGCGTTGTCGCCGGTGCAGTCCGCGATCACGCCGGGATTCCGCGCGTCGTCTTCCTTGATCTTGAAGACGATCTTCATGAGGTCCGAGCCGATGTCGGCGATCTTCGTGAAGATGCCTCCGGCGATTCGGAGCGCGGCCGCGCCGAGGGACTCACCGATCGCGAACCCGATGAAGCAGGGGCCCGCCATGTCTCCCGGAACGAAGAGGAGGATGATGAGCATGATGAGGAGCTCGATCGAGATGAGCGCCATACCGATGCTCATGCCCGCGCGGAGCGGGATCGCGTAGCAGCCGTAGGGCTTCCCGGTGAGCGACGCGAACGCGGTCCGGGAGTTGGCCAGCGTGTTGATCCGGATGCCGAACCACGCGACCGAGTAGCTCCCCGCCATGCCGACGAGGCTGAAGAAGAGGATGACGGCGACCTTGAAGGGGGGGAACCCGCGAACCACGTTCCCCGCCGCGTCCACGCCCGAGACGGCGAGCCAGCCGAAGTAGACCAGCACGATCGCGCTGATGAAGACCCAGAGGAGGATGAGGAACTTGCCCTGCTGGAGGAGGTAGGTCTTGCACGTCTCGTAGATCAGCTCCGAGATCTCGCGCATCGACTCATGGACCGGCATCTTCCGGACCTGCGAGTACGTGAGGAGCCCGAAGAGGAGCCCGAACGCGCAGACGATGAGGCCGAACAGGAGCAGCGTGTGCCCGTTCATACCTCCCACGAACGTCACGGAAGAGAGGTCGGGCAGGACCAGGTTGGCCTCCCCGCCGTGATGACCGCCTTCCTGAGCCCAGGCCGTCGCCATGGGCGCGAACGGGGCCGCAAGCGCCACCGCCGCCAGGATGAGAGCCGCGAGCATCGCCCGTCCTCTGGACCAATTTCCCAGCATCATGTCTCCTCGATTCGAGTGTGTGCTTGGGGGTTGGCCGCCTGTGGGGGCCACAGACGCTTCATCGCCCGTCTCAAGTGGGTGCCGTGCAAGAACCCAGGTTTATAGCAGTTCCGGGGATGCCTGTCGAGGGGTCAGGAAGGCCGGGCCGGGTCGGCGAGGTGCACCGTATCGTTCCAGAGGCGGACGGCCGGCTCCGAAATGTCGTGCTCATATCCGAGGCACCCGAGACCGGCCGGCGACGCGACGAAGTACTGCCCGGCCGATGGGTCAAGTCCCAGCCAGCGCGCGGTGAGGACGCGCAGAAAGTGCGCGCTCGATACGAGAAGGACGTCGCCCTGGATCGCGCGAACCTTGGCCACGATCCGATCCGCTCGTGCACCGATGTCGGACGGCGACTCCCCTCCGGGACATCCGTCATGGAAGAGCTCCCAGCTCGGCCGTTCGATCCGAATCTCGGCTGAGCGCAGGCCTTCGTACTTGCCGTAATCCCATTCGGCGAGGTCCGGGTCGGGCACGGCCCGATTGGCGAAGCCCGCCAGGGCGCACGTGCGGACCGCGCGCTTCGACGGGCTGGTGAAGATCGCAGCCAATGTGAGCTCTTGGAGTCGTTCGCCCAGTCGGCGCGCGTCTTCCTCGCCGCGGGGAGTGAGATCGATGTCGGTGCGGCCCGTGTGGCGGCCCGCCAGACTCCACTCGGTCTCGCCGTGGCGCGCGATCCAGACGGCGGGGAGTTTTTGCGGCGCGGCCGTCCGCGTTGCGCCGGGCGGCGCGGCCGCCCGCGTTGCGCCGGGCGGCGTCACAGCCCTGCGAATTTCCGGATGCGCTCGAGGCGCTCCGGCTCGTCGCGCTTGAGCCACGGGTCCTTGGAGAGCATCTCGTAGGCCACGGCGAAGTAGGGGCGCGCTTCCTCGGGGCGTTGGAGCGCGATCAAGCACTCACCCATTTCCTCGAAGATGAATCCGTCCGGCTGGCCCGCTGCCTGCGCCTCGGACAGGAGCCGCTTTTGGATCTCGAGCGCTTCGTCATTTCGCTGCAGCGAGCGAAGCGTTCGAGCCACACACCACTCCGCGATCCGAATCTTCGCCGGGTCACCTTCCGCGCGCCGCGCCTCGAGCGCCTTCTTGAAGATCTCGAGCGCCTTCGGATAGTCCCCTTTGCCGTGATAGTCCCATCCTTCGTTGTTGTAGAGCGAGCCGAGCCACTTGCGGGCCTTGGGATCCTGCGAATGCTCCGCGTATGCGATGGCGGTCTGATTCCACTGGAGCGAGAGGTCTCCCGGCTGTGCGATGGCGAGCATGTGCGCCGCGTCCACGGCATATCCGTCCGCCCCCGGCTGGCCCAGCGCCCCGGCTTCGCGAGCCAGATCCCACGCGGCCGTGAAGAGTGGGATCGCGAAGTCCTGGTGCTTCGAGCTGTTCCAGACCCGCCCTCGCTCGAGCAGCACGCGCACGCGCGCGACGCGCATGTCCGGCGTGAGGAGCGCCTGCGCTTCCTCGAGCGTTTTCGTGGCGTCGTCGAACTTCATCTGGAGTCCCTGTGTCCGCGCGATCTGAGTGAGGAGCTGCGCGAGATAGTCCTTGTTCCCGCTCGCGCGCGCCTGGGGCAAGAGCGCGCGGAAGACGGCTTCGGTCGAGTCGGGATGGTCGTAATCCCAGCGCGCGTCGAAATCGGGGAGCGAGTCAGGCATGGATTGCGGGTTGGCCGGGTTGGCCGGGTTGGCCGGGTTGGCGGGGCTGGCCGGGTTGGCGGGGCTCGCCGGCTCTGGTGTCGGGGCCGCGGCTTTTGCGGACGCCCGTGTGGTCGTGGCTGACTTGGCCGCGGGCTTCGGGCCGGCCGACGCCGGAGGTGCGACAACGATCGCCACCGCCAGGGCCGCGAGCAACGCTTGGACGACCCGCGACGCCACCGCTCACGCCTCGGCCGGCTTCGGTTCGCGACGCTCGGCGAGCATCGCGCGAAGACGCGCCTTCACCGCGGGCCACTCGTCATCGATCACGCTGTAATAAACGGTATCGCGCGGCACGCCACGGTCGTTCAGGGCGTGCTTGCGGAGGATGCCCTCCTCCTGGGCGCCGATCCGGAGCATCGCGTTCCGGGAGCGCTCGTTCAGCACGTTCGTCTTCAGCTCCACGCGATGGCAGCCCCATGTCTCGAACGCGTGCTGGAGCATGAGGAGCTTGGCTTCGGTGTTCACGCGCGTGCGCTGGAAATCGCGTCCCACCCAGGTCCATCCGATCTCGACCTTGCGATGCCGGGCGTCGATGTTGCCGAAGCGCGTGCATCCGGCGGCACGACCGGTGGCGAGGTGGATGGTGGCGAAGGGAACGGAGCGGCCCTCGGCCTGCTCGCGGAGCGCCTCCTCCAGGTATCGGCGGAGATCGTCCCTGGTCTCGACGACGTTCAGGGTCCAGCGCCAAAGATCGGGATCGAGCGCGATCGAGGCGAGAGGATCGAGGTGATGCTCGAGCGAGAGGGGCTCGAGGCGGACGTGCTCCCCGGCCAGCGTGACGGGAGCCGGTGTGAACGGAGCCCGCACGGAGCTATCTCCCGACGGCGTGCCGGGCGCGGCGCTCCACGTTCTCTTCACGTCCGGATCCCACAGAGACGAGGCGGATCGGAACGCCCGCCATCTCCTCGAGACGATCGAGATACTTGCGCGCATCCGGCGGGAGATCGTCCCACTGGCGCGCGTCGGTCGTGGGCGAGCGCCACCCGGGGAAGCGCTCGGTGATGGGTCGCGCCGCCATGAGATCCGCGAGCGACTCCGGCATTTCCGCCGTGTGCACGCCGCCGATGTCGTAGGCGGTGACCGCGTGCACCTCGGAGAGTCCGTCGAGCACGTCGAGCTTCGTGATGACAAGCTGCGTGAGCCCGTTCACGCGCACGGCGTGACGTATCGCGACCACGTCGAACCATCCGCAGCGGCGCGGACGGCCCGTCGTGGCGCCGTACTCGTTCCCTTCCTCGCGCAGCCGGTCCGCCAGCTCGCCGTGGAGCTCCGACGGGAACGGGCCGTTGCCGACACGCGTGGCGTACGCCTTCGCGACGCCGATCACCTCGTCGATGTGCGTCGGACCGATGCCGACGCCGGTGCAGGCGCCGCCCGAGACCGCGCTGGACGACGTGACGTACGGATACGTTCCGTGATCGAGGTCGAGATGCGTTCCCTGCGCTCCTTCGAGGAGCACGCGCTTCCCGGCCGCGAGCGCCGCGTTGATCTCGCGGGAGACGTTCGCGGTGATGGGCCGGAGCATCTCTGCGTCCTTCTCGCAGCGCGCGAGCACCGCCTCGATCGGCTCCAGCTCCGCGCCAGGCGCCATCCTGAGCGTGCGCTCGCGAAGCGCGTGGACGCGCTCCTCGCGGATCGTGCGGTCGAGGAGATCGACGACGCGGAGCCCCGTGCGTCCTGCCTTCTCGGTGTAGGCGGGGCCGATGCCGCGCCCGGTCGTGCCGATCGGCGTGGTGCCGGTCTCGGTGACCTTCTCGACGGCGCGGTGATCGGGAAGGATCACGTGCGCCGAGCCGGACACGAAGAGCCGGCCGTCGACCGAGATTCCCTGCTTGAGGACGGTCTCCCGCTCGCGCCGGAGCGCCTCGGGATCGACCACGACGCCGTTTCCGATGTAGCAGACCGTGCGGGGACGAAGAATCCCGGACGGGATCAAATGCAGGACGAACTGGCGGTCGCCAATGCAGACGGTATGCCCCGCGTTGGGGCCCCCCTGGTACCGGGCGACGATGTCCGCGTCCTGGCTCAAAAGGTCGACGATCTTCCCCTTCCCCTCGTCACCCCACTGGGCGCCGACCACAACACGGCAAGACATGGTGATGCCTCCAAATGAAAAAGTCCGCGGAAGGGCCTTCCTTCGGCGGGCGGGAACGGCTTGATGCGGCCGACCGAACCTACCAGAGGGGGGGTGGTGAGTCAATGCGGGGGGCGGGCCGGCCGGAGGGCCGGTTCGCGGGGGGCGGGCTGGTGAGGCGGGCTGGCGAGGGCGGCGGGGGCCGGCTGGGGCGGACGGCAGTGATCGAACAGGCCCCGGGGCCTGTTGGACTCGCCGCGGGACCATGTCGGCGCGGAGCAACAATGCATCCGTGCGTAACTGCGGTCGTGAGGCAAATTCCAATTTTGCAGGCTATTGGCTGTGACACCTCGGTGCTGTCGCACAGCTGCGGCGTAAATGAGGGTTGGGGATCAACTGGCCCCGGGGCCTGTTGATGGTCGGAGAGGCGTGAGGCGAAGTTGACGATCAACTGGCCCCGGGGCCTGTTGAGGGTCGGAGAGGCGTAGGCGAAGGTTGGGATCAACTGGCCCCGGGGCCTGTTGATGGTCGAAGAGGCGTGAGGCGAAGGTTGGGGATCAACTGGCCCCGGGGCCTGTTGACGGGGGAAATGCGTTAACGAAGGTTGACGATCAACTGGCCCCGGGGCCAGATGATCTGAGAGTCACATCCCCGCGAGCCGGATGAGTCCTGCTTGGGTCGGTCCGAAACCGCATGCAGCGTAGAACGGCTCCAGATGGGGCTCGTAGTCAACGTGGAGCCATTCGACACCGGAGTCGCGCGCCGACCGGGCGGCCATCCGTACGAGCTCGGTACCAATGCCCGTCCTTCGCATGGAGGGGTGCACGGTTGGGTCGAGGAGAAACGCGTGTGCACCGCCGTCCCAGGCCACATGGACGAAGCCGACGAGACTGCCGTCCCGATACGCAGTGATCCAGGTCAGACTTCGGGCCAGGATGGAGGACCAGTCGCCGGTCCAGGGCTTCTCCCAGGAAGCGGAGATCAGCGCGTTCAGCTGCTCCGGAGCGATCTCTTCTCGAACGCGATACTCCAGCCCCACGAGCCCTACGCCACGCTCCCGTTCTTCCGGAAGATCCCCATGAAGAGCTCCAGCGCTTCGTCCAGGGTCTGGACGGACGGAGCCTGCGGTAGCTCGGCGCGCAGCTTCTCGACGGGGCGGAACAGGATCGGGTGGTCGGCCATCTGCAGCAGCGTGAGATCGTTCAGGCTGTCTCCCATCCCGATCACCTTGAAGCCGGCGTGCCGCATGCCGTCGATCATCATGGCCTTGCGGCCGCGGATCCGGAGCTTCCAGCCCGAGATGTGGCCGGCCTTGTCGATCTCGAAGCGGTTCGCAAAGAGGTTGTAGCCGCCGAGGCGCTCCATCATGGGCTCGGCGAACTCGTGGAAGGTGTCGGAGATGATCATGACCTGGCAGTGCCGCCGGATCCGGTGGAGGAACTCCTTGGACCCGAGGTAGGGCTGCACCCGGTGCGCGGCCTCCTGGACCTTCGCCAGGGTCAGGCCGGCTCGGGAGAGGGCGCCGACGCGCTGGCTCATGAGGTCGTCGAAATCGGCCGTGTCCCGCGTCGTGAGGTGGAGCTCGGGGAGCCCGAACACGTCGCCGAGGTAGGGCCAGATCTCAGGGGCCAGCACGCCTTCCAGATCGATCGCGGCAATCATCGGGGCCTTTCGGGGGCTACAAAAGAGCGGGGAGAGGCCTTCCGACCTCTCCCCTCAAAACTCCGGTGGGCTGTTGGGATTCGCCAGACCACACCAGGCTAGAGCGCGCTGGATGTAGCGCTAGCTACAGCCACCTCCGCTGATCCGTCTGCCACTAATATGCAATGGACCACCTCCTTTCCGCGATGAAGGGATGCTCGCGCGATCGGAGGACCTTGTCAAAAGTTTTTTGGGCCGCCAGCCGCCGTCGGGCCGTTGCCCTCAGCCGCCCCTAGCCGCCCATCCGGGCCAGGAGCAGCCGCACGATCTCCTCGCCCACCGCCTCCTGGGCCTCCACCGTCGCGGCTCCGATATGGGGCGTGGCGACCACACGTGGGTGGCGCGCCAGCGGGGAGTCCCCGGGGGGCTCGTTCGCGAAGACGTCCAGCCCGGCGCCCGCGATGGCTCCGCTGTCCAGGGCGGCCACGAGCGCCGCCTCGTCCACGAGCCCGCCGCGGGCGGCGTTCACGAGGATCGCGCCGCGCGGGAGGAGCGCCAGACGCTCGGCCGAGATCATCCCTTTCGTCTCTCCGCCCAGGGGCACATGGAGCGTCAGAATCTCCGCACGCTCCAGGAGATCGTCCAGCGGCAGAGGCTCCACGTTCATCGCGCGGATCGCATCATCCGGCACGAGCGGATCGCAGCCCACGCAGGTCATCTCGAACGCCCGAGCGCGCTGCGCCACGCCGCGTCCGATCTTTCCCAGTCCGACGATCCCGATCGTCTTCCCCCGGAGCTCGCGCCCCATCAGCTTCGACTTGTCCCACTCGCCGCGATGGACGGAAGCGTCCGCAGCGGGAATGTGGCGCATCAACCCGAGCAAGAGCCCGAACACGAGCTCCACCACGGCCACGGCATTCGCACCGGGCACGTTCAAGACGTCGATCCCCCGCTCCTTCGCGGCGGCAACGTCGATGTTGTCGAGTCCGGCGCCGGCGCGGGCGACCCAGCGCAATTGCGAGGAGGCTTCGAGCAAGCGGCGCGTGACCTTGGTCGCGCCGCGAACGATCCAGGCGTCGATGTCGGTGACGAGAGGAAGGAGATCGGCCTCGCCGAGGCCCTTGCGCTCCTCGACGGAAAGGCCGGGAGCGGAGCGCAGCATGAAGATGGCGCGCGGGGACAGCGGATCGCTGACGAGAACGCGCTTGGGAGCCGTCACGCGGGCCCGCCCACCGCCAGCAAGCGCCGGCTCAACCGACTCGCGCCGGCTCGGGGCGCTTTGCGCCGCGCAGCGACTGTTGCGCCGCCCGCACGGCCGTGCCCGCTTCGGCGCGGAATCCGTGATCGATCAACGCCGATTCGAACGCGCCGACAAGGCGTAAGATGTCGCCGTCGTCGTAGTAGCCGATGTGTCCGAGCCGGAAGATCTTCCCCTTGAGCTGGTCCTGGCCGCCCGCGATCTTGACGCCGTAGCGCTGCTCCATCGTCTTCACGACGGCGCCGCCATCCACGCCCGCGGGGACTTCGACCGCGGTCAACGCATTCGAAGGCACTTCGGCAAACAAGGGCAGCCCGAGCGTGCGCACCGCGTGCCGCGTGGCGTCCGCGTTCCGCTGATGCCGCTCGAACACGCCCAAGCGACCCTCGCGATCCATGATCTTCATCGCGGCGTGGGATCCAAGCACCAGGTTGATCGCCGGAGTGAACGGCGTGTCGCCCTTCTCCAGAGCGCCCCGCGCCTTCACGAGATTGAAGTAGAAGCGCGGCAGCTTCGCCTTTTCGGCCACAGCCCACGCTTTGGGCGAGTAGCAGACGTAGCCGAGGCCCGGCGGAATCATGAGGCCCTTCTGGGAGCCCCACACCACGCCGTCGATGTCGGAGTCGTCGAACCTCAGGTCGTAGACCCCGAAGCTCGTCACAGCATCGATCACGGTCAAAACCCCGCGGGCGCGCCCGAGCCGCGCGATCTCATGCGCCGGGAAGAGAGCGCCCGTCGAGGTCTCGCTGTGCGTGAGGAACATCGCCTTGGCCTTGGGATGCGCGGTCAGCGCGGACTCGACCTCCTCGATCGTCGCCACGCGTCCCCACGCCACGCTCACCTTGTGCACGGTCACGCCGTACGCCTCGGCGATCGAGCCCCAGCGATTCCCGAATTTCCCGCCCTCGACGACGATCACCTCGTCGCCGGGCGACAGTAGATTGACCGCCGCGGCTTCCATCGCGCCGCTGCCGGAGCAGGAGAGCGTGAGCACTGGCTGCTTCGTGCCCAGGTGCTCGGCCAGAAGGCGGGTCGCCTCGAGGAACTGCTGGCGGTATTCGTCGGTGCGGTGGTGGATCAGCGGCCGCGCCATCGCCTCCAGGACTTCGGTAGGCACCTGGGTCGGGCCGGGAGTGTAGAGAACGCGCTTCATCGGGGGCTCTCCTGAGTCAAGAGAACCCCGATGGGGTTCTCAGGTGTCAATGCGCGAGTGGGACCTGCTCGTCCCCCGGCTCCGCCGGAGGCTCGTCGGACACGCCGCCTGCAAGATCGCCCGCCGCGATCTCGGGAGCGACCACGGGCGGCGGATTCATCGCGATCTGGAGCACCTCGTCCATCGTCTCGACGAGCCGGAACTTCACTCCGTGACGCACCGTCTCGGGCAATTCCTTCAGGTCCTTCTCGTTCAGCTTGGGGAGAATGACTTCCTTCACGCCCGCGCGGATCGCGGCCACGACCTTCTCGTTGAGGCCGCCGATCGGGAGCACGTTCCCGAGCAGCGTGATCTCGCCCGTCATCGCGACGTCGTCCCGCGTGGGAACGCCCGTCAAAGCCGACACCAGCGCCGTCGCCATCGTGATGCCCGCTGACGGACCATCCTTCGGGATCGCTCCCTCGGGCAGGTGCACGTGGACGTCGATCTCCTTGTAGAAGTTCTTGTCGAGCCCGAGCGCCGTGGCGCGGGAGCGCGTGTACGACAGCGCCGCCTGCCCCGACTCGCGCATCGTCTCGCCCAGCTTCCCTGTCAGCAAGAGTGCGCCCGACCCCGGCACGACGCTGACCTCCACCGTCAGCACGTCGCCGCCGGAATCGGTCCAGGCGAGTCCGGTCGCGACGCCGATCCTCGACCGGCGCTCGACCTGGCTGTCGAGGTACTTCGGCACGCCGAGGTACTGGTGCACGCGCGGCTCCGTGATGTGGAACGGACGCGGCTTGTCGAGCGTGGCCTTCTTGCGCGCGACCTTGCGGCAGATGGCTGCGATCTCGCGCTCCAGGCTCCGGACGCCCGCCTCGCGGGTGTACTGGTTGATGATCGCGCGCAGAGCCTTGTCGCCGATCCTGAGATCCGACGTCTCGAGCCCGTGCGCGACGCACTCCTTGGGGATCAGGAACTTCTTCGCGATCTCGACCTTCTCGTGCTCCAGGTAGCCCGGGAGCCGGATGATCTCCATGCGATCCACGAGCGGTCCGGGAATCGAATAGAGGGAGTTCGAGGTCGTGATGAACATGACCTGCGAGAGGTCGAAGTCGGCCTCGATGTAGTGGTCCTGGAACGAGAAGTTCTGCTCCGGATCCAGCACCTCGAGCAACGCCGAAGCAGGATCGCCGCGGAAGTCCATGCCGAGCTTGTCGATCTCGTCCAGCAGGAACACGGGGTTCTTGGTCCCCGCCCGCTTCATCCCCTGGATGATCCTCCCGGGAAGCGATCCGATGTACGTCCGTCGATGTCCCCGGATCTCGGCCTCATCCCGCACGCCGCCGAGCGACATCCGGACGAACTTCCGTCCCAGCGCTCGCGCGATCGACTTCCCGAGCGAGGTCTTGCCGACGCCGGGAGGGCCGACGAAGCAGAGGATCGGACCCTTCAGCTTTCCGGACAATTTCAAGACTGCGATGTACTCGACGATCCGCTCTTTGACCTTCTTCAGGCCGTAGTGGTCCTCGTCGAGAATGCGCTCCACTTCCTTGATGTCGACGTTGTCGTCGGTCGCGATGCTCCAGGGGAGCGAGACCATCCAGTCGACGTAGTTGCGGACGACCGTCGCCTCGGGCGACATGAAGGACATCTTCTGGAGCTTGTCGAGCTCCTTCATGGTCTTGTCGTGGACTTCCTTCGGCATCCGCGCCTTCTTGACCTGCTGGGTGAGCTCCTCGATCTCGTTCGAGAACTCGTTCTGGTAGCCCAGCTCCTTGCGGATCGCCTTGAGCTGCTCGTTGAGATAGAACTCCTTCTGGTTCTTGTGAACCTGGCTCCGGACCTGCCCCTCGATCTTCCGCTCGAGCTTCAAGATTTCGAGCTCGCTCGCGAGCGTCCTGCTGAGCAGCCGGAAGCGCTCGACCAGATCGTCCTGCTCGAGGATCTCCTGCTTCACGCCCACCTTCAAGATCAGGTGCGACGCGATGGTGTAGGAAAGGAGCAGAGGATTCGCGATGTTGTTCGCGGTCGCGAGGATCTCGTCCGGCACGCGGCGGTTCAGGTGGACGTAGTCGTTGAACGTGGCGAGCACGTTCCGGATCAGCGCCTCGAGCTGCGGCTCGGCGCGGACCTCGTCGTGGAGCACCGTGACGGAGGCCGCCATCGTGTCCCCATCCTTGGCGAACTTCTTCACCTTGCCGCGGCAGATTCCCTCGACCAGCACGCGCATCGTCCCGTCCGGGAGCCGGAAGAGCTGGAGCACGCGCACCACGGTCCCGACCCGGTAGAGGTCCTTCGGGGCGGGGTCGGTGACCTCGGGCCGCTTCTGGGCGAGCACGAATACGACCCGATCCTTCTGGACGGCCGCCTCGATCGCGTTCACCGAGGCAACCCGGCCCACGAGGAGCGGGATGGTCATGTAGGGATAAATGACGACGTCGCGAAGCGGGAGGAGCGGAATGCGTTCCCGAATTTCGAAGACTTCGCCGTCGCGTTCGACGCGCGTCATACGCTCACGCCTCCTTGCGTCGGCGATCCGCCCGGTGGGCGAGGATCGGTGGTCCCTTCCTCTCGATGACTTCCCGCGTGATGGTGCAGCCCATCACTTCGAGCCGCGAAGGGATCTCGTACATGAGGTCGAGCATGGACTCCTCGAGCACCGCCCGGAGGCCGCGCGCGCCGGTTCCGCGCTTCAGGGCCGCCTCGGCGACGGCTTCCAGGCCGTCTTCGGTGAACTCGAGCTTCACGCCTTCCATCTCGAAGAATTTCTGATACTGCTTCGTGATCGCGTTCTTCGGCTTGGTGAGGATGTCGATGAGCGACGCCTTGCTCAGCGAATCGAGCGCGCCGGTCACCGGGAGCCGCCCCACCAGCTCGGGAATGAGTCCGTAGCGAAGGAGATCGTCCGGCTCCACGAGCGAGAGGAACTCGCCCAGGTTCCGCTCCTTCCGGCTCTTGATCTCGGCGCCGAAGCCCATCGCCTTCTGGCTCACGCGCCGCTCCACGATCTTCTCCAGCCCTTCGAACGCGCCGCCGCAGATGAAGAGGATGTCCTTGGTGTTCACCTCGATGTACTTCTGCTGCGGATGCTTCCGCCCGCCTTGCGGCGGGACGTTCGCGATCGTGCCCTCGAGGATCTTGAGGAGCGCCTGCTGCACGCCCTCGCCCGACACGTCGCGCGTGATCGAGGGGTTCTCGGACTTCCGGGAGATCTTGTCGAGCTCGTCGATGTAGACGATCCCGTGCTCCGCGTTCACCACGTTGAAATCGGTCGCCTGGAGGAGCCGGACGAGGATGTTCTCCACGTCCTCGCCCACGTAGCCGGCCTCGGTGAGGCAGGTCGCGTCGACGATGGCGAACGGCACCTTGAGGATGCGCGCGAGCGTCCGCGCGAGGAGCGTCTTCCCCGTGCCGGTCGGGCCGATGAGCAGGATGTTCGACTTCTCGAGCTCGACGTCATCGACGGAGTTGCCCGAGTAGATGCGCTTGTAGTGGTTGTAGACGGCGACGGAGAGCGTCTTCTTGGCACGGTCCTGGCCGATCACGTAGTCGTCCAGGACCTTCTTGATCTCGGCCGGCTTCGGGAGCGAGCCCTTGGGGGCGCCGACCGTGTGGTCGGTCTCACCCTCGAGGATGTCGTTGCAGAGCTTGACGCACTCGCTGCAGATGTAGACGGACGGACCCGACACGAGGCGGGAGACCTCGTCCTGGCCGCGGCCGCAGAAGCTGCACCGGATGGGATGTGGCGAGCTGACGCGCTTCTTCATGGATTCCTTGGTGTCCTCAGCCGATCGTGACCGGCTCTGGTTGTTTCTTCACGGTTTCGAGTTTGGCAATGACCTTGTCCACGATGCGGTACGCCTTGGCTTCCTCGGAGGACATGAAGAAGTTGCGGTCGGTGTCCTTCTCGATCTTGTCCACCGGCTGGCCGGTGTGGCGCACCAGAATCTTGTTGAGCTCCGTCCGGAGCGTCAGGATTTCCTTCGTGTAGATCTCGATGTCGGTCGCCTGTCCCTGGCTCCCGCCGAGCGGCTGGTGGATCATGATACGCGAGTGCGGAAGCGCCGAGCGCTTTCCTGCCGCGCCCGCGGCCAGGAGGAGCGCCGCCATCGAGGCCGCCTGCCCCATGCAGATCGTCGCGACGTCCGACTTGATGAACTGCATCGTGTCGTAGATCGCGAGCCCTGCCGAGACCACGCCGCCGGGCGAGTTGATGTAAAGGTTGATATCGCGATCCGGATCCTCGGCCTCGAGGAAGAGGAGCTGGGCGATGACGAGGTTCGCGACCACGTCGTCGATCGGCGTCCCGATGAAGATGATCCGGTCCTTGAGGAGCCGGGAGAAGATGTCGTAGGCCCGCTCCCCGCGCCCGCTCTGTTCCACCACGATCGGTACCAGCGACATCCGTGTGTCCTCCCTCGTATCCATTGGTGCGTCCCGACCGATTGATCGGAAAATCATGCCGTTATCTTAAGCTGCGCTTTCTCCCGGAGCAGTTGGAAAAGCTTCCGCTCGAGGAGGTGACTCCGTGCCCGCTCCCGCTGGGCCGGATTCCGCATGGCCCGCTCGGCCTCCGGGCCTGTGGTTTCCTCACCCATGGCCCCGCGGAGGGTCTGATCGATCTCCTCCTCGGAAACCTGGATCGACTCCGCCCGCATGATCGCGTCGAGCAGGAGGTCGCGCTTGATCCGTCGCTCGGCCGTCGGCCGGTACTCGGTCCGGAAGCGCTCTTCCTCCTCGGCGGTCCACTCGCGGTCGTCCTTTAGACGCTGGAGGAGCTCCTCCAGATACTCCGCCACCATGCTCTCGGGCAGGGCGATGGGATTCTTGGCCAGGAGCTGGTCGACGATGGCCTCCTCCTCGTCCCGGCGGGCCTTCATGCGGGCCTCACCCTCGAGGTTGAGTCGCATCCGGGCTCGAAGCTCGGCCAGGTCGCGCATGCCGATCACCTCGCTCGCGAACGCGTCGTCGAGCGGGCGGACGGTCCGCTCCCGCACGCCCTTCACGTCGAGGGAGAAGGTCGCCGTCCGTCCCTTGAGCTCCGCGTTCCCGAATTCCTCGGGATAGGTCACCGTGAACTCGATGTGCTCTCCGCCCCTCTTTCCGAGGAGATTCTCGCGGAATTCGGGCAGGAGCCCCTGGGCATCCAGCTCGACCAGCGCGTCCTTCTGCTCGGACTTGTGGACCGGCTTCCCCTTCGCGTTCAGGCGAACGTAGTCCACCACCACGGCGTCTCCGGCGGCGGCTTCACGCTCGACGGGCGACCAGTCGGCGGTGCGCTGCCGTAGCTCCTCAATCGACTTCTCCACCTCGTCCTCGGGGATCGTGATCTCCTGCGACGGCACGTTCAGCTCGAAGTAGTCGCGCGGCGTGATCGTGGGCCGCACGTCGACCGTGGCCTCGTAGGAGAGCGGCTGCCCCTTGTCGAACCGGATCTTCTCGATCGACGGGTACGAGACAGGCTCGATCCTGTGCTCCCGCACGGCCGCCTCGTACGTGCGCTTGACCGCCCGCTCGAGGACCTCGTGCTCCATGGAGTGGCCGAACTGGAGCTCCAGGACGTTCCGCGGGGCCTTCCCCTTACGGAACCCCGGCAGAACCGCCCGGCGCCGGTAATCCTCGAGGATGGCGTCGTAATCCTCGTTCAGCTCCTCGGGCGTGACCTCGATCAGGAGGACCTTCTGGGAGACTCCAGCTTCGCTGTCGCGGACTTCGACCTTCAAAATCTCTTCTCCCCGTATAGGTTAGGGCATTGGACGGGCCGGCTCGGTTCTCTCGGTGTGGCCCCTTGAGATGCGCCGGGGCGCCAGGAGGACCAAATCGGCCCTAAATTCGCGGCTATCAGGGCACTATCGCGTGTCTGAGGCCCGCATTCTAGCAGATTTCGGCCCGGGGACCCAGGGCGGTCTGGACCGAGGGCCATTGATCCCCGGAGCCCGCGTCGAAGCGCCTGTCTTGGAGCGGATTTTTGGTGCGAGAGGGGGGAGTCGAACCCCCACGAGTTTCCTCACGGGATCCTAAGTCCCGCGCGTCTGCCAGTTCCGCCACTCTCGCTCGGGTACCCGTGGTCAATCTAGTATGGAAGTGCTTGTGGTTCCAGAGGATTGGGCTGCTGCGGCTACGACGACTGCCGGTCTAGGACGGCTTCGGCAACACGCGCCACGACTTCGTAGCGGCCAAAGGAAGGCATGAGGTACGCCCCCTCGACCAGGTCCCGCGCCTCGAGGAGCAGCTTCCGGCACATGTCGA
>DASTKC010000156.1:0-3963 GCA_035716085.1 Candidatus Eiseniibacteriota bacterium | reverse complement strand
TGTGCGCCGCCTGCGCGGCCTGGAGACGCTCGCCGCGCGCGTCGCGAGCGGCGATCTCTCCGCACGCATCCACGACCAGAGCGGGGACGAGATCGGGCGCGTGGCCCAGCGCTTCGACGAGATGACCGAAAATCTCGCGGACGCCAAGCGCCGTGTGGAAGAGACCGCGGAGCAGCGGAAGCGCCTCTTCGCCGACATCACGCATGAGCTGGCGACGCCGCTCACGTCGATCCGCGGTTACGCGGAGACGCTCGTCGATCCTGGCGTGGGTACGTCCGACGAGGAGCGGTCGAAGTATCTGCACGGGATTCTCGAGGAGTCGCGCCGGATGGACCAGCTCATCAAGGACCTCTTCGAGCTGGCGCGGCTCGAGGCCGGAGCCACCCCGCTCGCGCGCGAGCGCATCGATCTGGCCGCGCTCTCCAAGAACACGATCGATCGCTTCGAGCCCAGGTTCCACGCCGCGGGGCTCGAGGTGAGCTGGCGGCGCGAGGGCGACGACGCCACGATCGTGGCCGATGGTCGCCGCATGGAGCAGGTCGTCGAGAATCTCCTCACGAACGAGCTTCGCTACGTGCCGTCGGGAGGGACTGTCGAGGTGACACTCGCTTCGGCGAACGGGCGCGTCCGCCTCGCGGTGAGCGACGACGGCCACGGCATCGCTCCCGAGGACCGCGAGCGCGTCTTCGAGCGGTTCTACCGTGCCGAGCACGCTCGCCCCGCGGGAAGCGAGGACAAGGGCTCGGGCCTCGGGCTCGCGATCGTGCGCGAGATCGTGGAGCGCCACGGCGGCACCGTGCGCGCGGAAGCGCGGTCGCCGCGGGGGCTGTCGATCGTCATCGAGCTGCCTCGGGCATCGGCAGCCTGACTGTCCGATTCCGGGATTCCCGGTCCCGGATCCGGGCAGTTCGAATCGAGCCCTAGCGTCGCACCGCGCTGACGATGTGTCAGGCTCGCAAGGGCTTGACCCACGCACGATCCCCTTGGCACATCGCTTGCCCTCCCCTGTCGCGTGGACCTCCAGCGAACCGTCAAACCCAAGCGCCCCCGCTACCTCCTCCTCGCCGCCCTGGCGATCGTTCTCGTGCTCGCCACACTCGCGCTGACGCGGGCCGACTCGGCGGTGCCGAGCGTGAAGCGCTCCATGCTCACGATCGACACCGTGCGCCGCGGCCCCATGATCCGCCAGGTGCGCGGGCCGGGGAACCTCGCCCCGGAGCAGATCCGCTACATCACCACGCTCACTCCGGGGCGCGTCGAGCGAATTCTCGTCCGTCCGGGAACCGCGGTCGTGGAGAGCACCGTGCTCATGGTGCTCGGCAATCCGGACGTGAACATCCAGGCGCTCCAGTCGGAGCAACAGCTCACCGCCGCGCAGGCGCAGCTCGCATCGGTGCGGCTCGATCTCGAGAACCAGCGCTGGACGCAGGAATCGAACCTCGCCTCGGTCAAGAGCGAGTGCGGCGAAGCGGTGCGTCAGGTCGAGGCCTCGGTGGAGCTGGACAAGCAGGGGATGATCCCGAAGCTCGAGATGCACCGTCTGGAGGACCGCGCGACCGAGCTGAAGACGCGGCTGGATGTCGAGACGAAGCGCCTCGCGATGATCACCGCCTCCCTCGAGCCCCAGCTCGCGGTCCAGCGGGAGCAGGTTCGCCGGCTTCAGGCGATCGCCGCGTTCCAGCGCGGGCAGGTCGCGTCCATGACCGTGCGCGCCGGAGCCGCGGGGATCGTTCAGGAGCTTCGGCTCGAGGTGGGCCAGTGGGTCACGTCGGGGATGAACCTCGCGGTCGTGGCGCAGCCGGGCCGGCTCAAGGCGGTGCTCCACGTGCCGGAGACGCAGGCCCGCGACGTCGTGCTCAACCAGAGCGCGGCGATCGACACGCGAAACGGCATCGCTCGAGGGCACGTCATCCGCATCGACCCGGCCGTCCAGAACGGGACCGTCACGGTCGAGGCGGCGCTGGAAGGCAAGCTGCCTCCCGGCGCGAGGCCGGACATGAGCATCGACGGAACCATCGAGGTCGAGCGCCTATCCAACGTGCTGTACGTGGGGCGGCCGGTGCTGGGAGAACCGGAGAGCGCGACGAATCTGTTCCGCCTCGACCCCGACGGCGAGCACGCGACGCGCGTGCCCGTGCGCCTGGGACGGGGCTCCGTGAGCGAGATCGAGGTCGCCGGCGGGTTGCACGCCGGCGACAAGGTGATTCTGTCCGACATGTCGGAGTGGGACGACCACAAGCGGATCCGGCTCCGCTGAACGAAATCCAGGAGACCATCGTGAAGACGAAAGGCGAGACGCTGATCCGGCTGGACGGCATTCGGAAGATCTTCTACACGGACGAGGTCGAGACCCACGCTCTCTCCGGCATTCACCTCGAGATTCGCTCGGGCGACTACCTCTCGATCGCGGGGCCGTCGGGCTGCGGCAAGACGACGCTCCTCTCGATCCTCGGCCTGCTCGACACGGCGACGGAAGGCACCTACGAGCTGAACGGGCGCCCCGTATCGGGCTTGAGCGACATCGAGCGCGCTCGCGTGCGCAATCGCGAGATCGGGTTCATCTTCCAGGCGTTCAACTTGATCGGCGACCTCACCGTGTACGAGAACGTGGAGCTGCCGCTCAGCTATCGCGGAATCCCCGCGGGCGAGCGGAAGAAGCGCGCGGAGTCGGCGCTCGAGCGCGTGGGCATGGCGCACCGCGTGCGCCACTATCCCGCGCAGCTCTCGGGAGGCCAGCAGCAGCGCGTGGCGGTGGCGCGCGCCATCGCGGGCGATCCGGTCATCCTGCTCGCCGACGAGCCCACCGGAAATCTCGACTCTCGGAACGGCGAGACCGTGATGGGGCTCTTGCGCGATCTCCATCGAAGCGGCACGACGATCTGCATGGTCACGCACGATCCGCGCTACGCGCTCTACGCCGAGCGCACGGTGCACATGGTGGACGGCCAGATCGTGCGCGACGAGGCCGAGGCGCGGCAGCTCGCCGCGCAGGGAGCCGAAGCGTGAGCCGCTGGGTCATGGACGTGCGGTATTCGGCGCGACGGCTCTTGAGCCGCCCCGGATACGTGGTCCTCGCCGTGCTCACGCTCGCGCTGGGATCGGGCGGACTGGCGGCCATCATCAGCGTCGCGCGCCCGCTCCTTCTGGAACCGCTCCCCTACCAGCGCGAGAGCGAGGTCGGCGTGCTCTGGCACCGGGGCGACTGGACCGAGCAGGAGTTCCTTTTCTTACGTCCCCAGTTCCAGGGGTTCCGGTCCATGGCCGCCTATCACGCGATGGGCTCCACGCTCGAGATCCCGGGAAGGCCGCTCCGGCTCCTCGAGGGAATCCATGCGTCCGCGGAGCTCTTTCACGTCCTTGGCGCGCAGCCCTTCCTCGGGCGGACGTTCCGGAACGGTGACGACGTGCTCGGCGCGGAACCCACGGCCGTTCTGAGCTACGACTTGTGGCGGGAGCTCGGATCCGATCGATCGATCGTCGGACGGCGCTACTCCCTGGGCGGCGAGATGAAGACCGTCATCGGTGTCATGCCGCCCGGCTTCTGGTTTCCGTCGCCGTCCGTCCAGGTCTGGACCGCGGCGCCCCTCGATCCGAACAGCCGCGTAGGCAACTACGCGCTCATCGGCAGAATCGATCCCACGGCCCGGATGGACCGGATGGAGGTCCCCCTCCACGCGCTCACCGCGCGACTGGCTTCCCGGTTCACGTACCCGGCGCAGTGGGACAAGACTCGCGCACCGGAGATCACCCCGGTGCGCGAGTACCTGGTTGGAGACATGAAGCCCGGGCTCCTCGCGACGCTCGCAGGGATGGCGCTCATCCTCCTCATGGCGTGCGTCAACGTGTCCGCGCTCATGCTCGGGCAGGTCGGCCGGCGCAGCACGGAGCTCGCGGTCCGCTCCGCACTCGGCGCGGGGCGCCGGCAGATCCTCCAGCAGCTCGTGATCGAGGCGGCGCTCATCG
>DASTKC010000155.1:0-2057 GCA_035716085.1 Candidatus Eiseniibacteriota bacterium | reverse complement strand
GACGACTTTGATCTTGAACGGTTCGAAGACCACCGTAGATGGCGTCTCAATCATCGTCTACCGTTTCACCTCCAGCCTGTACCTCGCTTTGATTCGCTTGCGTGCCTTAGGTGCGCGGGGAGTTCCAAGTCCTGAATGCGGAAAGGAGCGAGACCTCTTTCGCCACCACGAAGAATGGTCCGCCAAACGTCTTGCGACTACGGTTCGGAGGGATACTAAGGATGTAGACTGAGGTACACCTGGCTGGTAAGGAGCGCGGGGAGCGACTACCCCGGCCGGTGCTTCTCGAAGATGATCCGGAGCCCGTAGAGCGTCAGGTCCGGATCCACCTCCTGGATGGTTTCCGAGTGCGCGGCAATCGCTGCCGCCAAACCACCGGTCGCGATCACCTTGGGCTTGATGCGCTCCTCCGCCGCGATCCGCCGCACGATGGAATCCACCTCCCCCACCGCACCGTAGAACACGCCCGACTGAAGGCTCTCCTCCGTGGTCCGGCCCACGACGCGCGCGGGAGGCTTCAACTCGAACGCGCCGAGACGCGCGGCGCGGCGGACCAGGTTCTCCGCCCCGGTCAGAACGCCGGGCGCGATGACTCCCCCCAGGTAGCGCTGCCCTTCGAGGAGGACGTCGAACGTGGTGGCCGTGCCGAAGTCGACGACGATGGCCGGTGCCCCGTAGCGATCGAACGCGCCGGCGGCATTCGCGATGCGATCCGCGCCGACCGAGCCCGGATCCCGGTACTCGATCTTGATCCCGGCGGTCGTGTCCGAACCGACGAGGAGAGGCTGGCCTCCGGTGAGCTGTCGGGCGGCTTCGGCGTAGAGCGGCGTCTGCACGGGCACGACCGACCCGATGACCGCCGACGCCTTGCCTGGCCCGAGCTCGGGAAAGGCCTGCCCTAGCAGGAGGCGCACTTCATCCGCGGTGCGCCTGGTCTCGCTGCTCACGCGGAAGGAGCGGCGAAGCGTGCCGTCCTCGAAGAGACCCAGCGTCACCTCGGTGTTCCCGATGTCGACCGCGAGCAGCATGAGGCCCCCCTTCGCGTTCATCCTCGCTCCTCCCGCGCCTTCTTTCCCCGCATCCGCCACAGGATCGTCGCCACGCCCACGCTGATGAAGTAGAGCACGATCAACGGGGCCGAGAGCACGAGCATCGACGGACCGTCGCCCGGCGTGATGATCGCCGCGCCCAGCGCGATGAAGAAGATCGCGTGGCGCCACGCGCCCGCCAGCATCTTCGGCGAGACGATTCCGAACCAGACCAGGAGACAGAGCACCAGCGGGAGCTGGAACATGAGCCCGCATCCGCCCGCGAGCTGGACGGCAAAGCTCAGGAGTCCAGAGAGCTGGAGCCTCGCCTCCACGTGCGGCGTCGCGAAGCCCATGAGCATGGTGACCATGGTCGGCAGGAGGAGCTCGAGCGCGAACGCGATGCCCGCGTAGAGGAGGAGTGCCGAGGCGACCATCCAGGGGAGTGCGAACTGCCGCTCGTCCCTTAGGAGGCCGGGGGCGACGAAGCGCCACGCCTCGTACATCAGATACGGAATCGCGAGAAGCCCGCCGGTCCAGAGCGCGAGGGTCATGCGCGCCGAGAACGCTTCGGCCGGACCCAGCGCGAGCAGCTTCTGCCCAGGCGCGAGGAGGACGATCAGAGCTTCGAGCAGCCGGTCGGAGAAGAACCAAGCGGTAGCGATCAGCACGCCCGCGACGATCGCAGCCCGGACGAGCGACGACCGGAGCGCATCGAGGTGGTCGAGGAACGTCATCTGGTTGTCGGACACCGCGGCCGTCGCGAGGGTCGGTGGGATCATCGGGCCGGGGCGCTCAGCGGAGCAGCGACCGGAGCTCCTCCAGGAACTGATTCAGGTCCTTGAAGTGCCGGTAGACGGAGGCGAATCGCACGTACGCGACCTCGTCGAGCTGGTGCAGGGCTTCCATCACGCGCTCGCCGATCTCGCTCGATTTCACTTCGTCCGATCCCTGCCGCAGGAGGTCCGCTTCGAGATTGTCCACGATCGCCTGGAGCCTTTCGGCCGGGATCGGGCGCTTCTCGCAGGC
>DASTKC010000154.1:0-2873 GCA_035716085.1 Candidatus Eiseniibacteriota bacterium | reverse complement strand
GAGACTGCCGTTCGAACGATGGAACCGGAGGACCTGCATCAGCTCCGGATCGCGGCCAAGCGGGCGCGCTATGCCTACGAGTATTTCGCGGAGCTGGAAGGCCCGCTGGCCATGCGCCGCGCGAAGCGCATCGCGGGGCTTCAGGACTTTCTCGGCGACCACAGGGACACGACCCAGCTTCTCCGCCGCATGCGCCGCTATGCGCGCACCGTTCCCCAGGAGGACCGCGAGCTCGTGCTCGGCACCGGCAGCGTTCTCGGGCACCTCGAGCGCTCGTCCCGGGTCAAGCGGAGCGATCTGCGCGACCACTGGGAGCGCGCGATGGCGGAGATCTGAGGGCTCGGTAGGCGCTCGCGCGGGTCAGCGCGGGCGACGGGTTGCGCGGCGGCGATGGACCCGCCACTCCTCGGCGAGGATCGCCCAGCGCTGGTGGTCCTGCCAGGCTCCGTGGATCTTGAGATAACGGACCGCGGTTCCCTCGTTTCGAAATCCCATCCGCTTCACCAGCCGGATCGAAGGCGCGTTGGTCGGCTGGATGTTCGCTTCGACCCGGTGGAGCTTGAGCGGCCCGAAGGAGAAATCGAGGACGAGGCGCATCGCCTCGCTCATGTAGCCCTGCCCCTGAAATGCCGCCCCGATGTGATAGCCGAGGTACGCGCTCTGCAAGATTCCGCGCGAGATCTGGCTCACCTCGATCGAGCCGAGCAGGGCGCCATCCTCGTTTCGCCGCACGGCGAGGCGGAAGATATCCGGGGCCCTGCCGCGCGTGAGATAGCGCTCGAATCGCTTGGGCGTCGTGGGAGGATGGACGAACCGGCTCCGACTCCGGCGATTGAGCCGGGTGAACTCCTCCATGTCCCGCTTGTGGAACGGCGAGAGCGTGACGCGCGGCCCTTCGAGACGGATCGGTTTCGGCATGGAGGCCAGCATAGCGTAGACGCCTGGCATCGCAGCGACTATCCTGCGCCGGCATGAGGCGCCCGACAGGGACGTCGAGGGTTTGGAGGAGGTGGGCGTCGGCTGCGATCCTCGGCGCTTCCATCCTCCTGCCCGCCTCGGCTCCCGCGACCTACCTTCCCAACGAGCGAATTCCCACCGATGACGCGATCTATCGCGACCTCGAGCGGCTCGCGACGCGCTATGGGTCGTCCGCGCGCTTTCTCTCGAGCCGGCCGCTCCGGCGCAAGGAAGCCCTGGCCTACCTGGCCGAGCTCGGCGTGGAGCACCCCGGCGCGGCCGTGGATCCCGCCTACCGCCGCGCGATGCGCGATCTCGATCCCGACGCGCCCGGAGGCGTCCATCCGCTCCTGTCCGCCGACGGAGACGACGGCGAGCGCATCGAGCTCTCGCCGTACGCTTCGGCGCTCTATGCCGAGGATCCGCGGTACCACCCCGAGATCAATCGGGACTATCGCGTGGGCTTGGTGATGGCGGGCCAGCTCGACACCAATTCGGTCTTCCTCGCCGATTTCTACGAGGGCACCGCATCGCAGGGCGGGCGCGGCACGCCGGACTTCGGGGACTTCAATTCGCTCGTCCAGGGCGTGAATTTCAACTCGTGGGTGAACGAGGCGTACGTGGCGTTCCCGGTGGCGAAGGTCCGTGTGATGTTCGGGCACACATGGCTCCGCTGGGGCCCGGGCGAGACCGGCACGCTCGCCTTGTCCGACGCAGCGCCCGCACTCGACCTCCTTCACTTCGAAGGGGACATGTTCCGCAGCTTCCGCTACCAGCAGTTCGTATCGCTCCTCGATCCCGGCCCGCAGACGTATCTCGCGGGCCACCGACTCGAGTGGCACGCGTCGCCGCGCCTCTGGGTCGGTCTCACGGAGATCGCCCGCTTCGATGGCACCAGCCAGGCGCCGCTCTACCTGATCCCCTTCGTCCCCTACTCGTTCTGGGAGAAGCGCCCGAAGACGGGGAGCGTGGATGCTGCGGATACGAGCGGCGAGCGGCTCGCCAAGAACAACGTCGCGTGGGCGGCGGATGCGTCCTGGGTCCCCCATCCGGGGTGGCGCGTTTACGGCGAGTTCCTGCTCGACGACTACTCGTTCAGCTCGGATTACAAGCCCGACATGATCGGCTACCAGGCCGGCTTCGAGTGGCGCCGCATGCTGTCGTCGCGCGACGATCGACGCCTCGCGGGAGAGGGATCGGTGGGGTCGGCGGTCTCGAGCCACGACGCCGCGGTTGGCTTCCTGCTCGAATACTCGCGAGTCCACAACTACACGTACTCGGTCTATCACCACCACGACTTCGCTTTCGAGGGATTCCCGATCGGCTACGTGCTTGGACCGGACGCGCAGCTCCTGGTGGGCCAAGCCTCGCTCGAGTGGGGCGCGAGCTGGGAATTCCGCGCGCGGGGCGAGTATCGGAGGAAGGGCGAAGGTCATCTCGGCGATCCCTGGCTCAAGGAGGACGGTGAGGTGGACGCCTCTGCGTTTCAGGGCGTGGCCGAGAAGGAGGTTCGTCTAGGGGGTGCCATTGTTTACTCCCCCAGTCGGTCGCTCGAGCTGAGCGCGTCGGTGGGAGCGAGCGGGATCGAGAACCGGGATCACGTGCCGGCGCCCGAGGACTCAGAGACCCCGTTTGCGCTGCAGGCGAAGGTGGCCTGGTAGGAACCTAGCGGTACGGCTCCCACTCGTACGGCCGCGCGAAGAATCCCGGGTGGCACTTGAGCTCGTCGATTCGCTTGATCACGACGGCGGGATTGCCGGCGGCGACGACCTCGTCGGGGATGTTCCTCGTCACCACCGAGCCCGCGCCGATCAGCGCACCGCGCCCGATCACGACACCGGGCAGGAGCGTCGAGTTCGCGCCGACCTTCGCCATCGCGCGCACCGTGGGTCCGCCGAGGCACTCCTTGTAGTGGG
>DASTKC010000153.1:0-2819 GCA_035716085.1 Candidatus Eiseniibacteriota bacterium | reverse complement strand
CCTTCCAGAAGCAGGTTGTGGCGGCCGAGGTGATGGTGATCCCCCGCTCCCGCTCCTGCTCCATCCAGTCCATGGTGGCCGCGCCGTCATGGACCTCTCCCATCCGGTGCACCTTCCCCGTGTAATAGAGGATGCGCTCCGTCAGGGTCGTCTTGCCGGCATCGATGTGGGCCATGATGCCGATGTTGCGCATATGAGAAAGATCGAACTGCCTGGGCACTTCGAAACCGTCCTTCGCGTTACCAGCGGTAATGGGCGAACGCCTTGTTCGCCTCTGCCATCTTGTGCGTGTCTTCCCTCTTCTTCACCGCGCCCCCTTCGTTCTTGGAGGCTGCCGTGATCTCGGCGGCGAGCCGGTCGGCCATCGTGTGGTCCGGGCGGCTGCGCGAGTACTGGATCAACCAGCGGAGCGCGAGCGCGGTCCGCCGGTCCTGCCTGACTTCGACCGGGACCTGGTAGGTGGCGCCGCCGACGCGTCGGGACTTCACCTCCAGGACCGGCTTCACGTTGTTCATGGCGGTCTTCAGGACGCTCAAGCCGTCCTGACCCGTCTTCTTCTCGATCACGTCCATCGCGCCGTAGAAGATGCGCTCGGCCGTGCTCTTCTTGCCTCCGAGCATCAGGCAGTTGATGAAGCGGGTGACCAGCACGTTCGCGTAGCGAGCGTCCGGAGCGAGCTCCACGCGATGGATCTTGGCTGCGCGGCGCATCGGTTACGCCCCCTTCTTCCGCTTGGTGCCGTACTTGGACCGGCTCTGCTGACGGCCGTCCACGCCGGACGCGTCCAGGGTTCCCCGGACGACGTGGTAGCGCACGCCCGGGAGGTCCTTCACACGGCCCCCCCGGATGAGGACGATCGAGTGTTCCTGCAGGTTGTGCCCCTCGCCCGGGATGTAGCAGGTGACTTCCATCCCGTTCGTGAGGCGAACGCGGGCGACCTTGCGGAGCGCCGAGTTCGGCTTCTTCGGCGTAGATGTATAGACGCGCGTACACACGCCGCGTTTCTGCGGCGCCGCCTTCAGGGCCGGGGACGCGGTCTTCGAAAGCTGTCTCTTCCGGCCATGCCGGACGAGCTGGTTCAGAGTCGGCACCTAAAACTCCTCATCACAATAGGTTTCGGGCGCAAAGAACGGGCACTATATCGAGCCCGGGGGCCCCCGGTCAAGCTGTTTTTACCTCTTCCTCCACCGGAGCTGCTTTTTCGGTCTCCTCTTCGTCCTCCGAGATCACGTCGATGCCGCGGTAGCGGCTCAGCCCGGTCCCGGCGGGAATGAGGTGGCCGATGATGACGTTCTCCTTGAGGCCCCGGAGGTGGTCCGTCATGCCGAGGACCGACGCCTCCGTGAGCACCCGGGTCGTCTCCTGGAACGATGCCGAGGAGATGAAGCTCTGGGTCGACAGCGAAGCCTTCGTAATTCCAAGCAGGAGCGGCTGATACGTCGCCGGCTGGCCACCCTCGGCCTCCACCCTGGCCTGCTCCACCTTGAGGAGGGTCTTGTCGACCTGCTCTCCCTCGAGGAAGTTCGTGTCGCCCGGGTCCTCGATCCGAACCTTCTGCAGCATCTGCCGGACGATGACCTCGATGTGCTTGTCGTCGATCCGCACACCCTGGAGGCGGTAGACCTCCTGGATCTCGTTCACCAGGTACTCCTGCACCGCCTGGATTCCCTTGATCTTGAGGATGTCGTGCGGGTTGACCGGACCCTCGGTCAGCCGGTCGCCGGCATGGACGTAGTCCCCCTCCTGGACGTGCATGTGCTTGCCCTGGGGGATCAGGTACTCGCGGGACTCGCCCGAGTCCCCGACCACGATCAGCTTCTTCATGCCTCGGGTCACGCCGCCGAACTCCACGCGCCCGTCGATCTCGCTGACGGTCGCGGCGTCCTTCGGCTTCCGCGCCTCGAAGAGCTCGCTCACGCGGGGCAGACCGCCCGTGATGTCGCGGGTCTTCGAGATCTCGCGCCGGATCTTGACCAGCGCCTCGCCGGCCGTGACCTCGTGGCCGTCGCGCACGAGGAGCCGCGCCCCGGTCGGAAGCGGATAGCTCGCGACCCGGCGGTCCCCTTTGCCGATGATGTCGACGTGCGGATGGAGCACCTTCTCACGGTCGTCGATGATGACCATGAGCCGGAGGCCCGTGTTCTCGTCGACCTCGTCGCGAACGGTGACCTTCTCCTTGATGTCGACGAATCGCACCACGCCCGGCTTCTCGGTGAGGATCGGCGTGCTGAACGTGTCCCACTCGAAGAGCTCGTCGCCCGGGTTCACCTCGATCTCGTCCCGCACGTGGAGCGTGGCGCCGTACGGAGGCGAGTAGCGCTGCCGCGCCTTGCCGTCCGGACCCTGGATCTCCATCTGGCCCTTGTGGCCGACCACGACCAGCTGGCCACTCGAGCGCTCGACCGTCTCCAGATCCCGGAAGACGACCTTGCCCGGGGTCTTCGCCTTGATCTTCGACTGCTCGACGATGCGTCCGGCCACACCACCGATGTGGAACGTCCGGAGCGTGAGCTGCGTGCCCGGCTCACCGATCGACTGCGCCCCGATGACGCCCACGGCCTCGCCCAGGTCGACCATGCGGCCGGTCGCCAGGTTGCGTCCGTAGCACTTCGCGCACGCGCCGCGCGGCGCCTCGCACTTGAGCACCGAGCGGATCGACACCTTCTCGATGCGCCCGCTCTCCTCGATCGCCTCGGCCGCCGCCTCGTTGATCTCCTCGCCCGAGCGGACGATGACGTCGCCCGTGTTCGGGTCCACGATGTCCTCGATGGCCACGCGGCCGAGCACCCGGTCCCCGAGCGGCTCGATGATCTCCTCGC
>DASTKC010000152.1:0-8730 GCA_035716085.1 Candidatus Eiseniibacteriota bacterium | reverse complement strand
GGGGGCGAAGATCCAAAGCTCGTGACCCAGTCGCGCGAGATGATGGAGCGCCAGGTCGGGCAGATGGTCCATCTCATCGACGATCTCCTCGACGTGTCGCGCATCACGCAGGGAAAGCTCACGCTTCGCACCGAGCGCCTCGACCTCGCGCGCGTCGTGCGGGGGGCGATCGAAACGAGCCGCCCCATCATCGACGAGCGCTCGCACACGCTCTCGGTGAATTTGCCGCGCGAGCCCGTGCACGTCGATGGCGATCCCACGCGGCTCGCGCAGGTCCTCTCGAATCTCCTCAACAACGGCGCGGTGTACACGAATCGCGGCGGCTGCCTCGAGGTTCGAGTGGAGCACGAGAATGGATGGGTGGCGATCCGGGTGCGCGACAACGGCATGGGCATGAATGCCGATACCCTCGCCCGCGTGTTCGATCTCTACACGCAGGCGCGACCGACGCCCGATACGCCCCGCATCGGCCTCGGCATCGGCCTCCACCTCTCGCGTCGTCTGGTCGAGATGCATGGGGGACGCCTCGAGGCGGCGAGCGAGGGTCCCGGTAACGGGAGCGAGTTCGTGATCCACATTCCCGCCGCGGAGGGGATCGAGCCGCCGGCGATCGAGCGGAGGGGCGGTTCCGAAAGCCTTCCGGTGTTTCCCCGGCGCGTCGTGGTGGCGGACGACAATGCGGACTCCGCCGAGAGCCTCGCTCTCCTTCTGCGGATGGCCGGAGCGGATGTGCGGACGGCGCACGACGGCGAGGAGGCGCTCGAGGTGATGGCCGCGTTCCATCCCGACGTGGCGTTCATCGACATCGGGATGCCGAGCATGAGCGGATACGACGTGGCGATGAAGGCGCGCCGCTCGCCGTGGGGCGACGGTCTCGTGCTGATCGCGCTCACGGGGTGGGGGCAGAGCGAGGACAAGCGCCTGTCCCGCGAGGCCGGGTTCGACATCCACCTGGTGAAGCCGGTATCCGCGAGCCAGCTCCACGCGCTCCTGTCGGAGCTGGGAACCCCGACCGCCGCTACTTGATCAGAACGACCCGCGCCATCTCGTCGATGGCGGTTCCCTCGGTTCCGACGAAGTAGATCCCCGAAGCCAGCCGCTCGCCGTTCCCGCCGCGCCCATCCCAGGTGACCTCGCCCGATCCTCCGATCGTCGCGGTCCAGTGCCGCACCCGCCTGCCGTGGGCGTCGTACGCCGCCATCGTCACCGTCCGCGGCGTGGCGCCGTCGCTCCGGAACGCAATCCGCACGGGAGAGGCGCCGACCGGAGACGCCATGCGCGCGCGCACCCGCTTCTCGCCCGTGATCTCGATCGCGGCGCTCGTGTGGAAGCGCTCGCCGCTCACGAGCGTCCCGTCGATGTCGAGCTGGGTCCGGCCAGGCTTCAGGTAGGCGAGGAGGGGAGCGCTCGGAAATCGTATCTCCATGCCGCGCGTGGGATCGACGGGCCCCGACGACGTGGCGTAGATCGTCCCCTGGATCCGGAGCGAATCGACGTCGACGGAATCGGCGGAGAAGAACAGCTCGGCATCGGGCCTCACCCAAACCGAGATCTCGGGGCCAATCGATCCGACGTCGATGCGCGGACGGACGAGCTCAGCGGTCGCCGCGATCGTGGGCGGCCACTCGTGCCTAAATCCACGGTACGAGAACACGCCGGCGGGGAAGCGGATCTCCTCCATCTTCTCGCCGGTTGGCGTCACTTCCGTGAGCGCCGGGCTCGTCGCGCCCCATCCGATGACCGTGTTCCCGTTGGGCAATCGCTGCACGGATCCCATCGCCGAGCCGTAGTTGTCGGGGCTGTTTCGGTACTCCCAGACGAGCGTGGCCGTCCTCGCGGACTCGTCGAGATCGTATTCCACGGCGCGCGAGTAGGGGGGCGTGTGGAAGTTGCCGTTGTCGTACAGGATGACATGGCCGTTCGGGAGCCTTCGGATCGAGTGCTGGTAGGAGAATCCGTCGGGATCGTTCACGAACGAGAACTCGTTGTTCTTCCCCCCCAGCCTCCAGATGATGTGCCCGTCGTCGCGGCTGATCTTGGTGATCTCGGACATGTGGCGGCTCGAGATCAGAAGGTTGCCGTCCGTGTCCTTCTCGATGGCGTTCCCGTGGGCGTAGTCGATCTGGGCCGCCGTGAGAGACCGGTTCACCGCGTCGGTGATCTGGAAGTGGTCCCACGATCTCCACTGGAAGACGACGTCCTTGGAGCGGTCGAGCTCCTGGATGACGAGTCCGGTCACCACGGCGTTGGGGTTTCCGCCCGGCACGACCGCGCTCATGTCGACCGCGCGGCCGTCATAGGCCATGAGCAGCGCGTGTCCGTCCGGGAGGATCTGGAGCTCGTGAACGTCCGTGTAGTAGCCGTAGCCCATCTCGAAGCTGTCCGTCACCGCGAAGTTGGCGTTCATCACGTAGAACTTGCTGCCGGCCGTGTCGAAGTAGGACATGCGGCCGGACGGCTGCATCTTGAAGTCGAGGCCGGTGCTCTGGAGCTTGCGCTGGAAGATGGGTGTCCCGTCATTCGCGAGGACCAGGAGGTAGGACTGGTACGCCGGATCGCTGAACTTGAGTGGGGCGAGGAATAGATACCCCGGTTCGGACCCGGCGCCCGCGGTCACTTCGATCGGCGGGAAGTCGGGCGGGAGCGAATCGAAGGACGACGACGTGAAGCCCGGAGCCCTGAACGACGGTCCCGAGGTTCCATCCAGAGCCTCCATCGCGAGCGACGATCCCGGCGCGGGACCGGGCGTGGAGTCGTCGAAGGTTCGGAAGGAGAACGATTCTTCCGGCAGCGCGCCCTCGCTGCGGATTCCGGCCTCGATCGTACACGTGACGGTCTCTCCCATCAGGAACGGCGCGTCGGGGTGGAAGACGATCGTCTTCCCATCGTCGGAGAGACGGACGAATCCGCCATGCGAGCCGGACGCGGATCCCACCGCCTGGATGATCCCGGGCGTGAGGGACGTGGGATCCACCGGTCCGCCCGGACGCACGATGATCGTGGTGCCGGGCATCTGGAGGGTCGAGCCGGGGGCGGGTGAGACGTAGGCATAGGGGCCGAGCGTGTGCGGGGACGGCCACGCGACGGCATAAGCGGCGGACGCCGCGAGCGAGAGTGCGCTCGTGGCGAGCGAGATGAGAAGACGCACGATCGTTCCTCGATTTCGGCTTGGACGAAACGGGACGGAGACTAGCATACGGCCCGGGGCCGGGGCTATCATCGGCGCTTGACCCTTCGCCCGCCCACCAGTGTGCCCAGCACGATCGGGCCTTACAAGATCGAGCGCGAGATCGCGCGCGGCGGGATGGGGATCGTCTATCTCGCGCGCGACATGCGGCTCGACCGAGCCGTCGCGATCAAGGCGCTGCCCGACGACGTCGCCGCCGACTCCGAGCGGCTCGCGCGCTTCGAGCGCGAGGCCCGGCTCGTCGCGTCGCTCAATCACCCGAACATCGCGGGCATCCACGGGATCGAGGAGGCGGAGGGACGCCGGTATCTCGCCCTCGAGCTGGTCGAGGGGGAGAGCCTCGCGGACAAGCTCGCGCGCGGGCCGCTCCCGATGTCCGAAGCGATCGACATCTGCCTGCAGGTCGCGAGCGGGATCGAGGCCGCGCACGAGGCGGGCGTCATCCATCGCGATCTCAAGCCGGGCAACGTGCTCGTCACGGCGTCCGACCAGGTGAAGATCGTCGACTTCGGCCTGGCGAAGGGACGCGTGGCGCCGGAGTCCGCGATCGGTGACTCGCCGTCGCAGACGCCCTCGGGGCCGATCCCCCAATCCCCGACGCTCAACTCGCCGACGATCATCAACTCGCCGACCATCATCAGCTCGCCGACGATGGCGCACTCGCCCACGTTCGGCTCTCAGACGATGCCCGGTGTGATCCTGGGCACGGCCGGCTATCTCTCCCCCGAGCAGGCGCGCGGGAAGCCCGTCGACCGCCGCACGGACATCTGGTCCTTCGGCTGCGTGCTCTTCGAGTGCCTGACGGGGAAGTCCGCCTTCCCGGGCGAGACCGTGTCGGACACGATCGCAAAGATATTGGAGCGGGACATCGACTGGAACGCGCTGCCGGCGAACACTCCGCCGGCCGTGCGCGATCTCCTCCACCGCTGCCTCGAAAAGGATCCGCGAAAGCGCCTCCGCGACATCGGCGACGCGCGGCTCACGCTCGAGGAAGTGAAGTCGGGCGTGCCGCACACGCGCGCCCCGGGCGTCGACGTGGCGCCGCTTCGACCGGCCTCGCGGCACTGGATCTTCCTCGCGCTCGTGACGGGGCTGATCCTCGGGATCGCCGCGGGAGTGATCCTCGGCCGCGGGAAGAAGGACGAGCAGCACGTGATCCGCCTGTCGGTGCCGATTCCGCATGACTTGCGCCCCAATCAGACGGCGATGAGCGACGACGACCACTACTTCGTGATGCAGGCCGTGCCGCGGGAGGCGAAAGGGGACGAGGAGTCGACGTCCCATCTCTACGTCCGGACGCTCGAGGACACGGAGTTTCGCCTGCTCCAGGGGACGAAGGGGGCTCAGATCCCGACGATCAGCCCCGATGGCCGCTGGGTCGCGTTCATCGCCCCCGCCTCGGAGCGCTCGGCGGATAACCGGCTGATGACGATGCCCCTGGACGGCAGCGCGCCGCCGGTTCCGATCGCGAAGGCGACGGACGACTGGATCGGAAACGTGCTCTGGCTCCAATCGGGCGGCTTCGTCATCAGCGTCGGCCAGGGAAAGAAGTACCTGAGGCTGGACAAGAGCGGCGTCGCGATGGGGGCGCCGAAGACCTTCACGGCGCAGGGCTATGACGGCACGTTCGTGATGGTTTCGGGGCTCCCCAAGGACCGCGGAGTCCTGATGCAGGGCACGTCCTACGCCGAGGGCATCTTCCACGTCGACATCGCGGTGCTCGATCTCAAGTCGGGCAACGTCCGCATCCTCGTGAAGGACGCGGGAAGCCCCGTCTACTCCTCGACCGGCCATCTCCTGTTCACCCGGGGCGACGCGCTCCTCGCGGTGCCGTTCGACCTCGGCAAGCTCCAGATCGAGGGAACACCCGTCGCGATCGAAGGCGGACTCCGGATCAACCAGAGCTGGATGAACGCCTCCTTCGGCCTGACCGGCGAGGGCACGCTTCGCTACCTCTTGGGCGGCGACGTCGCACGGGACCGGCACGCCATCATCGTCGACGCGGACGGCAAGGTGAGCGACTGGTCCGGCGAGCACCAGCCGTTCGAGAGCACGTTCGCCGCCTCGGCGGACGGGGAGCGCTTCGCGTCCATCATCGCGAACGACGGCGCCATCTACGAGATCTGGGTGTCGGAGCGCGGACGGTCCAAGTCGCAGCGCGTCATCGCGAGGGCCGGGATCGATTGCAACAACGCGACCTTTTCACCGGACGGTTCCAGGCTTGCGTATTCGCAGGTCTCCCGCTCCGCGTCGGACGGGATCTGGGTGGTGGATTCGAACGGAGGGGGTGAGCCGCGCCACGTCGGAGCGACCACGCCCGACGTGCAGCTGAGCCCGACCTCGTGGTCTCCGGATGGACGATGGATCGGCGGCATGCAAAGCGTGGGGGGACGACCCGAGGCTGTGATCCTTCCGGCGGACGGAACGAACGCGAAGCCGGTGCCGCTCTTCGGGCCGGGCTCGCGAACGGCGTTTCCGACCTTCTCGCCGGACGGACACGCGATCGCCTTCGTTTCGGACCAGAGCGGGAGATTCGAGATCTACCTGGTCGGATGGGACGGGGCCAGAGTCCAGGGACAGCCCATCATCATCTCGTCGGGCATCGGCAGCATTCCCGTTTGGGGGTCCGACAGCAAGCACGTCTACTTCGCGAATCCTCTGGGGAACCGATTGATGGCCGTGGCCGTCGGGACCGGTCCCCGCATCACCGCGGGCGCGCCCACCGAAGCATGGAACCTCGAACCCCTTCGCGCCGCCACCGCCGGGGGCGGCCCGCTCCTCGAGACGATGCCCGGGAATCGACTCGTCGTGATCCAGAAGGGCGCCAACGAAGACGACATCACCCGCTACGAGCTCGCGCTGCACTTCGACGAGGTGATCCGGGAGAAGATGCGCGCGCACTGACCCCTCGAGCTCCGCTGCACTGCAGCATCCTTCCAGGTCCTGTAGCATGGTAGATGGGTGGGGATGATCGAAACGGAGGATGAACCATGCGACTGCATGTGACCCGATTTGCGGTTTGGACCGTCGCGCTCGCGCTGGCCCTCGCGGCTCCAGCGGTGCGCGCCGATGACAAGACCGAGGACAAGGAAGCGAAGCGGCTCGAGGACGCGCGGCAGAGCTTCGTCGAGCTGACCCAGGTGAAGGAGAGCATTCCCCGGGACCTCCTCGACAAGGCCCGGTGCGTCGCCGTGTTTCCCGAGGTGATCAAGGGCGCGCTGGGCTGGGGAGGACGGCACGGAAAAGGCGTGATGAGCTGCCGCATGGCGGACGGCTCGTGGGGCCCGCCGATCTTCCTCACGATCTCGGGGGGAAGCTTCGGGCTTCAGATCGGCGTCGAGAAGACCGAGCTGGTCCTTTTCTTCATGAACGACAAGGCGGCGAGCTCGCTCCTCGAGAGCAAGTTCACGCTCGGCGGGAAGGGGAGCGTCGCGGCCGGGCCGTACGGCCGGTCCGCGGAAGCGGAGACCGATCTCAAGCTGAACGCGGAGATCTATTCGTACGCGAAGGCGAAGGGCGCGTTCGCCGGGATCTCACTCGAAGGATCGAGCCTTCACCCGGACAACGACGCGCTCCACCGATTTTACGGATCGTCCGCGACCCCGAAGGCGGTCCTGCTCGAGGGGAAGGCGCCGAAGCATCCAGCGGCGGCGGGGCGCTTCACCGAAGTCCTGCCTCGCTGACGGTGTTGCGTCCGGCCGCGCCGAGAGCGCGCGGTCGGGCGCCCCTCACGCTCCGGGCGCCTTCCAGATCCAGTTCGGCCTCAGGTAGGCGACCTGGAATCCCTGCCGCGCTACGTTCCGGAAGGACGGAGCGTCGCGCTCCGGCGTGTCCTGGGCGGTTTCGATGCTGAGCCAGCGCACGCCGGCCACGTGCGCGTCGGTGACGCGGCGCGCGATGAGTGCGCTCTGGGCCCCGCGCCCGCGTGCCTCCTCGAGCGTCGCGGCGAATCCAAACCAAGCCCAGGGGCCGCGGAGGTACATCGCGGCGGCGCCGACCGCCTTGTCGCCGTCGAGCGCGAGATAGTGGCGCCAGCCTGGACGTCCGACGGTGAGCCCCACCCACTCTCCCGCAATGTCGATCATCGAGAAGCCGGCCTGGACCACCTTCCCGAACTCGAGCGCGCGATCGGGGCCGATCTCCTCGATGCGGAGTCCCGCGGTTGCGATCTCGGGCACGCGCTCGGCTTCGCGGTGGAGCTTCACCCACGCGTTGTGCGCTCGGAATCCGCGCGCCTCGAGCCAGGGCGCGATCGAGTCCGGCTTCGAGGCGGGCGAGATGGTGACGAGGAAGCGCGACACGCCCCGATCGCGATAGCGCGCCACGATCCTGTCGATCTCGTCCTCGGTCGCGGGGTGCCCGATTCCGATCCCGACCGCGCGGTTGAACATGAGCACGTCCACCCGCGGCATGAAGTAGAGGCGGACCGAACCCAGGTCCTCCACGCCGAGCCCCGTCGCCGCCACGACCGTTGGGGTCGCGGCGCGAAACCAATCGGTCTCCGCGGTCTCCTCGATCGCTTCGTGCCCGGCCACCATCGCGAGGGGAAGGTCGATCGTGGGCGGAGCCACCCGCTTAGGTTCGGTGGGCCCGACGCCCTCCGTACGCTCCGGGGCGGTCACTTGCGGAGCAGCTTGAACGCGTGGTCGCGGGATCTCGTATCGATCGAGTGCTGGATCCAGACCATCGCGAGAGGCTCGATCAGCCGCGCGCGGCGGAGCGGTCCCAGATCCACGACGGACCATCCCAGTGACGACGCGAGCTCCGCGACCACCTTCTTCGCGGATGCGTCGTCGCCGGCGACGAACATGTCGGGCGGTCCGCCGGAGAAGCCCGGGTCCACCATGTGAACGGTGCCGACCGTATTGAACGCCTTCACGACGCGCGCGCCGGGGATCCACCGCTGCACTTGCTCACCACCCGAGTCCGAGAATCCCAGCGCGAGGCCGAGCTCGCCCCCATTCATCGTGAGCGGATTGGTCGCGTCCATCACGACCTTGCCCTCGAGATTCGACGGCCCGGCGAGCTTCAACGCGTTCTCGGTTCCATCCCATCGCGTCGCGACGATGACGAGCTCGCCGAACGAAGCCGCGTCGGCGAACGTGCCGACCGAGGTTCGCGGTCCCGACTTGGTCCCCCAGTCCCGGATCGCTTCCTTCTCGGGCGTGCGGGTGCCGAGCTTCACGTCGTGCCCGCGTGCCGCGAGCCCTGCTCCCAAGGTCCTTCCCACGTCCCCGGAGCCCAGGATTCCGATCTTCATCTGCCTGTCCCTCCTCGACTTGGCGCCGTTTTGGCCAAACGCTCAGTGTACCGCTTTCGTGGCTTGCACGCCCGGCCCCCGCGCGGTGCTACCATCGGAGACCTTATGGCTCGAGGCAGTCGCCGCCTGGCCGCCCTCCCCCTCGCGTGCCTGGCGGCGCTTTGGTCCCATTCGTTCGCCGCGACTCCTGTGCCTTCCAGCGACCCGCTCGTCGCGGGCGAGGCCGCGTGGGAAGCGGGGGACTACGACGAGGCACGCGCGTACTTCGAGTCCGCGCTCGATC
>DASTKC010000151.1:0-3131 GCA_035716085.1 Candidatus Eiseniibacteriota bacterium | reverse complement strand
CGGACGATCGCCGTGATGTCCTCACGGCTGAGGGAATGGAAGACGATGGTGTCGTCGATCCGGTTCAGGAACTCCGGATTGAACGAGCGTTTCAGCTCATCCATGATCGTGCGCTTCATGCCGCCGTAGGCCGATTCCTCGTCACGCTCCGAGAACCCGAGACTCCGCCCGCCCTTGATCTGACGCGCGCCCAGGTTCGAGGTCATGATGAGGACCGTGTTCTTGAAATCGACCTTCCGCCGAAGGCTGTCGGTCAGCATGCCGTCGTCGAGCACTTGGAGCAGGATGTTGAACACGTCGGGGTGCGCCTTCTCGATCTCGTCGAGGAGCACGACCGAGTAGGGCTTGCGCCGCACCTTCTCCGTGAGCTGGCCGCCTTCCTCGTGGCCGACGTAGCCCGGAGGGGCGCCGATCAGGCGCGAGACCGAGAATTTCTCCATGTACTCGGACATGTCGATGCGAATGAGCGCGTCCGGATCGTCGAAGAGGAACCGCGCGAGCACGCGGGCGAGCTCCGTCTTTCCGACGCCCGTGGGGCCGAGGAAGATGAACGAGCCGATCGGGCGGCGCGGATCGCGCAGCCCGGCCCGGTTCCGGCGGATGGCCCGCGACACCGCGGCGACCGCCTCGTCCTGGCCCACGATCGACTTCCGGATCTCCTCCTCCATGCGGAGGAGCTTCTCCGATTCCTTCTCCTCGATCCGCGCGATGGGGATACCCGTCATGCGGGCGATCACGGTGCCGATGAGGTCGCCGTCCACGGTCGCCTGGGTTTCGTGGCGAACGTCGGTCCAGTTCTTCTTCAGGTCGCGAAGCTTCGCGCGGAGCTCCTTCTCCTTGTCGCGGATCCGGGCGGCCTTCTCGAACTCCTGCTGCTGGATCGAGGCCTCCTTCTCCTTCGCGACCTCTTCGACCTGCTTCTCCAGCTCCCGCACTTCGGTCGGAATGGCCGAGATCGACAGGCGCGCGCACGCGCCCGCCTCGTCGATGACGTCGATCGCCTTGTCGGGCAGGAACCGGTCGTTGATGTAGCGGTCCGCGAGCTTGACGGCGCTCACGATGGCCTCGTCCGTGTACTTGGCGCCGTGATGCGCCTCGTACTTGTCGCGGAGCCCCATGATGATCTGGATCGTCTCGTCCACCGAGGGCGGGTCGACCATGATCGGCTGGAACCGCCGCTCGAGGGCGCCGTCCTTCTCGATGTACTTGCGGAACTCGTCGAGCGTGGTCGCGCCGATGCATTGGAGCTCGCCGCGCGCGAGCGCGGGCTTCAGCATGTTGGACGCGTCGATCGCACCCTCGGCGCCGCCGGCGCCCACGATCGTGTGGAGCTCGTCGATGAAGATGATCGTGTCCTTGGACTCGCGAATCTCGTTCATGACCGCCTTGAGGCGCTCCTCGAACTGTCCGCGGTACTTGGTCCCGGCGACGACGGCCGCCAGGTCCAGGGTCACGATGCGCTTGTCCTTGAGAGTTTCGGGAACCTTGTTCTCGACGATGCGCTCGGCGAGCCCTTCGGCGATCGCGGTCTTCCCGACGCCCGGCTCACCGATCAGGATGGGGTTGTTCTTCTTGCGGCGGGAGAGCACCTGGATCACCCTCTCGATCTCGGACTCGCGTCCGATGATGGGATCGAGCTTGGCCTCGCGCGCGAGCGCGGTCAGGTCCCGGCCGAACTGATTCAGAGCCGGGGTCTCCACTTTTCCTTCACGCTCGGGCTGCGACACGGACGGGGTCCCTCCCAGGAGCTTGAGCGTTTCCTCGCGCACCTTCTTGCGGTCCACGCCCAGCTCGAGCAGGACCCGCGCGGCGACGCCTTCCCCCTCGCGGATCAACCCGAGAAGCAAATGCTCGGTTCCCACGTAGTTGTGGCCGAGCTGGCGGGCCTCGTCCACCGAGAGCTCGAGCACGCGCTTGGCCCGCGGCGTGAACGGAATCTCGCCGATCGTCAGCGTACCGCCCGTGGCGGCGACCATGCTCTCCACGGCCTGGCGGATCGCGTCCAGGTCGAGGCCGAGGTTGTTGAGCACCGTCGCGGCAATGCCCTCCCCCTCGCGGATCACACCGAGCAGCAGGTGCTCCGTCCCGATGTAGTCGTGCTGGAGCCGGGCGGCCTCCTCCCGCGCCAGGTACATCACCTTCCGCACCCGCTCCGTGAACTTGTCGTGCATTTGGCGAAAACCTCCGGGGATTTCCCCTAGGCCATCGAGCTCAATTCGGATTGACCGCGTCCGGCTCGTTCGCGTCCAGAAGGGCCCGCACGAGCTCCGCGCGAAGGACGTTCCGTTCCCGCTGCTCCAGCTCCTTGCCCGCCGCGAGCTGCACGTGCGCCGGCTGTGTGCGGATGAGGACCTCGTTCAGCGTGCGTACCGAAGCCAGCCCGGGGATCGCGAGCGCCACGCCGAAACGGACGGCGCTGGACAGGTTCACGACCTCCTGGGACGAGATGACCCGGCTGTGCCGGAGCGTCCCGTAAGCGCGCCAGATCTTGTCCTCGATCTGGACCCGCGCGTCCTTCAGGAGCTCGTCGCGCGCGCGCTGCTCCGCTTCGATGATCTGCCGCGTGACCCGCTCGAGACCCTCGACCGTCTCCTTCTCGCTCTGCCCGAGCGTGGTCTGGTTCGAGATCTGGAAGAAGTTGCCCATGATCTGCGAGCCCTCGCCGTAGAAGCCGCGCACGGCCAGTCCGACCTGGTTGATGCCTTGCAGCACGCGTCCGATCTGCTTGGTCAGGACCAGGGACGGGAGGTGGATGAGCACCGAAGCGCGCATGCCCGTGCCGACGTTCGTCGGACAGGCGGTCAGGTACCCGAGATCTTCGCTGAAAGCATAGTCGAGGTCCTGCCCCAGTTCATCATCGATGGTGTTGATCGACTCCCACGCCGACCGGAGCTGAAATCCGGAGGCGAGCGCCTGGAGCCTCAGATGATCCTCCTCGTTCACCATCGCGGAGACGCTCTCGTCCGGCACGACCAGGAGTCCGCGGAGCCGTCCGTTGTCCGCCAGGTCGTGCGAGATGAGATGCCGCTCGACCAGGAACTGGCGGTCGACCGGCGTCAGCTCGCGCATGGTGAGCGACGACGACGATATGAGAGCCGGCGTCTTCCGGACCGCGGAGAGCACGCTCGAGT
>DASTKC010000150.1:0-2055 GCA_035716085.1 Candidatus Eiseniibacteriota bacterium | reverse complement strand
ACATCCCGCACACGTCCGTGCTCCGCGTCTCGTCGCTCTACGACACGGATCCCGTCGGCGATGTCGATCAGCCCGCCTACCTCAATGCCGTCGCGTGGCTCGAGTCCGAGCTCGATGCGCGCACGCTCCTCTGGCATCTCCTCTTGATCGAGAAGCGCATGGGTCGCGTGCGGTCGCAGCGCTGGGGCCCGCGCTCCATCGACCTCGATCTCCTCTTCCACGGCGATTCGCAAATCGACGAGCCCGACCTCCAGGTGCCGCACCCGGAGGCGCATCGCCGCGCGTTCGTGCTCCACCCGATGCTCGAGCTGGACCCCGACTTCGTGCATCCGTCCATCGGTGAGACGGTGAAGAAGCTGGTCAAGAAGCTCGATCCCACGCCGTCCGTGCGCAAGGGAGGCCGTTTCTGGTACTGAGCGTGCTCCGTTGACCCAGCTCCTCGGTCGCTACGTCGCCATCGAGGGCGTGATCGGCGTTGGCAAGACGTCGCTCGCGCGGCTCCTCGCCGAGCGCTTCCGCGCGCGCCTCGTGCTCGAGGAGCCCGAGGCGAACCCGTTCCTGCCGGATTTCTACAAGGATCCGCGCCGGTACGCGTTCCAGACGCAGATGTTCTTCCTGGTGAGCCGCTACAAGGACCTCCGGGAGCGCGTGCATCCGGATCTCTTCCACGAGGGGATCGTGGCGGACTATCTCTTCCAGAAGGATCGCATCTTCGCGAATCTCAACCTGAGCGATCGCGAGTTGATGCTCTACGACGCCATCGCGCCGCAGCTCGAGTCCGAGGTGCCCGCGCCCGACCTCGTGGTGTATCTCCAGGCGAGCCCCGAGCGGATCCTCGAGCGCATCCAGCAGCGCGGCCGCACGTACGAGAAGCTGATGGAGCCCAAGTACACGGCCACGCTCGCGGAGGCCTACAACTACTTCTTCTTCCACTTCCGCGACGCGCCGCTCCTCGTCGTGAACACGGACGAGATGAATTTCGTGGATCGCACGAACGATCTCGAGGATCTGATCACGCGCATCGTGGAGCACAAGGAAGGCGTGGCCTACGTGAATCCGGGCGTCCGGGCAGAGGAGCGGGGCTGATGTCGGAGACCCCGGCGAAATACGGCGGTGGCGGCGGCACCGGCGGCGCCGGCCAGGGCCAAGCGCCGCCGGCGCGCGCCAAGGTCACCGTGCGCACGATCCGCGAGATGAAGCAGCGGGGCGAGCGCATCACCTCCGTCACCGCCTACGACTACCCGTCCGCCCGCATCGCGGACGAGGCTGGGATCGATCTCATCCTCGTCGGCGATTCGCTCGGGATGGTGGTGCTCGGCTACGAGTCCACGATCCCCGTGACCATGGCGGAGATGTCGCATCACCTCCGGGCCGTCATGCGCGCGCAGCCGAAGTCGCTGGTGATCGTCGACCTCCCGTTCGCCTCCTTCCAGTCAGGCCCCGAGGACGCGGTGCGGAACAGCGCGCGCCTCGTGAAGCGCGGCGCCGAGGGCGTGAAGCTCGAAGGCGGCCGGCGCGTGCTCGCGCAGGTCGACGCGATCCTGGCCGCCGACATCCCCGTGCTCGGGCACCTCGGCCTCACGCCGCAGTCGGTCCACAGCTTCGGGGGCTACCGCGTGCAGGCGCGCGGGCGCGAAGCGGCGGACGCGCTCCTCGAGGACGCGCTCGCGCTGGAGCGGGCGGGAGCCTTCGCCATCGTCCTCGAGGGAATCCCGCTCGAGCTGGGGACCGAGGTCTCCAAGGCCCTCACGATCCCGACGATAGGGATCGGCGCCGGCCCCGGCTGCGACGGCCAGGTGCTGGTGCTGCACGATCTCATCGGGCTCTCCTTCGGGAAGCCGGCCAAGTTCGTCCGACGCTACGCGGACGTGGCCGGCGCGATGCGCCAGGCGCTCACGGCGTTCAAGAACGACGTCCGCCGGGGTAGCTATCCCGCAGCCAACGAGAGCTACGCGGCCGCCCCGGAGCGCGATCCTTGCGCATCGTGACCCGCCCGGACGCCATGCGCGAGCTTTCGCTCCGCGCCCGGAGGAGCGGTGAAACGATCGGCTTCGT
>DASTKC010000149.1:0-18909 GCA_035716085.1 Candidatus Eiseniibacteriota bacterium | reverse complement strand
CCCCAAGGACGAGCTGGCCCGGGCGCTCGACCGGGCTCGTTCCCTCGGGATCACGTCCGCCCACGACTTCGACCGGAGCGCGACGTGGCGGGCCGCGGCGGAGCTAGCTCGATCCGGCCCCCTCGACTTCCGGCTCCTTCTCTCGGTGCCGGTGGCCTCGGTCGAGGCCGCGACCGCACTCGGCCTCGCGGCGGGCCACGGGGGCGATCAGCTCCGGGTCGGCCCGGTGAAGATGTTCGCGGATGGAACGCTGGGGTCGTCCACCGCGCTCCTCGAGGAACCCTACGCAGCCGGCGGGACTGGGGTCGAGGTCATGTCTCCGGCGGAGCTCCAGAACGGCTGCGCGGCCGCGGCCCGGTCCGGCCTCTCGGTCGCGATCCACGCGATCGGCGACCGTGCGGTCCGGAACGCCCTCGACGCGATCGAACGCACCCTCGCGGACGGCGGGTCGTTCCCGCTCCCGCCCCGGATCGAGCACATCCAGCTGAGCCGCCCCGAGGACTGGCCCCGGTTCAAGGCTCTGGGTGTGCTCGCGTCGGTCCAGCCCATCCATCAGGTCTCGGACCGCCCGCTCGCCCGAAGACTCTGGGGCGACCGCACCTCACGGTCGTACGCCTGGAAGAGCCTCGAGCGAGCCGGGGCGACGCTCATCTTCGGATCGGACGCACCGTTCGACCGCGCGGGGCCGCTGCTCGCGATCCAGGCCGCGCTCCTGCGCCGGGAGGCGGGGGAGCCGGCGGCCGAGGCCTTCCACCCCGAGCAAGGTCTCACCCTGAAGCGCGCGCTCCGCGCCCACCTCGAAGATCCGCACCTCGCGGCGGGCTGGCCCCTGCCTCTTGGGAAAATTTCCGCGGGTTTTGGGGCGGATTTGGTTCACTTCAGCCACGACTTGCTGCAAACTCCCAACGGGGAATGGGCGCGCGCACGTGTTCGGGCCGTCTGGGTGGGCGGTCGGCGCGTCCGAGTCAGGACGGGAGATCGCTGAGCTCCCCGACCACTGAAAAACCGCATCGGAACGCGATTTCCGGTCATGAAGCAGGTTGATTCAGCACGTCGTGACGGCGTATAATCGTTTCAGTTAACCCCACCTAAGTCGTCTCGCCGGGCGGACTCGACCGAAGGCCGCTCAACATGAAGAAGTCGAGCATCGTCGCAGGCCTCACGGCTGTACTGCTGTTCGCCGCCGCCACACCTTCGAGCGCCCAGTACTACGCCTTCGGCAAAAACAAAGTTCAGTACGAGAGCTTCCAGTGGCTCACGCTGAAAGGTGAGCACGTGGAGGTCTTCTACTATCCGGAAGAAGAGCCGATCGCGCGCATCGCGCTCGTGCTGGCCGAAGAGAGCTACAAGGACCTCGCGGCGAAATTCCAGCACGAAGTCCCGAAGACCGTGCCGATGATCGTGTACAGCTCGCATCATCACTTCGAGCAGACGAACGTCAGTCCCGGATTCCTCCCCGAAGGCGTGCAGGGCTTCACCGAGTTCCTGAAGGGACGCGTCGTCCTTCCGTACACAGGCAGCTACGCCGAATTCCATCACGTGATCCATCACGAGATGGTGCACGTGTTCCAGTTCTCGATCATGGACGATGTGTACAAGGCGCACCGCCGCGCCTCGTACGTGGTGCCGCCGCTCTGGTTTTCGGAAGGGCTTGCGGAGTACTGGTCCACGCCGTGGGACGCGCAGGGCACGATGGTGATGAGCGACATGGTGCTCGAGGGCCGTCTCCCGACCATCGACGACATGTGGAAGTACAACGGCACGTTCACCATCTACAAGATGGGTCAGTCGCTCTGCGAGTACATCGGGACGACGTACGGGGACGAGGCGCTCCGCCGCCTCTACACCGAGATCTACAAAGAGGACAACTGGGAGAAGCTGATCCAGAAGGTCACCGGCGTCTCGGCGCGCCGACTCTCCGAGGACTGGATCCTGGCGCAGAAGCGCCGCTACTTCCCGCAGGTGAAGGACCGCTCCGCCCTGAACCTCGCCGCGCAGCCGCGCGCCGTGTCCGAGGGGATCAACCTGAAGCCGGTCGCCGCCCCCGATACGTCGCTCTTAGGCGGCTACCGCTACTTCTTCATCTCCGCGCGCGACGGCTACACGAACATCTACAGCGCGACCTACAAGGGCGCGGAGCGCCAGGTGAAGCCGATGGTTCGCGGCCAGCGGAACCCCCAGTTCGAATCGTTCCATCCCTTCCAGAGCCGGATCGACATCTCGAAGCAGGGCGAGCTCGCGTTCGTGTCGAAGTGGGAGGGCCGGGACGCGCTCTTCATCATGGACGCGAAGTCGAGGAAGATCCTGGTCCGCCAGCGCATCCCGAAGCTCATCGCCATCTCGTCGCCGGCCTGGTCGCCGGACGGGAAGAAGGTGGCCTTCTCCGGCATCGAGGCGTCGGGGCAGTCCGACCTCTACCTGATGGAGCGCGACAGCGAGGCGCTGACGCGCCTCACGAACGACTTCTACGCCGACTCCGACCCCACGTGGTCGCCGGACGGATCGCAGATCGCCTTCGCGTCGGACCGCACGCGCTACGGGAAGGATGGGCACCAGAACCTCTTCCTCCTCGACATGAAGACGCTCGAGATCCGCTATCTCACGTGCGGCCCCTGGATGGACTCGGCGCCCAAGTGGTCGCCGACCGGTGATCGGATTGCCTTCACGTCGGACCGCGGCGGCATGCTCGAGATCTACACGGTCGATCCCGAGGGGCACGGCGCGCGCATGACGCACCTTCTGAGCAGCGTGCAGGATCCGTCGTGGCTTCCGGACGGGAAGAGCGTGCTCTTCACCGGCTTCAATCGGAGCTCCTTCGGCATCTACCAGATGTCGATGAACACGGCCGCCCCCGGGGATTCGTTCTCGCTCGACCAGGCGCTCGTCGAGGGGCCGGCGCCCTGGACCTGGGAAGAGACGAGCTCGCAGTCCACCGAGGCTCCAGGCGACTACAAGCCGCATTACGGACTCGACCTCGTGCAGGGCGGCATCTCGGCGTCCGCGACGGAGAACGTGGGGCAGGGATTCCAGGCGGCGTTCAGCGACCTCCTCGGAAACAAGGTCTACTACTTCCAGCTCGGGAACAATGCGAGTACCGCGTCGGAGATCTTTTCACGCATGAACTTCTCGGCCTGGAAGATCAACCGCGAGCACCGGTGGAACTACGCCGCAGGGGTCTTCCACACCGCGGGCGACTACGTCGACATGGGCGGGTTCGACTACTTCGAGCGACGGGCCGGCGGGTCGGTGGTGGCGAGCTATCCCTTCTCGCGCTTCCGCCGCGTCGACCTCTCGATGTCGATCTTCTACGACAAGAAGGAGATGTTCCTCGGCTTCGATCGCGAGGGCGTGCTCGCCACGCACTCGATCTCGCTCGTCGAGGACAACAGCCTCTGGTTCGGCACGGGGCCGAGGGACGGCGGCCGGATGAACGTCACCGGATCGATCACGACGAACCTGAACACCGGCCGGAACGAGAACGTGACCGTGCTCGCCGATGTCCGGAAGTACTTCCGCACGAGCCAGTTCACGTCCGTCGCGCTCCGCCTGCAGGGACGCGCGTCGAGCGGCGCCGATCCGCAGCGCTTCGCGATGGGCGGAAGCCTCACGATGCGCGGCTACCCGTATCGCTACTTCGAAGGCACGCGCCTTCTCATGGGCAATCTCGAATACCGGTTCCCCCTCCTCGACCGGCTCGTGCTCGGCGTTCCGTTCCGCGGCTTCGGTCTTCCCGGACTGGAAGCGGCGGTCTTCGCCGACGCGGGCACCGCATGGGAGTCGTTCGAGCGCTTCCGCGATCCGAAGGGAAGCTTCGGCTTCGGACTCAGGACGAGCCTCGCCGGCTACATGGTGCTCCGCTATGATTTCGCGAAGCTGACCGACTTCCACACCGTGCGACCGGGCTGGGAACAGGAGTTCTACATCGGACTGGATTACTAGGGGCCTCGCGTCGCGCCGCTTCGTAGCGGCGCTCGCTCTGGCGCTCGCGCTCCCGGCGGCCGCATCGCGGCCCGCGCGAGCGTCGGACGTGCCCTTCTCCCAGCCGACCGCCGTGGTCGAGGACACGGTCGGCACCGCATTCCTCTACGTCGAGACCCGTCCGGAGAGCCTCGAGGTCTACATCGACGGCACCCTGGCCGGCCGCTCGCCCCTGGGACCGATCGAGCACGCGGCCCGCGCGGTTCGCGTGCGCGTCCTTCCGCCCGACCCCCGGCGCTTCGGCCTGGGACGGGACGCCATGGACGTGACGCTCGTGAAGGACGGGTCGGCGCATCTCTTCTTCGATCTTCGCCCCTCCGTCACGATCGAGAGCGAGCCGATGGGGGCGATCGCCACGGTCACCGATCGCGCCGCGGGCGACTCGCTCCTGGGCGCGACGCCGGTCACGGTGCCTCCAGGACTCATCGAGGATGCCTCGGTCCGCTTCGCCGCTCCGGCCCATGCGGACACGGTGATCTCCGGCGCGTTGCTGGTCGAGGATGAGAGCGGCACGGCCCACGTCGAGCTCCGCCGCGTGGTCTGGGCCTCGCCCGGGCCGACGCCGAAGACGCCGCTCATCAAGAAGGCCTGGATCCAGTGGACGATGGTCGGCATCGGGACCGCGCTCTCGGTATCGGCGATTCCGCTCCACCAGAAAGCCGACGACTACTACGAGCAATACCTCGCCTCCTCGAACGCCGACGAGATCCCGTACCTCTACGACCAGACCCGGAAGTACGACCGCCTGGCCGGTGGGGCTCTCGTCGTGGGACAGACCTTGCTCGTGAGCGGCATCGTGATGCTGCTCCTGGGGCAGAGATTTTGAGGCGGGCGGGATGGCTCCTCGCGATTCTCGTGCTCTTCGCCGCGAGCGGAGGATGCGAGACGCGGGATCGGGCGAATCCGCTCGACCCCTACAACAACGAGACCGGTGGCCTCATCCAGGGATTCAACGCGCTCGCGGGGAACCGCCAGGTGGAGATCCGCTGGTCGCGCGTGAAGCAGAACGGGCTGGTCGGATATCGCCTCCTGCGATGGCTCCCGGGCGACACGCCGTCGGTGCTCGAGGATCACATTGCCTCGAACCTCACCGGCACGGTGGATAGCGCCGTCGTGAACGAGGAGTCGTATGTCTACCAGGTGGTCGCGCACTTCCAGAGCGGCGACACGCTGGCGAGCCCTCCCGACACCGCCACGCCGGGCACGCGGCAGATCATCGTGCTGGGCGCCGATCTTCCCGGCATGTACGGGCTCACGCCGGACGGCCGCGACATCCTCTTCGCTCAGCAGTCGCAGGACGCCTACGAGGACATGGAGCTGGACGAGAACCGGGGCATCCTCTGGCTCTCGATCCCGCTCGCGGGAAGCGTGTTCCGCCTCTTCCCGAGGGGAGCCGACGCGGCGCCGGAGATTCAGGTGCGCTACGCATCGGACGTGTCGATCTCGGACCAGCGAGGCTATGGCTGGGTCGCGGATCCTCTAGCTGGGGAGGTGCATCGCTACGGCCCGTCTCTGGACGACGTGGATGGGACCGTTCCCGTGCGGGCCGGCGAAGCGCGCGTCGTGGAAGCGGGAAAGCACACGCCCTTCGTGTGGATCGGGAACGACGCAGGCCAAGTCTTTCGATACACGACGAGTGATCCGATCACGTCCACCGGCGAGTGGATCGTGCAGGGCGCCGTGCGCGCCATCGCGATCGACGAAGGGAAGGGGCAGGCGTGGGTCGTCGTGCGTCCCCACGGAGAGACTGGAACCGACGATCTCTATCGCATCGATCCCGTCGACTCGACCGTCACCGGCGTTCCGTTCAGGCTCGCGAACGTCGCCGACGTGGAGTTCGACGAAGCCCGGCACTCGCTTTGGGTGAGCGAGGAGGGTCCTCCGGGTCTCGGCTCGGGACGTCTGGATCGACTGGACGATCAGGGAGAGATTCAAGCGACGCGGTCGGGAATCGAGCCCTTCGGCATCCACGTCGACAAGCAGACAGGCAACTGCTGGGTCGCCGATCTCAAGAGCAAGCGCGTGCTCGAGGTCGCTCCGGACGGCTTCGTGGAGCTACGCACGACCCGAATCGAGACGCCATATCTCGTCCGCGTGATTCCGGGCGCTCCCACGCCATGAACGCCGTGGCATGCCCGTTGCAGTTCGTCTCGCCGGCGCGGCCGGTCGCGAAGGCGATCGAAGCCGCTCCAAGATGGGATGTGCCGGTGTCCCATCCGGATAGGGGATGTGCCTCCGGTCCTGGACGAACGGACCGATTGGCCAAGGTTTCACTCCCCAATGCCCCGGGACGGCTTCCCTGCGTGCACTCTGCAACGGTGAGGAGGATGGAAGATGGCACGGACACGCCAGCCGAAGCTGGCTACGCTGGACATCGCGGAGGAGGTGGCGAAGCGCGTACCGGGCTACCGGGGCTATCAGGACGTCGCGCAGCGCAAGGACGACGACCGCCGGTTCCGGAGCAGCGTCGCCGAGCACCTGAACGGGGAAGCGCACCGCCTGGAGCGCATCGAGAGCCAGCAGTTCCGCGACGACTACTCCGACCTTCTCGAGGAAGTGGACGCGGGTGCGCGCAAGCTGGAGTACCTGGCCGAGTCGCTCAATCTTCCGTCGGCGTCGAAGAACGGATTCGCGGACGAGACGGCGGATCTCGTGGGCCAGATCGACCGTCAGATCGTGGACGAGCTGGATCACCTCCATCGCGTGGTCCACGAGCTGGAGAAAGCCTACCTGCACGACGAGCGGTTCGAAATGAACCTCGCGGAGCTTCGCGGGATCGTCGAGCGGATCGCCGATCAAATCGAGCAGCGCAACGTGACCATCGCCCGCTGACGCGGGCCCATACGAGCGGGCTCCTCGTTGTGCCGGAGGAGCCCGTTTTGTATCGTTCCGGCATGCCGGCCCGAGCCACATCGAGGATCCAGACTTCGTGACCCGGCGCCTCTATTACGACGATTCCCACCTCCGCACGTTCTCCGCGACCGTGACCGGAGTCCGCAAGGCGGACGACCGGATCGAGGTGTCGCTGGATGCGACGGCGTTCTATCCCGGCGGCGGTGGACAGCCTCCCGACCACGGGCGTCTCGGCGCGCGGGATGTGCTCGACGCGAGGGAGGACGCAGGCCGGGTGTGGCACCGGATCGAGGGCGCTCTCGACGAGGGCGCCAAGGTCGAAGGCGAGATCGCGTGGCCGCGCCGGCTCGATCACATGCAGCAGCACACCGGCCAGCACGTCCTCTCGCGGGCCTTCGTCGAGGTCGCCGGCGCCGACACACGCTCGTTCCACTTGGGGGAGCAGGTCGTGACGATCGACGTGGACCACGCGGGCTTAGACGACGCGCTCCTTCGCAAGGTCGAGGAGCGCGCGAATCAGATCGTGTGGGAGGACCGCCCGGTGCGCGCGCACAACGTGACGATGGAAGAGGCGCTCCGCTTTCCGCTCCGGAAGGCGCCTCAGGTGGAGGGCGAGGTGCGCGTGGTGGAGGTGGACGAATACGACTGGTCCGCGTGCGGCGGAACCCACGTCGCGCGCACGGGCGAGATCGGCGTGATCGCCCTGCTCGGGACCGAGCGGTACAAAGGAGGGACCCGCGTCTCCTTCGCTTGCGGAGGGCGGGCGCTTCGCCGCCTTCGCGAGACCGGCGACCTCCTTCGTAGGGTCTGCCTCGAATTCACGGCTGGAGAGGGGGATCTGATCCGGGCCGTGTCGCGTCTCAAGGAAGAGCGGGACTCCCTCGATCGACGGATCAAACCGCTCGTCCGGGAGGCTCTCGAGCGGGAGGCGGCGGCGCTCCTAGCCGATGCGGTGGAAGGGCCCGGCATCCGAGTCGTGGCCCGCCACTTCGCCGGCCGGGACCCCGACGAGGTCGGAACTCTCGCCGCGATGGTGGCTTCGGCCGGGGGAGTCGCCCTCCTCGTCTCGGGTGAAGGGGCCAGTCCCCGGGCGCACTTTTGCGCCCCGCCGGGTACAATATCTGCAGCCGCCCTCATGGGCGACGTCAGCCGCCGCCACGGGGGGCGAGGCGGTGGAAGGCCCGAATCGGCACAGGGGACGATCCCGGCCGACCGGGTGGAAGCAGCCCTCCGGGACGCCCTGGAGGTGGTGACGGCCGGAACAGGGAAAGGGCAGAACGCATGAGGGGAGGATTCCTGAAGCCGAGGGGCCGCCGCATGACGACCCGCCTCCCGCTTCTCGTGACCGCGCTCGCGGTCCTGGCGCTCCTTCCGGCGCTCGTCACTCCGGCCTCCGCCCAGTTCTTCGGGCAGAACAAGGTCCAGTACAAGAATTTCCGCTGGAAGGTTCTCCGCACCCAGCACTTCGATATCCACTACTACCAGGGCACCGAGGCCGCCGTGAACGACGCGGCGCTCATGGCCGAGCGCTCGTACCAGCGCCTGAGCCGCGTGCTCAACCATCAGATTCGCGTCCGCGTCCCCCTCGTCCTCTACGCGTCGCACACGGATTTCGAGCAGACCAACATCACGCCCGAGCTGATCGGCATCGGGACGGGTGGCGTCACGGAGTTCCTGAAGAGGCGGGTCTTCCTCCCCTTCACGGGCTCCTACGCCGAGCTCGACCACGTGATGACTCACGAGCTGGTGCACGCGTTCCAGGTGGACATTCTCTTCGGCGACAACCAGGGGCTGATCGGCAATCCGTTCGCGGCGCAGGTCCCGCTCTGGTTCATGGAGGGGATGGCGGAGTACCTCTCGGTCGGGACCACCGACCCCAACACCTCCATGTGGCTCCGCGACGCGTCGCTCGAGGGCTACCTGATCCCGATCACCACCCTCGCCTACGTCGGCGACATCCGCGTTTACCGCTTCGGGCAGAACATCTGGCAGTACATCGCCGACACGTACGGCATCGCGAAGGTGGGCGAGATCCTGAAGCGCACCCGGAGGCTCGGGAGCGCCGAGCGCGCGCTCGAGGCGTCGACCGGGCTCACCGTCGAGGTGCTCTCCAGAAAATGGACCGAGTCGGTTCGGAAGACCTACCTGCCTGAGATCGTGGACCACCAGAATCCGAGCCAGATCGCGACCAAGCTCACGGACGCGGAGCGCGACTACTCCAACTTCAACGTGGCCGCGTCGGTCTCGCCGTCGGGACTCCAGTTCGTCTACATCTCCGACCGGAGCATGTACAACGACGTCTATCTCGCCTCGGCTCTCGACGGGAAGCCCATCAAGAAGCTGATCTCGGGCGAGCGCACGCCGAGCTTCGAGACGCTCCGATTCTTCAACACGGCGATCGCCTGGTCGCCGGACGAGAAGCAGATCGCCATCCCCGCCAAGGTGGGAGGCGAGGACGCGCTCTACGTTGTCGACGTTCCCTCCGGGAAGGTGAAGAAGCGGTACAAATTCGGGCTCGATGCCATCTACTCGCCCACGTGGTCTCCCGACGGAACCAAGTTCGCGTTCGTGGGGCTGAAGAACGGACGCTCGATCCTCTACCTGGTGGATTCGAACGGCAAGAACCCGCGGCAGGTCTTGAGCGGGCGCTATGCGGTGCGCGACCCCGTCTGGTCGCCCGACGGCTCCCGCCTCGCCTACTCGACCGATCAGGGCGAGGGGACGGACGTCAACAAGCTCATCTTCGGCGATCTGAAGATCGCGTTCCTGGATCTCGCGAGCGGTCAGATCACGATTCCGCCGGGTCAGCAGGGGAAGAACATCTCGCCTCAGTGGACCCCGGACGGCAACTCGATCGTCTTCGTCTCGGATCGCACCGGCATCTCGAACATGTACCGGATGGATATCCCGACGGGGGAGAGCGTGCGGCTGAGCGATCTCCTGACGGGCGTCTCGGGACTCGTGGAAGAGAGCCCCTGCATCTCGCTCTCGAGGGACGGGAAGCGGCTCCTCTTCACGGCGTTCAATCGCGGCGGCTGGGACGTCTATTCCGTCCGCGACCCCGACAAGTTCATCCACAGCCCGCCGGTTCTCGATACGGCCCCCTCCATCGCGACGACGCCGCTCGCGCCGATCGGCACCCACATGGAAGCCAGCGTGGGCGCGATCGAAGGGATGCCGGAGCCCATGAGCCCGCTCGACGCGGAGGACGCCACAACGGACACGACGACGGAGGTCGAGACGGCGGCGCCCGGGGACTCGGCGCACACGGTGGGAGCCAAGGCGGCTCCGGCGCCGGTGGATTCGACCCTCTCGGATTACGTGCAGCAGGTCTACAGCGAGCCGCTCGCGGACTCGACCACGTTCCAGCAGCTCCCGTACCGGCCCTCCTTCAGCCGCGACTTCTTCAGCGGCGGCGCCGTCGTGGCGTCCAACGTCGGATTCGCCGGCTCGAGCGTGCTCCAGTTCAGCGACCTACTCGGGAACCACCAGATCCTCGCGATCCTGAACCTCTATGGAAACCTGGGCGAGTCGGACGTCTATTTCGCCTACACGAACCTCTCGCACCGGACGAACTACGGACTCGCGATCTTCCAGTACCAGAAGGATCTCCTCCTCTTCACGTCCCCGCAGCGGGACGATCTGGAGAACCAGATCCATCGCGGCGGCTCGGTCTTCCTCAGCCGGCCGTTCAACCGGTTCGAGCGCATGGAGTACGGGATCACGGCCGCGATGGTGAACCAGCGCGTTTTCCGCTACGACTACGAGGGTGGAACCATCCGGGAGATCGCCGATCCCGGCGACCACATCTATGTGGCGCCCAACCTGGCCTACGTTCACGACAACGTCCTGTACGGCTCGACCGGTCCGATCAACGGGAGCCGCTCCCGCGTCTCGGCCGAGTACGCGCTGGGGGGCATCGCCTACACGACCGCGGTTCTCGACGACCGCCACTACACGAGCCTCACGCGGCGCCTGACGTTCGCGCGTCGGCTCCTGGGCGGAGCGAGCTTCGGCGACGATCCGCAGTTCTTCCGGTTCGGAGGCGCGTTCACGTATCGCGGCAAGGACTACGGCGAGCTGATCGGGACGCGCGCGGCCATCGCGAACGTCGAGCTTCGCTTCCCGCTCATCGAAGCGCTCAGGGTCGGCTTCCCGCTCACGCTCTCGCTGGGAGGCATCAACGGCGTGGTCTTCCTGGACGCGGCGTCGGCCTGGAACGCAGGCACCGATCCCAGGTTCTTCTCGAACGTGGGCGGACTCCACACCGAGGGCATGCACCTCGCGTACGGGTTCGGAGCGCGCATCAACCTCGGCTACTTCATCCTCCGCTACGACTACGGACGGGAGCACGGCATCGAGCGCGGGCCGGGCGAGTCCCATCACTTCCTGACCTTCGGACCCGAGTTCTAGCGCCGGATGCCGTTCCAAGGTTGGGACACGGCGGTCTTCCGGGCCGTGAACCTGGGCTTGGAGCGCCCGTGGCTTGATCCGGTGATGAAGGCGTTCACCGATCCTGGGCGCTTCAAGGCGCCTCTCCTGATCGCGGCCATGCTCCTCTTCTCCCTTCGCCGGGCGCGCGGGCTGCTTGCGCTCGTGGTCCTCGTGGCCACGCTTGCGGTCTCGGACCAGCTGAGCGCGAAGGTGCTGAAGCCGATCTTCAAGCGCGCGCGGCCGTCGGTGGTCGTGGAGGACGCGCACAAGCTCTTTGGCGTGAAGAAGAGCTATTCCTTCCCGTCGGTGCACGCGGTCAACTTCTCGGCCGCGCTCCCCATCCTCGCGGCCGTCTTTCCAGCAGGCGCGATCCCGTATGCCGTGGTCGCCTCGCTCGTCTGCCTGTCGCGCGTGTACGTGGGGGACCACTGGCCGTCGGACGTGCTCGGCGGCATCGCGCTGGGACTCGCGATCGGATGGTTGGGGCGGAAGGCGTTCCTCCGCCTCGAGCAGAACGCGAAGCGGTGGTCGTGGTACCGGAGCTTCGAGAGCTGGCGCCGCGTGGAGCCTGGAGTCGAGCCTACGGGCGAGGCGCGAGGTGAAGGAGCGCCCAATGCCGGCCCGTGAGGCCCCGGTCCCGCCGGTGGGAGAAGAAGCGCGCGGTCTCGAGCGCGGTGCACTCCGGAGCGATCTCGATCCGCGACGTAGGGACGCCCGCGCCTGCGAGCGCGGCCGCGATCGCGCCGGGGAGATCGAGCGAGGGCTGCCCCGTCGGATGGGGCTTCAGGAAAGCGGGATCGAACTCCGCGGCCACTTCGGGACCGATCGGGAAGCAGCAGGCGTGAAGGCATGGTCCGATCGCCGCGACGATGCGCGCGGCGGGAATGCCGCGCTCGCCGAGACGCTCGACCGCGGCGGGGCCGATTCCGTCCCGCGCTCCGCGCCACCCGCAGTGGACGAGCGCCCCCGCCGAGCCGTCCTCGGCGACCAGTGCGACCGGCGCGCAATCCGCGGCGGAGACAGCCACCCAGGGATCGCCGGCAGCGATCACGAAGCCGTCCGCATCGCGCCCGCCGTCGTCCGCGCCGACGATCGTCCGGCCGTGGACCTGGTGCAGCATCACGGGTCCGCCGTCGGGCACTTGGGCCGCGGCGCGAAGCCGACGCCGGTTCTCGCGCACGGCGGCCTCGTCGTCGCCCACGCCGAGGCTCAAATTGAGCGTCGCATACGGGCCCGCGCTCACGCCGCCCACGCGGGTCGCCATGCCGAACCAAGCCGAATCGGGGAACCAGTCCGCGGTGGGACGCCAGAAGGGAACGATCGCCGTCTCCATGCGCGAAACTCTGGCGGGCTCGTGCGAATCGCGCAAGTTCTTTGCGCGCTTCTCGTCGCTTCGGGATGCGCGCATGCGCCGGGCGCGTCCGGAGGAGCGGAGGGAGCTGCCGGGAAGGCGGCGCGCGATCGCTTCCTCACGTCGTTCGCCCTGGTGGAGCCCGCGACGCGCGGCGCCGGCATGCTCTCCGTGCACGCGGGCGCCTACAGCCGCGCGGGAATGAATACGCGCTGGGCCTCGGTTCGGGACAGCGTGGCGGTCGTCGCGTACGTCGGCCCCGTGCGCGCGCTCGACGCGGTCCTGCTCGGCGAATCGGCGTTCGTCGCGCTCCGGCCCTACGGGCTCGCTCTGACGGGCGCGGTGCCGAAGGGGGAGGGGCTCGGTGGCCGCGGGCTCCGGTTCCTCACGCGGCCGTGGGATTTCAGCCCGCCCTGGGTCCGCGAGGCGATCGAGCGCGCGAAGGTCGAACCGGTCGATGGAGGAGGGTGGCGTCTCACCGGACAGTTCGAGGATGCGAAGATGACACACGATTTCGTCCTCGACCTGAACGACAAGTCGGAGCCCCTGAGGCTTCGCATCCAGCACGACGGCGACGAGCGGAGCCTCGCCCTCGTGCGGTACGGTCCCGTGCGGCGCTTCGACATCGGACGGCGCCCGCAATGGGTGGAGTGGACGCGTGGAACCACGAGGGCGCGACTGGACATCGAGGAGCATGAGCGTGCGAAGCTGGCAGCCATCTGGCATGCTCCGCCCCCGGATCCCGACTGGACGGTCTTGAGCCTGGACGACCCGCGGGGGCGGGAGCTCCTGCACCGGCTTCTCGGTGTGATCGACGAGGTGACGCCATGAGACGAAGCGCGTGGGTGGTGATGACGGCCGTGACGGTGCTCGCGCTCGGAGCGCCCGTGGAGCCGAGGAGCGCGGCCGGCTCGGATCCGGCGTCCGACGTGCGGGCGATGGTGCGGACGATCCTCGACGCGCCGGAGGTGATGTCCGACGTCGTGCTCGAGCGGAGCGATCCCTTCGGAGGCGACCCGGACGTGGAGCGGGGCAAGCTCTGGTATCTCCCGGGGCGGGGCATCCGGTTCAAGTCGAGCCGGACGCACGGCCACGACATGGTCGTCGACCACCCCAAGGAGAAGTTCTACCTCTACAGCCCGAACGAGAACGTGATCTACGAGGCCCCCTTCGAGAAGGCGCCCGCCCGCATCCGGAAGTTGATCGAGGATCCGGACCGCGTGCTCGAGAAGAATTTTCGCGCCGTGGAGCAGTCGAGGATCATCCATGGACGCTCGCGGCACGGGTACCAGATCCTCTCGACGGGGCTCGGCGACAGCCTGACGTCGGTGGCGATCTGGGTCGCGCCCGATCCCTCGACCCGGCAGCTCCACTGGCTCTCGATCTCGACCCCGGCCGATTCGCTCCTGATCGAGCTCCGGGCGCTCACCATCCGGAAAAAGGCCGAACCCGGCCACCTCACCCTGAGCGCGCCGGCGAGCGCGACGGTGCAGCCGCTCGATCCCCGGGAGATGCTGGGCCGGGAATCCCGTTGACGCTTCGCTGACACACTGTTAGCTTGCGGCCGTGGCCACAATGGTCGCAACGCCACCGGTGACGATCGTCCCCAGCGATCTTAACGGTCGAGGTTGAAGGCGTCCGTGTCTCCGGCCCTCATTGCCTATGTAGCCGTCATCGTCTCGGGCGGCGCCGCGCTCCTCGCGTTCTCCATTCCCGAGTTCCTGCATCTCGGCCTCCTCGCGATCACGGCGTGGATCGTCGTGAGCCTGCTCGCGGAGAGCCTCTGGATTCCCACGGTGAGCGGGAAGGCCATGGAGAGCATGGCGTCCACCGTGGACATCAGCCTCCTCATCCTGCTCGGGTTCCGCCCCGCCGTCGTCGTGGCCGCGATCGGTTTCACGCTTGCCAACGTGTTCATCTCGCGGCGCGTCTGGTACAAGGCTGCGTTCAACGCCGGGCAGAACGTGCTCTCGATCGGACTGGCCGGTGTGGCCTACATCGCCATGGGCGGGCACCCGCTCGATCTCGACGGGCACTGGACGCTGACGGCGCCCTCGATGATGCTTCCCTGGGCGGTGACGATCCTCGTCTACTTCCTCGCGAACACCCTCCTCGTGTCGGGAGCGGTGGCGATCGAATCGGGGCGGTCGCTCCTCAAAACCTGGCGCGAGGAGTACCTCCAGACGCACTCGCTCCTCGGCTCGGCGGCGCTCTTCTTCCTCTCGCCCCTCGTCGTCGTGTCGTACCTCTCGATCGGATACTTCGGGCTCATCTTCTTCTTCGTGCCGCTCCTCCTCATCAAGGAAGCGGGGGCGAAGAACCTGGCGCTCGAGAAGGCCAAGGACGAGCTCGTCTCCTCGGAGCGTCTCGCGGCCAAGGGAGAGATGGCGGCCGAGGTGGCGCACGAGCTCAACAACTACCTCGCCGCGATCTCCGGGCGAGCGCAGCTCCTGCTCATGAACATGGGGAACACCGAGGGGAACGAGCGGCTCAAGGAGAACGCGCGGATCATCTTCGAGCAGGCGAGCAACATGGGCGTGCTCGTGAAGGGGCTGATGGACTTCTCCCACAAGGAGCTCCGGAAGCAGCCCACCCGGCTCAACGACGTCGTGCGGCGCACGGTGGAGTTCATCGTGCCGCAGAACAAGTACGAGCGGGTCGCGTTCGACCTCGACCTGGCCGGCGACCTGCCCGAGCTGAACCTGGATCCGGCGCAGATCCAGCAGGTGCTCCTCAATCTCTTCAGCAACGCCGCGGACGCGATGCACGGCGTCGAGGCGAAGGAGCGGCGGATCGTCGTCCACACGCGCACGCGGGCCGGCGAGATCGAGCTGGTCGTCGAGGACACGGGGCCGGGCATTCCGGATTCCGCGATGAAGCGGCTGTTCGAGCCTTCGTTCACGACCAAGGCCGAAGGACACGGCTTCGGGCTATCGACGTGCTACCGCATCGTGCAGAACCACGGCGGGCGGATCGCGGCGGAGAACAATTCGCGGCACGGAGCGCGGTTCATCGTCGTGCTGCCGACGCAGGAAGCGGCGTAGCCCGGGGGCGGGAGGCGTGCTCGGGGTCCGGCACGCAGCTCGGCGGTTAGGGCCTCGTGTTTGCTAGCCGCCTCGGCGCCGAGCCGCGTGCAGGACCCCGAGCACGGCTCACCACCCCCGACGCGACGTCACTCCATCGCTCGCAGCAAAAGCACGCCGGCCGCAGCGCCGAGCACGTCCGCAGCCAGGTCCTTCCAGCTCGCGCCCTTCTTCGCCGAGGGCTTGATCGTCGCGTCGTAGATCTCCTTCAACACGCCCACGCTCACGGCGGCCGTGAAGGATTCCGCCTCCGAGCGTCCGGTGACGCGGATGGAGGCGGCGATCGCGAGGGAGCCGGCGGCGTGGAGCTCCTTGTCGGCGGCGGTCCAGGAGCCCTGGTCGGCGGAGGAGAGAAAGACGGTGGCCCGGACGGGAGTGGGGAGCACCAGAAGGGCGGCGCAGAGCGACACGGCTAGTGCGAGACTCCGTAGGGCTACCCTGGGGGCCATGGGCGAAGCGTAGCATTGCCCCGGGCGGGCGCAAGACTGATACCATCGAGGGAGATGCGCCTACATTCCCTCAATCCCAAGCTCGTTCCCCCGGCGTTCCTCGGCTGCGCGCGCGCGCTGCGTGAGCGGGGGCACCTCGCCTACTTCGTGGGCGGGTGCGTGCGCGACCTCCTGCGCGGCGTCGCGGTCGCGGATTGGGACATCGCGACGAGCGCGCTTCCCGAGCAGGTCCTCTCCATCTTTTCGGGAGCGGTTCCGACGGGGCTCAAGCACGGGACCGTCACCGTCCCGACTCCGTCCGGGAACTGCGAGATCACGACCTTCCGCGTCGAGTCGGGCTATACCGACGCACGCCATCCCGATAAGGTCGAGTTCGTAGCCGACGTGAGCCAGGATCTCGCGCGGCGCGACTTCACCGTGAACGCGATCGCTTGGGATGCGCTCGACAAGCGCGAGGAGGACCCGTTCGGCGGGCGCTCGGATCTCACGGCGCGCGTGATCCGCGCGGTCGGAGATCCGCGGGAGCGCTTCCGCGAGGACGGGCTCCGTCCAGTGCGGGCCGCGCGCTTTGCCGCCACGCTCGAGTTCGACCTCGATCCTGACACCGAAGCCGCGCTGGGGGACGCCCGGGATCAGGTGGCGCGCGTGGCCCCGGAGCGGATCCGGGAGGAGCTCGTGAAGATGCTCGCGGCTCCCAAACCGTCCCGGGGCTTCGAGGTGCTCCGGCGCGCGGGGCTCCTCCCGATCGTGCTCCCGGAGCTCGCGCAGTGCGTGGCGGTGCCGCAGAACCGCTATCACGCCTACGACGTCTACTACCACACGCTCCACACCGTGGACGCCGCGCCGGCCGACAAGCCGGCGGTGCGTCTCGCGGCGCTCTTTCACGACGTGGGGAAGCCGATCACGCACGTGGAGCGAAACGGCGACGCCACGTTCTACAACCATCAGTTCGAGAGCGAGCGCCTCACGATCGAGGCGATGACGCGCCTTCGGTTCAGCCGGGAGGCGACGGAGGAGGTCGCCCACCTCGTTCGTCACCACATGTTCGACTACCGGCCCGAATGGAGCGACGCCGCCGTGCGGCGTTTCCTCCAGAAGGTGGGCACCGACCACATCGCCGACCTCTTCGATCTTCGAATTGCGGACAACATCGGGAACGGCACGAAGACCGGCTTCCCGCACTACCTCGATGAGCTTCGCGGGCGGATCGAGCAGATTCTGGAGGCGAGGCAGGCGCTCACGCTGAGCGACCTCGCGATCGACGGGGGGGACGTCATGCGGGAGCTGGGCATCCCCCCGGGGCGGAAGGTGGGTGAAATCCTGGAACGCCTCCTCGACGAGGTCCTCGAGGACCCAGGCTTGAACGAGCGCGGCCGGCTGCTCCGGCGCGTCCGCGAGGCCTTTTCGGTTGACAGGGCGAGGGCGTGACCCTAGGCTGACGGGCCGTAATTGGCCTTCCCCCAAGCAATAGGAGCCACTTGGCCCGAGCCGCGCTGAACCGGTCGCGAGTCCCCATCGAGGAACCGACCCTCGAAACCATACGGATTCCCATCGCGGATGCCTTCGAGCAGTTCCAGGCACGCTGGGACGATGCGTTCCTCTGCGACGTGCAGCTTGTCGGCGCGGTGGGGGCGCACCTGCATCGCGCGTTCGGCAAGCGATTCCGCCCCACGCTCGTGCTCCTCGCGGCCAAGGCGTTCGGCGACGTCGACGAGGACGCGCTCCTGGGCGCCGTCGTCGTCGAGCTGATCCACACGGCCACGCTCATCCACGACGATTCGGTCGACAAGAGCCTGCTCCGGCGTGGACTGCCGACCGTGAACAACGCGTTCAACAACGACGTCGCCATCTTGATGGGGGACTACCTCTACTCGAAGGCGTTCTCGATCATGGTCCGCGCGCGCATGTACGACGCGATGGATCTCCTCGCCGAGGCCACGCATCGCATGAGCCAGGGAGAGCTCCGTCAGATCGAGCAGCGGAACCGCGTCGACCTGACCGAGGTCGAGTACATGCGCGTCATCGAGGAGAAGACGGCCTGCCTCATCGCGGCCGGCTGCGAGCTCGGAGCCCTGGCCGGCGGCGGATCGTTCGAGGCGCACAGCGCGCTCGGGCGCTTCGGCGGCGCCGTGGGCCTCGCGTTCCAGATCACGGACGACCTCTTCGACTACCTGGGCGCGGAGAGCGTGATGGGCAAGGGGACGGGGAGCGACCTCGAGGGAGGCAAGATCACGCTTCCGCTCATCAAGTCGCTTCGGAACGCTCCCGAGCGCGATCGGCGCGCCATGGTCGACATGATCAAGAACCGCGAGTTCCGGAACGGGCACTGGTCCGACGTCGTCCGCTTCGTCACCGAGTACGGCGGCGTCGAGTACAGCCAGGCGCGCTCGATCGAGCTGGCCGAGCGGGCCGAAGACGAGCTCAAGCACGTGCCCGACCGGGACGCCCGGGAGGCGCTCCGGGACGCGGTCCATTACGCAGTGACCCGGCATCGGTGAACGAACCCTCGCCGGCCGCCGCCCCCAACCACGACCTCGCCCGCGAAGCGGCCCGGCTCACGCTCACGAAGCGCGCCGAGGACGTGGTCATCCTCGATCTGCGCGCGCTCGACGGGGTGTGCGACTTCTTCGTGATCGCGACCGGGAACTCCGAGGTCCAGGTGCGCGCCATCGCGGACGCCGTGGAGGAAGGACTCCGCAAGTCGCGCGGCATGAAGCCGTGGCACTCCGAAGGGTTCGAGGCGCGCCGCTGGATCCTCCTC
>DASTKC010000148.1:0-5376 GCA_035716085.1 Candidatus Eiseniibacteriota bacterium | reverse complement strand
GGAGTCGCCCTCGCGGGACTCGGGCGGCCGCGCGAGGCGGTGGAGGGATACGACGAGGCGCTTCGCATCCGCCCGGAGCTCGTCTATCGCCAGCGCGCCCGGGCCGACGCGAGGGATGCCCTCGGTGACACGCTCCTCGCGAAGGAGGATCGGGAGCGCGCGGCCGCGAAGGAGCGCGACTCGTACGCGCCCGCGCTCGACCCCTTCCGGTACTGAGAGCGCACCGGAATCAGATGTAGTGCTTCCCCCGTCGCCACGCCTCGTCGAGGGGAAGCTTGAGCCCACGGCAAAGCCAGATCGGCACCCCGGTCTCGTCCGGCATCGCGTGCGGGGCGCCTGTGCGCGCGACTTCTCGCACTTCGGTGAAGGCCTGCTCGAGACCCTCCCGGCTGTCCCCCACGATGACGTAGGCAGTCGGAGTGCCCGAGCCATGGCCCCATAGGTAATAGGTGTTGTGCTGGCTCACGGCGCGCGGCAAGCCATCGCGACGCCCGTAGTAGTTGATCGCCGCGGCCTCCCCGTAGTTGTCGGCCACGATCAGACAGCGCGCGCGATCTCCGGGAGGCAGGGACCGCACGGCTCCCGCCACCTGGGCCGCCAGCTCCGGCCAGCCGAATCGGTCGGCGAGGAACTGGGGCAGCTCGCCCGTGTCCCGCCGCTCCTCGGACGGAGGCCGCATCCCGAGCGCCCGCTGGTAGGCGATGAAGGAGTCGACGGGCAGCATTGGGATCGCGAATGGAGCGGCCAGGGCGAAGTCACCGATCGCCGCCGCCACCGGAAGCGCGCGCAGCCACCCGTGCCGTGCCGAAGTCGCGCTCTCCATGAGGACGGAGAGTCCAGCGATCGCGGAAGGAAACGCAGCGACCGCGTAGTAGGGCTTGCTTCGACTGAACGTGAGCACGGCCAGCGCGAGGAGCGTCATCCATGCGAGCGGACGGCCTCGTCGAAGCGCCGGCGCGACCAGGAGGCCGACGAGACCGGCCACGAGCCATGGCGCCATCAAGGGGCCCATCTCCATCACCACGCCCCGCAAGAAGCCGAGCGGTCCCTGGACCGTCATCTTGTAGCGCTGCGCGTTCTCCATGAACTCGCGCGTGGGCCATCCGTTCTGGATCTGCCACACGACGTGCGGCGCCACGATCAGCGCCGCGATCCCCACCGCCAGGTAGGGCCCCGGCCGCCGGAGCACCCTTAGCCGCGTGGCCGCGAGAATCACGACGCCGGCCGCGGCAGCCGCGAGAAGGATGCTGATCTTGTTGAGGGTGCCGAATCCGACGCACAGGCCGAGCAGGACCCAATCGCGGCGCCGCCCGTGCTCGATGACGTCGAGGACGATGAACGAGAGCGCGGCCCAGAAGAGAAGCTCGAACGCGTTCATGGAGTAATAGCCGGTGATTCCGAGGTAGGACGGCGTCGCGAACGCGATGGCGGCGGCGAGGCCCCGCGCGAAGCTCCCGCCTCCGAGCCGGCCGGCGAGCCGCGCCGTCAGGAGGATGAGCGCTCCCCCGGCGAGCGCGGGCAGGATCCGCATCGAGAGAATCGAGTCGCCGAAGACCGTCTTCCACACGGACAGGACCGCGATGGATAGCGGCGGGTGATCGACGTAACCCCACGCGAGGTGGTTCGCGCAGTCCCAGTAGTAGAGCTCGTCCCGGAAGATGCCGTAGCCCAAACCCAGCGTGAGGTGGAGCGCGATCTGGAATAGCGCGAGAAGGACGGGGACGGCCATGGCGGGCACGATACCTCATCGCGACGCCATCCGCATGGCCGGCCCGGGCTTAAATCGGTTCAGAAATGAGCCCCTTGTGCCGATAACTCCTGGGTCGCGCGCCGCGGGTCGACCGCGGCGATTTTGGTCGAACTCATGGGGGAGGTTGTTCATGAATGCACGTCGCTGGGCTCTCACCTTCGTAGCCGCGCTCACACTCACGCTGGCCCTGTCGGCCTGCCAGAAGGCCTCGTCCGACGTCTCGTCGACGATGCCACCCGAGGATCAAACCACGGCCATGAGCCAGACTCCGTCGCCGGAGTCCGCTCCCGTCACCGAGACCCAGACCACGACGGAACAGTCGGTCACCAAGCTCGAGCCGGTCGTCGTGAAGCCGGCGCCGAAGAAGTCCACGCCGAAGACCACGACCACGAAGTCGACGCATGCCGTGCCTGCGTCGGAGAACCGCACGGTGTCGCTCCCGGCCGGATCGACGTTCGACGTCGAGCTCGCCACCCGCATCCACACGGGTGAGAGCAACGTGGGCGACAAGATCGTGGCGAAGCTCATCACGCCGTTGAAGGGAGATGACGGCTCGACGATCGCTCCCGCGGGCGCCGTGATTCACGGCGAGATCGCGGAGCTCACGCGCGCGAGCAAGTCGCGGGCGGAAGAGGACCGCGCTTCGGTGAAGCTCGCGTTCACGTCGGTCGAGACGGTGTTCGGCGAGAAGACGCTGGCCGCGACGGTCACGAACGTCGAATCGCTCAAGGCGGGCAGCACCACCAAGCGCGACGCGCTCGTGATCGCGGGCAGCGCGGCGGCGGGAGCCATTCTGGGCAAGGTGGCCGGCCACGACACGAAGGACGCGATGATCGGCGGCCTCGCGGGCGCTGTCATCGGCACCGGCGTCGTGATGGCGCAGAAGGGGCACGAGCTCGAGATTCCGGCCGGCAGCAAGGTGTCGCTGCGGTCGGATCAGCCGATCACGATCGTCGCACGCTAAGCAACACGGCTTCGAAGCTTCAGGGCGCTCCTCGCGGGTTCCGCGGGGAGCGCTTCTTCATTCGCTCGGACCTGCGAGCCCGTGCAGCGACATGCCGGGCTTGAGCTGGGCGAAGAGCCCGCCGAGTCGAGCGGGGCCGGCCTGATCCCCCCTCTGGACCAGGATGTCCCCGGCGCGCTGAAGGGGCTCCGCAGCTCCCGCTGCGTCGCCGGAGAGCTTCCGGCAGATGGCGAGCATCCAGGGAAATTGCCACTCGAGCGGATACGCGCGCGAAGCCGCGTCGTAGACGGCGGCCGCCGAGCGAAGGTCGTTCGACAGGAGGCAGATCTCGCCGACCCGCTGGATCCGAATCGGGTGGACGCGCTGCTGCTCGAGGTCGGACAGGAAGCCGGGCAGGAGCTGCGCCACGTAGCTCGCGACGATCGTGCTGTCCTGAAGCGGCCGGAGCGCGAGATTCGGGAAGCGCTCCCGCGCCTTCTCGATCCCCTGCGGGAAGAGCGCGTCCAGGAACTCGCCCGAGCCGAGATCGGCGGCGTAGTAATCGCCCCCCTGCCCCACTGCCTTTCGGATCTCACGCTCGAGCCGGCTGTGCCCCACCGGAAGGACCGGTGAGACCGGATCCGCCGACCACACGTCCACGCCGCGCTCCCGCGCGTAGTCCATCGTCGCGTACTTGCCGTGCGCCACGACATCGCGCAGGAATGGGCCGTGAGCGACGTGCGCGTCGGTCAGGCCGAGCCGGTCCAGCGTGCGAAGATCGGTGCGATACGGCACCACGCCGACGCAGTCGATGGCCACGTACACGTCGCGCGGAAGCGCTCCACGCGCGAAGACGTCGTTCAAGCGTCGCGCGGCGTCCTCCGCGGTCTCGCGGAAGAGGCGGTGCTCTTCCTGGCGTACGGCCCCGAAATGCGCGGTCTGCTCGCGCATGAGATCGCGGTAGGCGCCGGCTACGCCGCGCAGGATGGGCAGGCGGAACACCGGGTCGGTCTCGGGCGCGAGGAATCGGTCGGCGTCGTTGAGGAGCCCGGCGTACGTGCCCGGGAATCCCGGGTTGTACTCCTTGGGAAACTGGCGGTGAGACCGAAGCGGGAACCAGACGAGGCCGAAGAGGACGAGAGCGGCATAGGCCGTCGCGAGCGCCATCCGTTTCGGGGACGTCACCCAGAACCGCACGCCGTCCGCGAGGAGCAGGAACAGGAGCGGCCAGTAGAAATCGAGGGGACGGAACTCGAAGTGGTCCCCTCCGATCGTGGCCACGTAGAGAACGTGCGGGACGATCGCGGCGAGGAAGAGCGCCGGCAGGAAGGGCGCCCCGACGCGCACGCGCGAGAGGACACCGATCACGATCCCCGGGATCCAGAGGATCGCGCCGTACTCGAGCGCGAAGAGCGCCAGGTAGCGGAGACCCGCATCCAGCGAGTGCCGCGCGCCGACCTTCGCGTAGAACGTGTTCGGGAGCCAGTCTCCGTAATAGGCGCGCCGGAACGCGAAGTGACCGCACACGAGCAGCGCCATGGGCCACCAAGCGAGAGCCGCCCGCAAGGGCGCGCGGCCGGATCGCAGCCATCGATACGCAAATTCCGTGAGAAACGCGCATCCCCCCACGAGCAGCCCGTCCGGCCTCGTGAGCGCTGCGAGCCCGAAGATCCATGGCGCGAGCGCGCGGGGACGGGCGCCGTCGGCCGGGACATGCTCGACCTCGTGAACCAGACGGAGGATCCCCGCCACGAGCAGGAAATCGAAGAGCCGGGTCTCGAGTCCGCTCGTCGCCCAGACGGCGAAGCTCCGCGTCCCCGCCAGGAAGAGCGCGGGGATCACCGCGATCCACTTCTGCCCGGCCGGCAGGCGGACCCACGCGAAGCGAACGACGATGCCGAAGAGCGCGAACGTGGCGGCGATGCTCAGAACCGACGCCATGTGCTCCATGGGGAGCCCGATGGCCGCGAACACCGCGAGCAGGAGCACCCACAAGAGGTTGGTATAGCCCTCGACCCGCTCGCCCCCCGGATTGAACACGAGCCCGTGGCCGTGCACGAGATTGCGCGCGTAGCGGAACGAGATGAACGAATCGTCCGTGAGGAAGAAGTAGGTGCGCACGTGGAGGGCGAGGACGACGAGCGCGAGCGCGATGCCGGCCCAAGCGACGACGTCGGGAATCGCCGGCGGAGGGGCGGAAGTGGAAGCGGTGGGTGCGCCAGGCCGATTCTTCGGCCGGGGCGCGGATCTCGTGGCGGTTGGTCGCACGGGGAGCAGAGCTTACCACGGCGCCAGATTCGTGCTTGCTCCCCCCACGGTCCGGTCCTACCTTTCCGGGGCGCATGTCCGCCGCACGTCCCCGTGGAGGAATCATGGCTCGCAACGATCGAACGATTCGGAGATCCGTCCAGACGCTCGCCGCCCTCGCCTTCCTCGCCGTCCCGGCCCTCGCCTCCGCGGGACCCGGCTACGTCAACTTCCTGCTCGGGCAGAAGATCTTCGATTCGGATCACTGGGATCCAATCGACAAGCAGTCCGCGATCGGCGCCGAGGGGGTGTTCGGGAAGGCGACGTGGCCCGTGAGCTTGGACGCCTACCTCGCGCGGGCGTCGAAGGAGAAGTCGAAGGCCGTCGACGACGGCTTCGGCGGAACGGTGGACGTCACGCTCGACGCGACGACGTA
>DASTKC010000147.1:0-4021 GCA_035716085.1 Candidatus Eiseniibacteriota bacterium | reverse complement strand
TCATCCCGCGCCGGCGCGCGGCGGCCACGGCGGCGAGGATGTTGGACGAGCGCCCGCTCGTGGTCATCGCGACGAGGAGATCATTCCGCCGGCCGAGGGCTTCGATCTGCCGCGCGAAGACCTGGTCGAATCCGGTGTCGTTCCCGACCGCGGTCAGGAGCGAGGTGTCGGTGGTCAGCGCGACCGCGGGTATCGCGGCGCGGTCCGTGAGGAAGCGCGCCACCAGCTCGGTCGCCAGGTGCTGCGCTTCGGCCGCGCTTCCGCCGTTTCCACAGAAGAAGATCGTCCGGCGCTGGACCGCGGCCTTCGCGAAGAGGTCGGCCATCTCCTCGATCCGCTCCTCCTCGGTCTCGAGGGTGAGCGCGAGGAGCCTCGCTCCCTCGGCCAGCCCGCGGCGCACGGAGCTCGCGCGCGGCGTCACTTGGCCTCCGCGGATGAGCGCGCGCTCAGGTACTGGCGCACCGCCTCTTCCCAGGGTCGGAGGTTCTCACCGGTCAAGGCGCGGAAGCGCGCGCCCGAGAGGACCGAATAGCGCGGGCGCGGGGCGGGACGGGGAAACTCCTCCGTGCTCACCGGCGTGATGCCGGCATCCGCCAGCCCCATCGCGCTCGCGATCTCGCGCGCGAAGCCATACCACGTGGTCTGGCCCGAATTGGTGGCGTGGACGATGCCCTGCGCGCCGCGTCGCAGCAGGAGCTCGATCGCGTGCGCGAGGTCGCGGGCGTAGGTCGGCGAGCCGCGCTGGTCGTCCACCACGCGGAGCGCCGCTCCCTGCGCCAGCTTCCCCGCGATGGTGTCGACGAAGTTCCGTCCCCCGGCACCGAAGAGCCAGGACGTCCGCACCACGAGGTAGGGCGCTCCGGACGCGGCGGCCGCTTCCTCTCCCGCGAGCTTCGAGCTCCCGTACACGCTCTTCGGCCCGGTGGGATCCTCTTCCATGTAGGGGGAGGTCTTCGTGCCGTCGAAGACGTAGTCGCTGCTCACGTAGACGAGCGTGGCGCCGCGCTCCTTGGCGAGCGCGCCCACATGCCGCGTGGCGTCGCGATTGGAGCGAAAGGCGAGGTCCCGCTCCGTCTCACAGAGGTCGACATTGGTCATGGCCGCGGCATGGATCACCGCATCGAAGGTGAGCCCGCGTGCGGCGGCCTCCACCTGCGCGGGATCGGTGAGGTCGGCCTCCTCGCGTCCCCAGAGGAGGAGCGTATGCGCGCCGCCGAGCCGCTCCGCGATGGCGCGGCCCAGGATGCCGTTGGCGCCCGTGACGAGGAGGCGCATGCCCCGGCTAGAGAACGTCCACCGAGCTCGCGTCCCCGACCATGAAGCGATAGGCCGAGGGCTTCCTCCTCGAGCGCTGGATCGTGGACTCCTTGCCGATCAGGCTCGCCTCGATCCGCACCGGAATGTCCTCGATGGTGCATCGCTCGAGCACGATGGAATGCTCGATCTCGCTGTTCCGGATCTTCACGTCATCGTAGATCGACGTGAAGGGGCCGACGTAGGCGTTCTCGATCATGCACCGCTCGCCCAGACAGAGCGGGCCGCGGAGGAGCGAGTTCTTGACGACCGAGCCCTTGCCCACGACCACGTCCCCTTCGATACGCGTGTCGCTGTCCGTCGTGCCGTGAATGGCGCGCTTCGCGCGCGAGAGGACCATGCGGTTGGCTTCGAGGATGTCCTCGAGCTTCCCCGTGTCCTTCCACCAGCCGCCGATCACGTGATGGTGCACGACCTTCCCGTGGTCGATGAGCCACTGGATGGCATCGGTGATCTCGAGCTCGTTCCGGAACGACGGCTTGATCCCGTCCACGGCCTCGAAGATCGTGGAGTCGAACATGTAGACGCCCACCAGCGCGAGGTCGGAGCGCGGCTGCTTCGGCTTCTCCACCAGCTTCACGATGCGGTCGCCGTTCAGCTCGGCCACGCCGAACTCCTCGGGGTGCGGCACCTTGGCGAGGAGGATCTGGCTGTTGGGCCGGTCCCGGCGGAACTCCTCCACGAGCGGCGTGATGCCGTCCAGGATCAGGTTGTCGCCCAGGTACATCACGAATGTGTCCTGACCCAGGAATTCCTGCGAGACCTTGACCGCGTGCGCGAGCCCGAGCGGCGCGTGCTGGCGGATGTAGGTCACCTTGACGCCGAATGCCGAACCGTCTCCGACCGCGGCGCGGATCTCGGGCTCCGTGTCCCCGACGACGATCCCGACGTCGGTCACGCCGGCGTCCCGGATCGACTCGATGCCGTAGAAGAGGATCGGCTTGTTCGCGATCGGGACGAGCTGCTTCGCGCTCGTGTGCGTGATCGGACGAAGCCGCGTTCCCTTGCCGCCGCTCAGAATGAGCGCCTTCATCGATTCCCTCCCGTGGGCTGCTCGAGGCGCTCCTTGGCGAAAGCCCGACCCCGGTCCAGGACCTCGCGCACGCGCGAGGCGTCCTTGGCTCCTGCGACCGCGAGCTCCCGTTTGCCTCCTCCTTTGCCACCAACCACCGAGACCGCGTCCCGCACCCATTGATCCGCGGGCAAACGCTCGACCGCCTCGGCTCCGACGGACGCCGCGACCGAGAGCTTGCCGTCGATCACCGCCGCGAGGAGCCCGCCGCCGCGCGGAAGGCCCTGGCGCACGAGATCGCTCGCCTCGCGGAGCTCCTCCACGCTCGACGCCTCGACGAGGGCGAGCACGACCGGAGGATCGCCGCTGGACGCCGCCTGGACCAGCTCGGCGACGCGCGTCTTGAGCTCGGCCTTCCCGGCCTTGCTGCGCTCCTCGTGGAGCCGCTTCGTCTCTTCCTGGAGCGTGGCAAGCCGCGAGGCGATCTGGTCCTTGGGGACGCCGACCCGCGCGCTGAGCTCGCGCAAGAGCGCACGGTCCCGCTCCGCGTGGGCGTAGGCGAGCGTGCCGGTCACCGCTTCGATCCGGCGCGTGCCCGCGGCGATCGCCGCCTCGGACTCGACCCGGAAGTAACCGATCTCCCCCGTACGGCGCACGTGGCAGCCGCCGCAGAGCTCGCGGCTGTACTCGCTCACGATCACCTGGCGAACGCGCTCGCCGTACTTCTCGCCGAAGAGCGCCATGGCCCCCTTCGCCTGTGCTTCCTTGAGCGACGTGATCTCGGTATGCACTTCGAGGTCCGCGAGCACGCGCTCGTTGACCGCGGATTCGATGGCGTGGACGTCCTCGGGCGTGAGCGCCTTGCCGTGCGAGAAGTCGAAGCGGAGCCGATCCGGCGCGACGAGCGAGCCGGCCTGCTTCAGATGCGTGCCGAGGCGCGCGCGCAGCGCGGCATGGAGGAGATGGGTCGCCGTGTGATTCCGCTGCGTCGCCGCGCGCTTCTCCGCGTCGACCACGGCGCGCCAGGGGCCGGCGTGAGCCGCGCCCTCCACGATCTCCGCGCGGTGCAGGATCGCGTCGCCGTCCCGGTAGGTATCGATCACGCGGAGACGCGCCCCCTCGCTCTGGAGCCATCCGGTGTCCCCGACCTGCCCGCCCCCTTCGGGGTAGAAGGGCGTCCTGTCGAGCGTGAGCTCCAGCTCGCGGTCGCTTCCCATCTCGCGAAGCGACCGGATCGACACGCCGTCGAGCGCCCACTGATCGTAGCCCGTGAACGCGGAGTGCGCGCCCTGGGTGAGGGCCTGCCACGGCCCCGCGTCCGCGCGGCGCGTCTCGAAGCGTCCCGCTTTCCGCGCGCGGTCCCGCTGCTCCTGCATGGCGGTTTCGTAGCCCGGCTGATCCACGGTGAGCCCGCGCTCCATCGCCATCTCGACCGTGAGGTCGAGCGGGAATCCGAAGGTGTCGTAGAGCTGGAACGCGACCGCCCCCGGGAAGATCGTCTCGTGCCGCTTCTCGAGCTGCGACGCGGTCTCCTCGAAGCGGGCCATGCCCTGCTCGAGCGTCTCCGCGAAGCGCGACTCCTCCTCGCGCATCGCGTCCGCCACGAGCGACTCCTCGCGGTTCAGATACGCGTACTCCTCGTACGCCGCCATCTGCCGGACGACCGTGGGCACGAGCCGCGCGAGGAAGGGCCCC
>DASTKC010000146.1:0-5779 GCA_035716085.1 Candidatus Eiseniibacteriota bacterium | reverse complement strand
CCACAGCCACGCGAGGCCCTCGCGCTTGCGCCGCTTGGCCGCGACCGGCGCCGGCACACCGGCCTGCGATCCGCCCTCGGCGATCCACTGGAGCTGCAGCTTCACATCGTGCGCGGTCTGGATGCGCTCGTCCGGATCCTTGGCGAGGCAGGCCCTCACGAGTCGGTCGAGCGCGGGCGGGTTCATGGGCGCCACCTGCGCGATCGGCGCGGGCTCCGAGGACATGATCGCGGAGATGAGAGAGGCCTGCGACTTTCCGGCGAATGCGCGCTTGCCGGTGGCCATCTCGTAGAGGACGCAGCCGAGCGCCCAGATGTCCGTGCGGGCGTCGGCTTCCTTCCCCTCGAGCTGCTCGGGGGCCATGTACTGGAAGGTGCCGATGATGGTGCCTTCCGTCGTGAGCGGACGGCTCATCGTGGGGGAGTTGATGCCGGAGGTGGTTTGGGCGACCGGGCCGCCCCCGCTTCGCGCGAGTCCGAAATCGAGGAGCTTTGCGCCGGAGCGCGCGAGCATCACGTTCCCGGGCTTGAGATCCCTGTGGATGATGCCGGCCCTGTGCGCGCGGTCGAGCGCGTCCGCGATCTGGATGCCGAAGCGGAGCACGTCCTCGGTCGGGAGCGGGCCGCGACCGACGCGATCGGCGAGCGATTCGCCTTCGATCATCTCCATCACGAGGTAGAAGTCGTCCCCCTCGTGACCGACGTCGTGGACGATGCAGATGTTGGGGTGGTTGAGCGAGGAGATGAGCCGCGCCTCGCGCTCGAAGCGCGCGATGATCTCGGGTGTGCTGGCGAGATCGCGCGGGAGGACCTTGATCGCGACCTCACGGCCGAGCCGCGAATCGCGTGCGCGATAGACCTCGCCCATGCCTCCGGCGCCGATGGGCGCGAGGATCTCGTAGGTGCCTAGCTTGGTCCCGGGGGTAAGCGGCATGCGGGCGGGAGTGTAACGGTTCGGGGTGCGATGGGATAGGGCCCCCAGCGACGGATAGGGGCTCCAGCTATAGATTTGCCTCCCCGGTGCCGATGCCTCAGGGACAGTCTGCACCTTGCCTGGACAAGCGCTCCGCCCCTCAAGTGGAGGCTCCGATGTTCCACTCGTTTCGGCTCCCCCTGATCGCTCTCGTTCTCGCGATTTTCGCGCTCCCGTCCACGGGCTCGGCGCAGGTCGACTCTGCCGGTGTGAACCTCATGCGGTCCATCGAGTGGCAGGAAGGACCCGCGACCGGCCGGCTGGGAGACCTCGCAGAGGTGCAAGTTCCCGCCGGCATGGTGTTCACCGGGCGTGAAGGCACCAAGAAGTGGATGGAGGCGACCCACAACCTGACCTCGGACGACGACCTGGGGATCGTGACCCCCACGTCGGAGAACGAAAAATGGTGGGTCATCTTCACGAACAACGACGTGGGGCACGTCATGGACGACGACAAGGACAAGCTCGACGCCGATGCTCTGATGAAGACGCTGCAGAGCAACACCAGGGAATCGAACAAGGAGCGACAGAAGCGGGGTTGGAGCACCTTCGAGATCACGGGCTGGGAGCGTCCACCCTTCTACGACTCGCGCACCAACAACCTGACCTGGGCGGTGCGCCTCCGCGGCAGCAGGGGCGAATCGGTCAATTACTCCGTCCGGATCCTGGGCCGCGAAGGCTACATGAGTGCCGATCTGGTCCTACGCCCCGAGGAGCTGGCCGCCTCCATTCCTGCGTTCGAGAAGCTCCTCGCGGGGTACACGTACACGCAGGGTAACCGCTATGCGGAGTACCGGAAGGGCGACAAGCTAGCGGCGTACGGGTTGACGGCGCTGGTTGCGGGCGGTGCCGGCGCGGTCGCGATGAAGACGGGCCTTCTCGCGAAGTTCTGGAAGCTCATCGTCGTCGGGGTGCTCGGGCTCGTCGCCGCGGTGAAGCGCTTCATCAAGACCATCCTCGGCTGGGGCAAGAACGAGGAGACGATCAAGTCGAGCTGACCATGCCGGAATGGCTCTCCCTCTATCTCGTCCTCTGCTGGCTCCGGTTCGTCGAGTACGTGACGTGGAGGCCCACGGGGGCCATCGTGCTCCGGGGCGGCTCGCACCGTGGCTGCAACGCTGCGCCGCGCGATGGTGTCGCCGGCCGAGCCGGATTCGTGGTGGCCAATCCGCTTTGGCCGTTCCGGGGCGTCTTCGTATCCGGGACGGCCTCGGACGGTGGCTTTGACGTGGACGATCTCGCGCGGCGGCTGGAGGAGTACCGGCAGAGCGCGCGATCCCTCCTTCGGGCCGAAGGCGCCCTCCTCGTCCATCTCTTCGTCGTGCTGCCCGTGGTCTGGTCGATTGTCGGCATCACGCTGGCCTGGCCGTATCTGCTGGGAAGCCTCCTGGTCCTCCACGTTCTCGTGCTCGTTACGTTCTTTCATGCGCATCGTCGTGTCTTCGGGTCATCGAGGATGGAGCGCTGGTCCGCGGCCGTGCCGTTCCTCCTGGCCCCGCCCATGGCGACGGCGGCGCACCTGGCCCTCACGAAGGGAATCGCTCGAGAGTTTCACCCGGTGGCGGCCGGCTTCCACCTGTGTGACGACGGATCGTTCCGCGACCTTGCCTTGCCCTTCCTCCGTCGGAGCGAGTTTCCGGTAGGCGACCCGGCCACGGAGGATCGCTCCGAAACTCCGGCCGACCGCCGCGGGGATCTACGCGCCCTCGCGGAGGAGCGGTTGGGGTCGATCGACCTTCGGCCCAGGGATAGACAATCGGAGGCGGCCCATGCGTACTGCCCGCGATGCCTCTCCGAGTACGCTGAGGGTGACCGGACCTGCGTCGATTGCGCGGGGGTGGCGCTGAGGGCCTTTCCCACGAGCTGACCGTCCGGACCGTCGTTGACCTTCGGGTGCGCCCGGAGCATCCTCACCCCCTCCCATGAAGCTCATCGACGGCACCCCCATCCGCCTCTCGGCGACCGATCTTGCGAATCACGTCGCCTGCCGGCACCTCACGGCGCAGAACCGCGCCGTTGTGGAGAAACGACTCGCGCCGCCGCCGCGTCGTGCGGACCTCACGCTCCTTCGCGATCTCGGGGACAAGCACGAGCGGGCGTACTTGACGCATCTCGAGGCGCAGGGGCTCCGGTTGTCCCGCGCGCCGCAGGACCACGTCGAGCCGGAGACGGAAGCCGTCGAGCGCACGCTCGCGGCGATGAAGGACGGCGTGGACGTGATCGTCCAGGCAGCGCTGGTCGAGGGACGCTGGCTCGGACGCGCGGACGTGCTCCGACGGGTGGAGCGGTCGAGCATCTTTGGCTCGTGGTCCTACGAGGTCTACGACACCAAGCTCGCCCTGGAGACGCGCGGCGGGTCGGTGCTGCAGCTTTGTCTCTACTCGGATCTCCTCGCTGGGCTCCAGGGCGTCTCGCCCGAATTCATGCACATCGTCCCGCCTCGGCCCGAGTTTCCGCCCGAGAGCTATCGTGTCGCCGACTACGCCGCGTACTACCGCCGGGTGCGGCGGCAAGCGGAAGAAGCGGTGGACTCGCCCGCCGATGATGCGGCCGGCTCACCCACCTACCCCTTGCCCGTCGCCCACTGCGACATCTGCACCTGGTGGAAGTCCTGCGACGACCGACGGCGCGCGGACGATCACCTGAGCCTCGTCGCTTCCATCTCGAAGCTCCAGACGCGGGAGCTGGAATCGCGCGGCATCAAGACGCTCGCCGGACTCGCGGGGGAGCCGATCCCGCTCTCGTGGAGGCCGAAGCGCGGTGCGAAGGAGACGTACGAGCGTGCCCGCGAGCAAGCGCGCGTTCAGCTCGAAGGACGACGGACCGGGGATCCGGTCCACGAGTGGCTGCCGCTCGAAGAGGGGCGCGGCCTCACGCTCGTCCCGAGGCCCTCCCCGGGGGATGTGTTCCTCGATCTCGAAGGCGATCCGTTCGCGGGGCAGGGAGGGCAGGAGTACCTCTTCGGCTGGGCCGCTCTCGATGAGACCGGGGATCCCATGCACTACTTCCTCTGGGCGCTCGATCGGAGTGTGGAACGGATCGCGTTCGAGGTCTTCATCGACGAGGTGATGGCGCGGTGGCAGCAGTATCCGGAGATGCACGTCTACCACTACGCGGCGTACGAGCCCGCCGCGCTCAAGCGGCTGATGGGGCGCCACGCCACGCGCGAGGCAGAGATCGATGGCATGCTGCGCGCCGGGTTGTTCGTGGATCTCCATACCGTCGTGCGGCAGTCCATGCGCGCGAGCGTCGAGGAGTACTCGATCAAGAAACTGGAGCCGGTGTTCGGCTACGCGCGCACCCAGTCCCTGCTCGAAGCGGGGGTGCACCTCCGAGCGGTCCAGCGCGCGCTCGAGCTGGGGAGCCCGGACTCGGTCGACAAGCCGACGCGCAAGATCGTGGAGGCCTACAACCGGGACGACTGCATGTCCGCGATGTCACTGCGCGACTGGCTCGAGCACGAGCGGACGCGGATCGAAAGCGGCGGAGTTGCCATCCCGCGGCCGATCGCGAGGAAGACGGAAGTCAGCGAGGAGCTGGGCGAGCGCGACGCGCGGGCGCGGCACCTCACGAACACATTGCTGACGGGCATGCCCGCCGATCCCGACCGGCGCACCCCGGAGCAGCGGGCGATCTACACGCTCGCGAACCTCCTCGAATTCCACCGGCGCGAGGAGAAGGCGCCGTGGTGGGAGTACTTCGATCTCCAGCGCAAGTCGGACGAGGAGCTCATGGAGGAGAGTGCGGGCTTGAGCGGTCTCGAGTTCGTGGAGCGCGTGGGCGGGACGGCGAAGGCGCCCATTCATCGCTATCGCTTCCCGAAGCAGGAGACGAGCATCCGCGCGGATCACAAGCTCCACGCGCCGCTGCCCGATGGGCGTGAGGTCGGCGATGTCGAGGTCATCGATCTCGCCGCGGGCACGGTCGACATCAAGAAGAGGATGCTGTTCGCGGAGGAGCATCCGCGCGCCGTCTTCTCGCACAAGATGTTCTCGGCGCCGAAGCAGGCCGAGTCGTTGATGCGGCTCGGTGGATGGGTCGCGGATCACGGGTTGACCGCACCGGGTCCGTTCCGCGCGGCGCGGGATCTGCTGCTCAGGTTGCCGCCGCGGGTGGACGGTGGAGCCGGCGGCGACTTGCGGCTACCCGGCGAGAGCGGGATCGACGCTGCGCGGCGCTTGGTCGTGTCGCTGGATACCACCGTGCTCGGGATCCAGGGACCGCCTGGGTCGGGCAAGACGGTGACGGGCGCGCGAATGATCCTCGATCTCGTCGCGCTCGGCCGGAAGGTGGGCGTGTGCGCGGGAAGCCACGAGGTGATTCGGAATCTAATGGAGAAGGTGGTCGATCTGGCGGATTCCGAAGGCGCGCGCGTGCGGTGCATGCAGAAGCCGGACGAGGTGTCGGAAGATCCCGGCCCGATTCGCGAGGTGAAGAAGAACGAGGAGGCGCTCTTTGCGCTCACGGATGGGTTCGCGGACGTCCTTGGCGGCACGGCGTGGCTCTGGTCGCGTCCCGAGTTCGCGGAGAGCGTCGACGTTTTGTTCGTCGATGAGGCGGGGCAGATGGCGCTCGCCAACGTGCTCGCAATCGCGCAGGCGGCGAAGAGCGTTGTGCTCCTGGGCGATCCGCGGCAGCTCGAGCATCCGGTCAAGGGAAGCCACCCGGATGGCACCGCGGTGTCCGCGCTGGAGCATCTCCTCGACGGCGAGCCCACGATTCCACCGGATCGTGGGATCTTCCTCGAGGAGACGTGGCGGCTCCATCCCACGATCTGCGAGGTGACGTCGGAGCTGTTCTATGCGAG
>DASTKC010000145.1:0-3221 GCA_035716085.1 Candidatus Eiseniibacteriota bacterium | reverse complement strand
GCGCGCGGTGCCGCTGGGGCGCCTGGTGCCGCTGGGGATGCGGTCGCCGGTCCCGCTGGGGCGGCTGGTGCCGCCGCGGCTGCCGGTCCCGCTGCCGCCGCCTCACCAGCCGCGACCGCCGGACCGCCCGCCCTCGCGAACCACGTGGTCGTCGCGGGCTACGGCGTGAACGGCCGCAATGTCGCCCGTGTGCTTCGCGAGCTCGGCATTCCGTACGTCGTCCTCGAGCTGGACACCGCGATCATCCGCCGCGCGCGGGCGGCGGGAGAGTCGATCCAGTTCGGAGACATCTCGCGGGCCGAGTCGCTCCATGCGTCGGGCGTGCACAAGGCGTCGGTTGTGGTGCTCGCGATCTCCGATCCCTCCGCGACGCGCTTCGCCGTCCACCAAGTGCGCACGGTGAATCCCGACGCGCACATCATCGCCCGGACCCGCCAGGTGGCCGAGGTGGCCGAGCTCAACCGGCTCGGAGCGGACGAGGTGATCCCCGAGGAGTTCGAGACCTCGATCGCGATCCTGGTCCGTGTGCTCCGCCGCTACCACGTGCCGGCCAACGTCGTGCGCATCCAGGAGCAGGCGCTGCGCCGGGAGGGATACAGCTTCCTCCGCGGCGGGGACATCACGGGACAGCTCACGACCTCGATCTCCCAGATGATCGCCGGGGCCACGACCGACACCTTCTACCTCGAGCCGGGCTCTCCGGCCATCGGGCAGACCCTCGCATCCCTCGACTTGCGCGGAAGGACCCGCGCGCTCATCATCGCGGTCGTGCGGGACGGTGCGCACACCCTCGGGCCCGGCCCCGAGTACGAGCTTCGGCCGGGGGACATCCTGGTTCTCGTGGGCGACCACGAAGCGCTCGACGCGGCCTTCGAAGCCCTGAGTCCGCCGCGCTCGGGCTGAGCCATTCCGCGCGGCGCTCCCTCGCGTCGCGCACGTTTCGGCATCCGTGGGGGAGGCCGAATGCCGCGCCGGAAACCAGACCGGCCATCGAAGACGCCGGACACGCGACCGAACCCGGCAACGCCGGACACGCGACCGAACCCGGCTCAGCCGGACCGGCCGACCGACGAGTCGTCGTCCACGCGCTTCCAGATCGGAGCGAAGCTGGGCGAGGGCGGCATGAGCCAGGTCGTCGGTGCGATCGACCTGCGCCTCGGACGCCCCGTCGCGATCAAGACCCTCCGCCCGGAATTCGCCTCCGATCCCCAGCGCGTGGCGCGCATGAAGCGCGAGGCGCGCGCCCTTGGGAAACTCCACCATCCCAACATCGCCATGATCTACAGCTCCGAGGTGAACCATCGGGGCGAGCGGTACCTCATTCTGGAGCGCGTCGACGGAGAATCGCTGGCCGACCGGCTGAAGCACGGACCGCTCGATGTGGCGACGGCGCTCCGGATCGGAGCGCAGATCGCGTCTGCCCTCGAGGCAGCGCACCAGCGCGGTGTGGTGCACCGTGACTTGAAGCCGGCGAACGTCATGGTCACCCCCCAGGGCGTGGCGAAGGTCCTCGATTTCGGGCTCGCGAAGATCACCCATACGGATGACGAGGTGAGCAGCGACACGGTCGAGATCGCCGGCGTGGCCGTTGGGACCCCCGGGTACATGAGCCCGGAGCAGGTGCGCGGACTCGGGGAGGATCGCCGGAGCGACGTCTTCGGGTTCGGATGCACGCTTTTCGAATGCCTGGCGGGAGCTCGCGCCTACGGCGGAACGCCAAGGCACGCGATGGAGGTGGTGCTCCGCCGGGATCCGAATTGGTCGATCCTCCCGCTCGACACGCCCGAGTCCGTCCGCGATCTCCTCCGCTCGTGTTGCGAGCGCGATCCGGCGAAGCGACTTCAAGACATGGCCGTCGCGCGGGACGTGCTCACGCGCGCGTCGGCGGAGCTCGATCTGGCCGCAGGCCGTCCCGCGCGTCTCGACGAGTCCACGCGACGCCTCACGTCGCGCATGCTTCCCGACCCCGGCACGAGCTTCGTCGGACGAGAGCGCGAGGTTCGAGACCTGGCCGGGCTCCTCCGAAAGAATCGGCTGGTCACGCTCACCGGCGCGGGAGGGGCGGGGAAGTCGCGGCTCGCGCTGGCGCTGGCACACGAAGCTCAGGCGGAGATGAAGGACGGCGTCTGGTGGATCGATCTCGCGTCGGTGATGGACGCGGAGCGCGTCCCCTCCGCCGTCGCCTCGACGCTCGGGTTGCGCGAGCAGGGCGGCGTCTGGATCCTGGACACGCTCGAAGACTACCTCGCCTCCCGGTCGATGCTCCTCGTGCTCGACTGTTGCGAGCACGTGCTGGGCGCCTGCCGCGGATTCGCCGAGGTCCTCCTACCGCGCGCTCCAGATCTCAAGATCCTCGCGACGAGCCGGGAGCCGCTCAAGGTGCCGGCGGAGCATGTCTACCGTGTGCCGCCGCTCGCCGAGAGCGTGAACCTCTTCCTCGAGCGCGTCGCGATGGTGCGTCCCGACTTCGAGCCGAGTGCGCGGGAGCGAAGCGCGATCGAGGAGATCTGCCGGAGGCTCGACGGAATTCCGCTCGCGATCGAGCTGGCCGCCGCGCGCGTGCGAGTGCTCTCGATAGAGCAAATCCGGGAGATGCTCCTGGATCCGCTCCGGCTCCTCACGGCGGGCGCGCCCAGCCTCGAGGCGCGGCATCAGACGCTCGCCGCCACGATCGGGTGGAGCTACGACCTGCTCCAAACGCACGAGCAGCGCTTCTTCCGCGCGCTCTCGGTGTTCGTGGGCGGGTGGTCGCTCGAATCGGCGAGCGAGGTGGCGCGCGATGCGGGAGACGAGTTCGAGGTGCTGGATCTCCTGTCCCGTCTCGTGGACAAGTCACTCGTCGTGACCGAGCCAGGCGGTGGCGAGCGGCTCCGCTTCCGCATGCTGGACACGATGCGCCAGTACGCGCTCGGCAGGCTCCGCGCGGCGGGGGAGGAGCGCGCGGCGCGGCTACGGCATCTCGACTACTTCATCGGTCTCTCGCGCCGTTCGATGGCCGGCCTCGTCGGTCCCGAACAGGGCGCGTGGCTGGACCGGCTCGAAGCGGAGCACGAGAACCTTCTCTCGGCGCTCTGGTGCTGTGGCCAGGTCGAGGGTGGCGCCATCTCCGCGCTTCGGATCGTGGGACCGCTTTGGCGCTTCTGGTTCGGGCACGGCCATTTCGAGCTCGGCCGCTCCGTGCTCGCGACGGAGCTGAACCTTCCCGGTGCGAAGGCGCCGAC
>DASTKC010000144.1:0-21832 GCA_035716085.1 Candidatus Eiseniibacteriota bacterium | reverse complement strand
CCCCACGCCGGCCCATTCACGCGCGTCGAGGCCGCAAAAGAAAACGGCCCCGGTGGGAGATGCGATCCACCGGGGCCGCCGCAAGAACGCCGACGCTACGGCAAGGTCGGCGACTGGTCCACGTAGTTGAAGGAAGTCTGCAGGAGCTGCCTGGCCTGCTCGGTCTTCATGAAGTAGAGCGGGAACGCCAGATGGACGATTCGCCCGATCGCGCCGGCCGCATTGCCCCTCGTGATCGTGCCGGCTCCCTCGGTGCCGAGGTCGTGCGCCTGGGTCCGGATCCCCACCACACGGCCTTCCCGAGGCGACGGACCGCCTTCCTCGTTAATGCCGCTATGGACGCCGTGGTAGGTGTAGATCGGCGCCGCGATCGGGGTGGTCGGGTCCTCCAGCCTGAAGACCGAGTTCGGCTGGTCCACGCAGGCGAAGTTTCGGGCCATGACCAGACCGTCGACATAGAGGAGGCCCGGGGCGAGGTTCTCGTTCAAGGAGCCGAAGCCCGAGTAGGTGATCCACTTCGCGCCGCTTCCGAGAGGACCTCGATCGACGTCCACCGTGTCGAACCCCATCGCGATGCCGGCGGGGGTCGGGCGGGCCTGAATGAAGTCCTTCCCTCCCAGTGTCCGCAGATCCGGCCCGCCGAGGACGGCGCCGTCAACGCCCATGAACATGCGCGGGAACGTCCCCAGGAAGTATTCGGTCGTGCCCGGCTCCAGCGCGAAGCAGATGCCTCGAGACACGTTGCCGTAGAGGACCGTGTTGGGATTGATGACGTTTCCGCCGATCAAAAATCCGCTCAGGATCATCGTGCCGCCCGCGCGCAAGTACCCGGCGAGCTCGCTATACGCGCCACCCACGAGTGTCCGCCACAATCCGGTCGGATTCCCGACCCCGTTGTTGAAGTCGACGTTCCAGATGACCGTCGAGTAGTCCTTGAGCCAGTCCGGATCCGGCGGTTTTCGGCCCTCGACCTCCCCATAGCCATTGTCCGACGCGTCCCACTGGTTGAAGGGCGCCAGCCCGACCAGGATTCCCGGGTCGGACTCCCAGAATCTGTCCTCGTCGAGGTCTCTCGGGAAATTCCCGATCGCCTGCGTCCTGTCAATCGTCACGCCCGGAGGCGTGGAATCGTCGACGTAGGCGATGCTGTGCGGATGGCCGGGATCCTTGAAGTCCGGATGCACGATCTTCATCGGGATGACCGCGTTGGTGATAAGGCCACCGTCGTCGACCGCGCGGACGAACAGGAAGTGGTTGCCCGGCGGCAGCTGCGCGGGCCTGAAGGTCGCGCCCGTGCGCAGGAGATCGAGCCCGGGGAACGTACTCGTATCGTCGAGAGCGTAGGTGTAGCCGACGATCTCGCCGCCGTAGGCGTCCGCGCTCGCCGTCCAGGAGAAGCTGATCGTCTCCCCTTCGAAGATCTGGAGCGGCTTTCGGGGCGTATCTCCCGGCCCGACGGCAGCAGGAAGAGGGAGCGTCAGGACGCTCGACGAGATGATCAAGCTGGGACCGGGATTCTTGGTGCTCACCGTGAAGTGCCGGAAGTTGGTTCCAAAGCCCAGATCCTTCTCCGTGGCCCCCGCCACGTCGACGGCGCGCTCGGCGAAGACGTACTCGCCGGGTGTCGCGTTGCGGAACCGGTTCTTGAGCGAGTGAATTCCAATCCAGTGCCAGTCGGAGAAGTTCCAGATCCTCCCCAGCCCTTCGAAGTCGCTCTTGAGCGTGGGCCCCGTGCTCTGGTTGACCAGATTCAGATAGAAGTCCTGATTATATTGGGGCAGCACGTCCGCGTCCGGCGCGCCAGTCGCGCCGATCAGGAGGAGCACGTACTCGAACGAGTCGACGGGCGTCTTCCCTCCGGTCTCACTACCGTCCGGATCGATGCCTTCCCATTCGAACGTGAAGTTCGGCCCCACAATCGGATTGAACGCGGCGGGACCGCGCTTGATCAAGGACGTCGGCGGGAGGGTCTTCGCCGAGAAGAACCGGAACGCGGGGCTTTGATCCCACTGCCCGTCATTGTCGCGGGCCGCCACCTTGAACACGTGCTGGCGAACTTCCCTCACGGGGTCCACCAGGAAGAGGAGCGTCGTGTCCTTGGACGTGGTCGTCGGCCAGTCCTTCGGATCCTTCAGGGTGTCTGCGTCCACCGCGAAGGAGAACGAAATCACCTCGCCGTCCTTGTCGTACCCGTTCCAGTAGAAATGGACGCGGAACGCGGTCGTGTCTCCGGGCAGCGGAGCGTAGGTGAGCTCCGTCTCGGGATTCGTATCCTGGTGTGGCGGCGGTGGCGTGACCTTGTCCCCGCAGCCGGTGAGATAGAGGAGCCCGAGCACCGCGGCCGCGAGCCCTGTCAGAACCATGAAACGACGCATCAGCCCATTACTCCTTCGTTCGGCGGGGGTCATGGAGTCAGGGGAATTTGGAAGATGACTTCTGTCTCCGGAAGATCCGATAGGTAGCCGGCGCGGTCCGAGACGCGCACCTTGACGGTGTGCGTCGTTCCCGTGCTCAATACCTGGAAGTCCCGGTCGGCAACGATCGTGAAATCCTCGTAGTTCTCGAAAGTCAAAAACCGCGTATCGTCGAGTTTGACCACTGCCCCCCTCGACCTTCCATCCTCGTAGTCGAGACCGACCCACCGGATGATCCTGGCCGGCTCGGCTGGGTCGGGACCATTGCCGTCGAAGTCGAACATCGTAGGCGTCACGGTCACCGAATCGAGGGTCGGGGCGAAGTTGCAATTGAACTGGAAATACGCAGGCGTCCCGTCCGCGCGGCCCGAGCAGTCGCGAGCCGCAACTCTGATCGTCAAGTTCCTGCCGGCATCCAGCGAATCGAGGATGAGCTGGTCGAAGCCGTACTGGCTGAGCACCGCCGGGTTGTTGGTCTTGAAGTGGACGGTGTTGCCACTGGGATCCGTGCCGATGGAATCCGTGAAGCCGACGATGTACGGATTGTTCTCGTTGTGCCCTCCCGGATTGAGCACGATCGAAAAGCCGCTGAGGCAGTCGGCCTCGCAGCCGTCGTGCGAATCATTGCCGTCCCACTCCCACCATACCGTGGAGCGATAGGGGACCGTAGCGGACCCGCCGGCCGGGTCACCCGGGTCGAAGGTGAATGTGCCCTCGATGTTCACCTGCTGGCCGCCCAGGAAGTGCTGGATGTAGTGACCCACCAGATGTCGGGCGTCGCTACGCGCGAGCACAGTCTCGGGATCGTGGTTCACGATGAACTGCGTGCTTCCCGTCCCAACAGCATTCGCGTTGTCGATCGCGGTCACTGTCATCGTGTAGACGCCGCTCGGGAGGTCCACCGAGCCAGGGACGCTCGGATCGTTGAAGGTCACCGAGGAGTCGGTCGTGAAAGGACTGTGATAGGCGCCCACGTCGAACCGATACTTGGTCACCGTGCCGTCGGGATCACGCGCATTCCAGCTCACAGTAAACGGCGCGCCTTCACAGACCGTATCGAGCACGGCCGGGAATTGCGGATTGGGAATGGCGCCCGTGAAGGTCACGATCGGTGCGTCGGTCTGAGCCTTGAAGGGGCGGCGATTGAAGATCGTGAGCGAAGGATCCGGCTTCCCGAGGTTGTCGACGGCGCGGATGTAGAACGTGTGCGTGCGCGCCGTCGATGGATTCTGGCCGGTTCCTCCCGAGATCTGCGAGCTGTCGTTCACGGTCAGCTCGAAGATGGAGTCCGTCTTGGTGGTGAACTTGAACGCTCCGATGCTCGAGTCGTCCCACGAGTACTCGAAACCGACCACATAGCCGTCCGAATCCTCGCCGCGCCAGTAGAGGTGGATCCGGTAGGAGTAGGCGATGTCGGCCACGCTCGTGTCGACGGGCGCTGCGACGAGAAAGGTCTGCGGCGGTCGGTTGCGATCCACTCGAAGCGGGTCCTTCGCACAGGACAAGAGGACGATTCCGGTCACGAGCGTGAAAACGACCAAGGCCGTAATGCGCCAAAGTCTTGGCAATAGCATTTCGTTCTCCGAGGAGACTTGGTTGACCACCGGCAGGTGTCTGAGTGCGAGTTGGGGACTGCCGTGAAATTACCGTCCCAGGGGGGTGGTGTCAACGGCATTTTCCCCCGGTAGGGGGGCGGGGCGGTGGGGGCGGTGAGGTCTCCGGCGCCGGCGCATGTCCGGCGTGCTAGCTTTCAAGTTCACAGCGGTTTGGGGCGGCCGGACTGCGAGGGCGCTTCCGACCTCACCACCCCCACCGCCCCGCTCTCCGACCCCTGGAAGAGCCCCCACATGCCCCGGGTCCTCCTTCCCCACAAGAAGGGGGCGCCACTGGGCTACCTCCCTCCCCTTTCGTACCCTTCCGGGGAGCCCGAAGGGCGACCCGGCGCTTTGCGCGCCTTGGGAGGCGAGGGGCGGGTGTGGGGGTCCGGGACCATCCGCAGCCGGCGCCCACCAAGTCGCCGGAGCGGTCCGACTGCGAGCGCCGGCATGTGCTGTCCCGGACCCCCACACCCGCCCCTCGCCGGCCAATCCACGCAAAGGCCCCGCATCGCCCTACCGAGCTCCGCAAAGGAAAACGAAAAGGGCCGCTGGTTTCCCAGCGGCCCTCTCGCTACTGCGTGACGCTTTGGGCTACTTCACGAGCACCAGGTTGTTCGGTGCACGGAACGACTCCCCGTTCGGGAAGACGATCTTGTAGAAGTACACCCCGGACGCCAGCGACGCGCCGTCGTCCTTCTTGCCGTTCCACCGAACCTCGTTCGGACCAGCCGTGACCGTCGTGTGCAGCGTGCGAACCAGCGCGCCGCTCACGCTGAAGATCCGGATCTGGGCCTTGCCCGCCTGCGCGCTCGAGAAGCGGATCGCGGTGTGCGGGTTGAAGGGGTTCGGGTAGTTGCCGTCGATCTTGTTGATCCGAGGCGCCGCTTCCGGAGCATCCTCGCCGACCGCCGTCGCGAGAGCGCCGGCCTGGATCGGGTAGAGGGAACCGTAGGTGGCGGTCTGGAACCCAGCATTCTGACCCGACCAATCCGCCTGCATCGAGGCGATGGTCTGCGGGGTCGGATTCGGGCACGGGAAGCAGGTCGAGGGACCGACCTGAGCCGTACGGCAGCTCGTGAGGAACTTGTACATCACGCGCATGCGGTTCTCGACACCAGAGCGCGTGTAGTTCGCGCTCGTGTTGCTGATCGCCGGGTCGCGGATGAACTGGAGCGAGAAGCCGTAGGCGATCGCCTTGTTGCGATCATTGTCACCGATGTTGTCCAGCTCGCGCATGCGGCCGACAGCAGCCGCCTGCCCGCTCGGATACACGGCGGCGATGAATGGCGTATCTCCCGACGGACCAGCCGCGGTGAGCGCATCGAACCGGTTCGGGGCCGGGCACCCACCGTCGATCGGATAGACGAAGGTGTTAGGCGCCGCGAGAGCCGGTCCAGCGGTCGCAGCCGCGAAGCGGTCATCCATGTTGAAGTACGACGTAGCCGGGGACCAGCTGTTCTGGGCCGAAGCGACACCGAACACCTGACCGGCCATGCTGATCTGGAACGTCGCATCCACGCCGCTCGGCGTGATCATCTGGTACATCTGGTCGTCGCCGCTCAGGAACGCGCAGCGGTCTCCACCGTTCGTACCAGTTTCCTTCCGCCACCACTGCTCGAGCGTGAACGCATCTTCCTCGTTGAACACCGAGCTCGTGCGGGTATGGCCGGACTCGATGACGATCCGGTACCAAGACGCGAGCGAGTCGACGAGAGGATACTCGAGGTAGTTCGGGAAGAAGTTGCTCAGACGGTCCGGACGCTTGCCCGGGAGCTCGTGACCACCGAACCCATGAGCCGTCGTGCCGGAAGCCGTGTGACGGTACCGATCCGCCCGGACGCCCAGAGCGCGGAGCGCCTGGGTCATCGGGTCGTAACCGAACGCCCACGTCGTGTAGACCGCGTCGAGGTTCAGCACCGGCGTGTTGGTGCGGCCGGCCAGGAGCGAGCCCGCGGGACCAGCCGGGTACACGCTCGGGAGAACTCGGAACTCGATGATGTCCGGCGCCTTGATGGAGCTGTTCGGCAGCGTCGGGATGTCTTCCACTTCGCGGGCGAGGTTGTCGGACGAGAACTGGTACGAAACGCCGCATCCAGCGCCCGAGCCGTTACCGATGTCAACCGCCTTGAAGTAGTACTGCATCCGCGCGCCGCGCGGGAGGAACGAAAGGGCGTTGTAGTTGCCGACGCCGTTGATCGTGAAGCCACCGGGGATGCTGGCGTTCGCGATCGCCTTGTCGTACGGAGGCCAATCGATGTTGAACTCAGAGTCGACGAGCGTGGTGTCCGTCGGTCCCGGCGCAACCGCGTTCGCGACCAGCTCCGTGGAATCCCACGGGGACCAGGTCTTGGACGACGGGTCGAAGAGCCGGAAGATCATCCGAGGCATGTCGCAGTTCGCGTTGAACGTCGGATTCGTGTGCGCGTACTCGCTGCCCGGAGGTCCGAATTCACCAGCGTTGATCGACTTGTTGAAGCCATGCTTCCAGTTGATGCCCATGCCGTTCTTGCGAAGACCGGTCAAGAGCGACAGGGTGATCGTGTCACCCACCGGAGCATTGAAGTTGTTGTTGACGGCAATGTTGTGCGACTGCTGCGTGCCGAGACCGGAACCACGGTTGCCCGGCCAGCACTGACCCGCGCTCAGGTTGCCCGCGGTGCAGTTGGTCAGGTTTTGTCCGATGCCGGCGGTTCCGATCCGGCCGTCGACGAACGTCGTCTGCGCCACCGAACCCGGGAAGATCCCGAAGAACGGGGCCGGAACGCCCGTGACCACCTGGAGGCGGAGGTCGTCATACAGAATCGGGTTGATCTGGCCGGTCGCGCAGTTGGCACGGTCTGCCGCGAACGGCGGGATGCACTGGAGCTCGAACCGGAGCTGCACCGAGTCCGCCTGCGTCGCCGTGGAGATGTCGTCTCCATCGACCAACCAGGCCTGGTTCGCGCCGGTCGTCACACCACCACCCGGAGCCGTGTTGTTCCACTGGCCCCAAGCCCCGAACTTGAAGATACGGAACTCGGCCTGCTGCACGTAGCCCGAGAACCGCGGGATGTCGAGATACTCATTCCAGAACACCAGCACCTGCGCGCTTCCGGCAGGAATCGGGAAGACGCACGGAACGATGGCGTTGTACTGCTTGTTGATAGCCGTGTGGGTCGCGAGATCGCCGCCCTCGAAGAAGAGGTCGTTCGCCAGGGCCTTCTGCGGAGAGCAGACGTCCTGGGTCACGTTGGACGCGCCCGTCGACAGCTGCCAGCGCTCGCCGACGCCCGGCGGGACACGCGACGAAATGATCGGAATCGGCGTGTCGTCCCCAGCCTGCGGGATGACGTTGCCGGACCACACGAGAACGGTGCCGTTGGACGCGTCCTGATCGCTGACGCCAGCCGGCGGCACGAAGGTGGCGGCGTCGGTGTAGATCGACGAGACCACGCCGTTGTTGTCGACTTCGATGTCATCCATCGACTGGCCATCGCTGTTCGGCCAGAGGCCGTCCTCGGACGAGAACAAGCAGTCCGCGGTGAAGACGACGTACATGCCGCGATGGTCGTCGTCGACCTCGAGGGAGTAGCTCTGCGTGACCGGATTGAGCGAGGCATCGCCCGTAATGATCTGCAGATCCGCACCGGAGTTCATGCTGATGGTCTGCGACGTGCGGATGGCGCCCGTGAACGAGACGAGCTGATCGGAGTCACCGCCCGGCCCGCCATGCGGACTGCCGACCGGCGGAAGCATGTCGCTCAAGAAGATGCGGCTGTTCCCGATCGGATCCAGCGCACCGCCGGAGCCGCCACCGATGAAGGTCACGTAGTCGTAATTGAGCTCCGAGCTGAAGTTCCCCTGGAAGTTAAGGTGGTACTTGCCGCCCGGATTCGCATGCGTACCCGTGTCGATGTAGAGGATCTGGAAGGTCAGGTTCGGATAGCCGACATCGTCCGTCCAGTTCGCGTCGAACTTGCCGCACCAGATCATGCGCGTGCCATCGAGGATGGCGGGGCGCTGACCGGCCGGCGTGGAGCTCGACTCGATGTGCCAGAGCTTCTCCGGCAGCGAGAGGTCGGTACGGGTGTAGGCGATCGTGTTGCTGGCCGGATTGGGCTGTCCAGCCGTGTAGCCGCTCGAGTTCGGGAAGCTGGCGTTCGGCTGGAGGCTGTCCGCCGCCGGACTCGTCTTCGCCGCCCAGGTCCCAAGCGCACGCTGCACGCAGGCACCCGGATACAGGAAGTAGTTGGTCGTCACGGCGGACTGCTTGATCAGCGAGCCGCTCAGCGTCCCCGCGTAGCGTTCGCCACGCGCGGCTGCTCCGACCGCGCCAGCCCGGGCATCGAGCGGAACGGGGTCGGTACGGACCTTGCTCGGCCCGTCCGAGACTAGCCCGCTGGGTGCCGCGACCACGGGGATGGCCCACAGACCAATCGCCACGAGGCCCAGCATGGCAAATAAGGTTTTCCGCATTTTCACATCCTCCTTAGCGTTTCCTAACACGGAGTCCAATTTCGGGAGGACTTGCTTTGGAACCTGCCTTCACGGAATTCGGTACTGACAATTGAGCTTGGAGTGGAGCTTCGAGGCGCCTGCTCGTTGGGACAGGGACCGAGCTCTTGGGGCACCTCCCTCTCGCTTTTACCGACCTCCTTTCCTATCGTTTTTTGGATTCAGGGCTTCTAACTCTTCTGTTTTCAAGAAGTAAACGTGGACCTGAGTCGCCTCACCTCCTCGTTCGTAATGCCGTTCTATGCTGTCAATGCAGTAAGTTCCCGACCAAAGACAAAATGAGCCGCACCGTCAGCCCACGTGTTGTCGTTCGTCAGGTGTAAAGTCAATAGGTTCTAGCGGTTGCGGCTTCCAAGGGACAAGTTATTTTGTCCCCTTTGCTCGATCAGTATAGGCGGAAAAGCCGCTAATGTCAATTGGATTTTTGACCTGGAGCGCTTGGCAACAGGGAGAAATCGGCAATTCGGAGGAAGGTTTGGCGCACCGCTTCGAGTAATCCCAGCCGTCGTTTGCGGGCGATTGGGTCGTCCACCATGACCATCACGGCGTCGAAGAAGCGGTCGATGGACGGACGGAGCCCCAGGAGGTGCCTGAGGAGGACTCCGTAGTCGGGGAGGGCCCCCTTGAGGTAGGTCTCGACGGCCTGGCGGGCCATCTTGGTTTCGAGGTGAAGATCGGCCTCGGCCCGGTCGCCGAAGGCCTCGGCTCGCTCGGCGAGGGGCTGCCCCGACGCCGGGATGTCGGCCGGTGGCGCCGAGCGCAAGATGTTGGCAGCGCGGCGATAGCCGATCATCAACCCCTCGAAGTCGGGGCTCTTCCGGATCGCCTCGATGGCCCTGGCCCGCGCCAGCACGTCGATCGGATCCCCGGGGCGCACGGCCAGCACGGCGCCGGCCGTTTCTGACGAAATCTCATATACTTCCAGCGCACTCGCCACTCGCTGCTTCCAGAACTCGGCAAAGCGGTCCGGATCCCCCGGCGGGACTCCTGCCTTGTCGTAAATCCCATCCATGAAACGAGCTGTGTCGAGGACGTCGAGGCGCCATCCGGACTCGACCAGGATCCGCACGATGCCGTTGCCTGCGCGCCTGAGCCCGAACGGATCCTGGGAGCCGGTCACCTCGAGCCCGGCCCGCAGACCGCCGGTCGTCGCCTCGATCTTGTCCGCGAGCGCCACGAGCTTCCCTTCCGGGGTCCTCGGAATGGGATCGGACGGCCCTTCGGGGCGGTAGTGCTCGCGGATCGCCTCCGCGACGTCCGCCGGCTCTCCCGAAGCGGCCGCGTACTCGCCGCCGATGATCCCCTGGAGCGACGCGAACTCCTTCCCCGAGCGGACCATCTCGCTCGCGAGATCCGCCTTGCAGAGGCGGGCAGCCCGCGACGCGGCGGTGAGCGACTTCGGGGCGAGCTTCTTCGCGAGGTCTTCCACGAGCACCACCAGGCGCTCGGTCCTGTCGTGGACCGTCCCGAGCCGCTCGTGCACCACGATTCCCTTGAGGACCGGGAGCTTCCCCTCGAGGCCCCCCTTCAGATCATTGACCCAGTAGAACCGGGCGTCTTCCAGGCGTGCCCGGAGAACGATCTCCGTGCCCCGGCGGATCTCCTCGGCGCCGGGACCGCGCCCGCTCCGGATCATGACGAAGTTCGGGAGCAGAGCTCCATCCGGGCGCTCCACCGCGAAATAGCGCTGGTGGGCACGCATGGATGCCACGATCACGGGGCGAGGGAGCTCCAGATATCGGGACTCGAAGGACCCGACGACCGCCTCGGGCCATTCGACCAGGTTGGCGACCTCGTCCACCAGCTCCTCGTCCTCGACGGCGCGGCCCTCGAGCCCTGCCGCGGTCCTCGCGAGCTCCTCGCGGATCTTCACGCGCCGCGCGTCCGGATCCACGATGACGCCCGCGCCTTCGAGCGACGCGGCGTAGGCGGCGGGAGACGGGACGTCGAGCCAGCCCGGGGCAAGGACGCGGTGTCCGCGCGTCCGCCGGCCGGAGACGACGCCGAACGCCTCGACTGAGAGGACCCGGTCGCCGAGGAGGGCCACGATCCATCGCACGGGGCGGGCGAAGCGCCCCGGTCCGTTCCAATGCATGGTCTTCGGGAAGTGGAGCGAAGCGATCCAGGACGCGAGCCGGGCCGGCATCACGTCGGCCGCGGCCGCTCCCGTCTCGTTCACGCGCGCCAGGAGGTACTCCCCCTTGGGCGTGGTGACGCGCTCGAGGGACTCCACGGGGATGCCCGCCGACTTGGCGAACCCCTTGGCCGCCTGGGTCGGCTGCCCCTGGGCGTCGAACGCGACCCGCACGGCCGGACCGGTCATCTCCTTGACGCGGTCCTCCTGACGGTCGGCGAGGCCTTCGACGATGAGCGTGAGTCGGCGCGGCGTGCCGAGCGTGCGCACGGCGCCGTGGGCCAGGCGGGCGTCCGCAAGACCGTCCCGCGCGAGCGTCTCGAGCTCGAGGAGCGCGGGGGCGATGAACCCGGCCGGGATCTCCTCGCAGCCGATCTCGAGGAGAAGCGTCTCAGCCACGGGTCGCGACTGCGGCTTCGGGTGTGGCGGCGCCCTTGAGAAGCGGCCAGCCCAGCTCTTCGCGCTGCTTGAGATACGCGCCCGCGGCCGCACGCGCCATCTTCCGGACGCGCGCGATCGAGGCCACGCGCTCGGTCACGCCGATCGCGCCGCGCGCGTCGAGCAGGTTGAACACGTGCGAGCACTTGACCACGTAGTCGTAGCCCGGCAGCACCATGCCCGCCTTGAGGAGGCGGTACGCCTCGCGCTCGAACTTCTCGAAGAGCTCGAAGAGGAGCGCCGGATCGGAGTGCTCGAAGTTGAACCCGCACCACTCGATCTCGGCCTGGAGAAAGAGATCCGCCCAGGTGTGATCGCGCGACCACTGCAGGTCCATGATCCGGTCGACGCCCTGGAGGTAGCACGCGATCCGCTCGATGCCGTAGGTGATCTCGGCCGTGATTGGCTCCAGGTCGTAGCCGCCGGCCTGCTGGAAGTACGTGAACTGGGTGATCTCCTGATTGTCGAGCCAGACCTCCCACCCGAGGCCCCACGCGCCGAGCGTGGGCGACTCCCAATCGTCCTCGACGAAGCGCACGTCGTGCCGCGCGAGGTCGATGCCGAGATGGCGGAGGCTGTCGAGGTAGACCTCGAGCACGTCCTCCGGCGCGGGCTTGAGCACCACCTGGTACTGGTAGAAGAGCTGGAGACGGTTGGGATTCTCGCCGTAGCGGCCGTCCTTGGGGCGGCGCGACGGTTCGACGTAGGCCGCCTTCCAGGGCTCCGGGCCGAGCACGCGGAAGAAGGTCGCCGGGTTGAACGTTCCCGCGCCCACCTCGCTCGAGTAGGGCTGGAGAAGCGCACAGCCCTGGTCCGACCAGAACTGCTCGAGACGGAGGAGCGTCTCCTGGAACGTGCGCGGCGCCTGGGCGGTCATGCGCCCTCCGCGTAGCGCGCGAGGCGCTCGCCGACGCGCGTCGAGCGGAGTCCGTCGAAGCGCTCCAGGTGCGCCGAGAGGAAGCGCTCGATGGCGCGCGAAATCTCGGGGCCGGGATAGCGCTCCATCGCCCACGTGCCGATCGAGGCCGGCTCCCGCTCGCCGAGCGCGATGAGCGTCTTTCGAGCGCGCTCGGAGATCCGGAACGAAGCCGCATCGCCGCCGCAGGGCTCGCCGCAGAGGAGCCCGCCGCGGAGCGGATGGAAGAGCCCTCCTTGGCCGAGCGGCTTCTGGCACTCGAGGCACGACGAGAGCTCGGGGGCGTACCCGAGGAGCGTGCAAGCGCGGACCTCGAATCCACGCAACACGGCTTCGAGCGCGGGGACGGGTGCCTCCGCCATCGCGGCCAGCGTGGCCACGGCGAAGGCGAGGAGCGTCGCGTCCTCCGCCTCGCCATAGGCGGCGCGCTCGAGGAATTCGAGCACCGCCTGGGCGCGCGCGAAGCGGTCCGGGTCGTCCCAGAGAGCGGGCCAGTACGCGGTGATGTCGGCCTTCGAGAGGAGCTGGAGATCGCGCTCCGCCTTCCGGTAGATCACCGCCGAGAGACGGACGCCGGGCTCGAGGCAGCCGCCGAAGCGGCTCTTCGGACCCCTCGCCCCCTTCGCCACGCAGCGCAAGAGCCCGTGCGCGTCGGTAAAGAGGTGGACGATGAGGCTCGTCTCGCCGAGCCGGTACGAGCGCAGCACGAGCGCGTCGGTCTGGACGATCGCCACGCTCAGGCCCTCATCGCGGGATCGGACGGCACGACCACGCCGCAGGAGACCACGATCTTGATCGCCTGATCGATCTTGAGGTTGGTCGGGATCAGCTTCCGCTTCGGGTAGTAGACGAGCTGCCCCGTCGCGGGATTGGGCGGCGTGGGGACGAACACCCCCTCGACCGGCTCCCCGAGCGCCTCGACCATCGAGGGAGGCGGGGGCGTGGTGACGAAGCCGATCGAATAGAGATCGGGGCTCGGGTACGGGATCAGAACCACCCGCTGGAACGCCTGCCGGCGGTCGCCCAGGAGAGCCTCGCCAATCTCTTTCAAAATGGTATAGAGGCCGCGCAAGAACGGCACGCGCAGGAGCAGCGACTCCAAGAGCGAGCCGAGCGTGCGGGCGAGGAACGTGTTCGCGACGGCGCCCGTCAGGAGGATCAGGGCGATCACCGTGAGGAACCCGATGCCCGGGATCCCTCCCGGGCGGAGATAGCCGCCCCGCATGGTCGTGCCGAGCAGGTGGTCGACGAAGACGAAGAGCTTCCAGACGACGTAGCCCGTGAGGACCACGGGCGAGAGAACGAGAAGTCCCGTCAGGAAATAAGTGCGGAGGCGAGCGAACACGGCGGCATCATACCAGCGGCGCGCGGAGAAGTCGCGCCTCGAGCGCCGCCATGCGACGCCGCTCCGATCGGGTCCTGTGATCGTGACCCAGGAGATGCAGCGTGCCGTGCACGATCAGGTGCGCGACCTCGCGCTCGAACGGACGCCGGGCCGCGCGCGCCTGCGCCGCGGCCGTCTCGAGCGACACGTAGATCTCTCCCAGGAACACGGCTCGGTCGGGATCGGACAGCGTCGCCGGCTCCGCGAACGGGAACGAGAGGACGTCGGTGGGCTTGTCGACCTCGCGGTAGTCCCGGTTCAGCGTACGCACGTACGCGTCGTCGGTGAGGATCACGTCGAGGCCGGCGCGTGGATGGCCCAGCCGGTCGAGCGCGGAGCGGACGAGCGCCTTAAGAGTGGTCGATCTTAAGCCGGCTCTTCTCCCCGAGAACGCGACGCGAATCGGGACGGCGCCCGCGCTCCGACGCCGGCGTGCCGGGGTAGTCGACGCGCGCGTGGAAGAGCGCGGTGAGGATCGGGATGAAGCTCTCCCGGACCTTGGCGAGGTCTTCGAACGTGATCGGGCTTTCATCGAGCTGGCCGTCCTCCACTCGGGCGTCCAGGATCCGCGTGACGACGCCACGGATGCGGCTGGGCGTAGGCTCCGACAGGGAGCGAGCCGCGGCCTCGACGGCGTCGGCGAGCATGAGCACGGCCGTCTCCTTCGAGCGTGGCTTGGGGCCAGGATAGCGGAAGTCGCGCTCCTCCACCGCCGGATCGGCGTTCTGCGCCTTGTGGTAGAAGAACGTCATCAGCGTCGTTCCATGATGCTCGAGGATCGCGTCGATGATGGCGCGCGGCAGCCGCTCCTTCCGCGCGATGTCCGCACCTTCGCGCACGTGGGCCTCGATGATGAGGCAGCTCATCGTGGGCGAGAGTTTCTCGTGCCGGTTCCGGGCGCTCGACTGGTTCTCGACGTAGTACTCCGCCTTCTCGATCTTCCCGATGTCGTGATAGTAGGCTCCGACGCGCGCCACGAGGGGGTTGCCGCCGATCGCCGCCGCGCCCGCCTCGGAGAGGCTTCCGACCACCAGGCTGTGGTGATACGTCCCGGGCGCCTCGAGCATCAGCCGGCGCAAGATGGGACGGTTCAGGTCCGCGAGCTCGAGCAGGGTGATGTCGGTCGTGACCGAGAACAGGGACTCGAGGAGCGGAAGGAGGAGGGTCACCGCGAGGACCGACGCGAACCCGGCGACCACGCCCCAGAGCCCGCGCCGAAGGAGCACGATCCCCTGTCCGCCGTCGACGAGCCCCATGGCGATGATCGCGAACGCGTAGGCCGCGGCGATGACCACCATGGGACGGTAGAAGTCGCGACGCCGTCTCACGCCGCGCGCGGTCGAGATCGCCGCGATCCCCGCGAGCGCGCTCCCCGTGAGGAACGGGAGCCCGAGCCCGAAGACGACGCCGATCAAGAGCGACGCGACGAGCGTCGCCGCGAATGCGAGCGCCTGTCCGAAGAGGAGCGCCGCCGAGAGCGAGAGGACGGTGATCGGGATCAGCATCTCGTAACCGCGGAACTGGCTCACCACGAGCCATCCCACCCCCATGACCAGCGCGGTCAGGACCGCGAGGAGCGACAATAGATTGACGTCCCCATAGACGCGCGCGTGGTTCAGCTTCAGGTAGCGGAGGAAGCCCGCGATCAGGAACGAGATCAAGGCGAGCCGCGCCAGGAGCGCCAGGAGGTCCTGCCTCCAGGCGTCCTTCGGCCGCGCGCGATCGTTCCACGCCCGGAGCGACTCCAGCTTCCGGATGTGGAGCGCCGTCGCGATCTCGTGGCTGCCGATGATCTTCTCGTCCTTCCGCACGAGGCCGTCGTAGGGCTCGACGGCGTTCCGGCTCTCGGTCCTGATGCGCTCGGTGGTCGAGGCCTCGTACCTGAGATTGGGCGTGACGACCGCCGCGATCAATTCCTGGAGCGCGCGCGCCGCCTCCGGCCGGTTCGGGAACGCACGCGCCCCGTCGTCCCAGGCCTTCTCGCGGACGCTGTCGAGGTCGAAGAGCGAGCCCCACGCCACGGGGACGCGCATGCCGTCCCGCTGCACGGAGGCGGCGCCCGCGTCGGTCTCGAGGCGGCCGCTCTCGATCTCGGCCATGAGCCCCACGGCGTACGCCTCTTCGGCGATTCGCTGCGCGAGCACGACGACACGCGGACCGTCGGGTCCGAGGAGCACGCGGTTCGTCGCGGCCGAGAGCCCGAGCCCTTCGAGGCGGGGGCGCGCGACGGCTCCGTGCTTCGATCCGTCGCCGAGGAGCGAGTCGAGCGCGGCGTGCACCTGCGGCGCGACGGCAGGATCCACCGAGTAGACGGGCGGGACCTTGCGCGCCGCGGACGCCTGCTCGGCGTGATAGAGGGCGCGGTCCTTGAGCAGATAGAACTGGAACGGCGCGATCACGTCGCGCTTCGCCGGGAACCCCTCGCGGAGGGTGATGACCTCGAAGTCCGGCTCCCGAGGAATCAGGAGGCACGTGAAGAGGAGGAAGCCCAAGAGCAGCATCGTCCGGCGCGAGCGGTGCCCGACGAGGCGCAGGAATTTCGCCTTGGGGCCGTTCCTCTTCTCGCGGCGGCGGGACTCGAGGACTCTTAAGGGCTCGGTGCTCATGCGGGGCCGGAACCCTGGGACGTCTGGGCTCGCGGCGGCTGCGCCTTCTCGTGCTCGTCGAACGCGCGGATGATCTCGCGCACGAGATGGTGGCGCACGACGTCCCTCTCGTTCAGGTACACGAACGAGAGGTCGGGCACTCCCGTCAAGATCGTCTGGATCTCGACGAGCCCCGAGGCGTGGTCCGTGCTCAGGTCGATCTGCGTGACGTCCCCCGTGATCACCGCCTTCGAGCCGTAGCCGAGCCGGGTGAGGAACATCTTCATCTGGCCGACCGTCGTGTTCTGTGCCTCGTCGAGAATGACGAATGCGTTGTTCAGCGTGCGGCCGCGCATGTAGGCCAGCGGGGCCACCTCGATCACGCCCAGGTCGAGGAAGCGGCGGATCTTCTCGTACGAGAGGAGATCGTTGAGCGCGTCGTAGAGCGGTCGGAGATACGGATCCACCTTCTCCTTCATGTCGCCGGGAAGGAATCCGAGGTTCTCCCCCGCCTCGACAGCCGGACGGACGAGGACGATGCGCTCGACCTGCCGCGACTTGAGCGCGTGGACCGCGGCCGCGACGGCGAGATAGGTCTTGCCGGTCCCCGCGGGACCGATGGCGAAGACGACGTCGTGCTTCTGGAGCGCGTTGACGTAGCGTGACTGGCCGAGGGTCTTCACGCGGATCGTGCGCTTGTCGAACGAGAAGAGGACCGGGTGCTCGTACAGCTCGAGCGACGCGTTCTGGTCCGCCGCGTTGTTCAATCCGATGAAATTGTTGACGTCGTGCTCCTCCAGCACGGCGCCGCGCCGCACGAGGTCGGCGAGCGCATGGAGCACGGTGCTCACTTCGTCGACGGCGCCGGCCTGGCCTCGCACGGCGATCTTGCCGTCCCGGTACGTGAGCGACACGGGATAGCTGCGCTCGACGAGTCTGAGATTCGCGTCGTTCTTTCCAAACAGAGAGAGCGGGTCGACGTCCGGGATGGGCACGGACTTCGTCGTTTCCGCCGCGGGTGAGTTCATCGTGGGATCTGGATCTCCTGTCCTGGGTAGATGCGATCCGGATTCTTGATCCGGTTCTTGTTGCCTCGGTAGAGGCGATTCCATCGGGCTCCCTCTCCGTACACGTCGGACTTCGCGCTGATCGACCAGAGCGACTCGCCGGGCTTCACCACGTGGCGGTCGGACGCCGGCGTGGACTCCCGAGCCGATGCGGGGCCGCTTGCCGCGCTGCGGCTCGCTTCCGCGCCGCCCTTCATGAGATTCGTGCCTCCGGAAGCCCTGGCCTCGGCGAGCCGCCGCTCGAGCTCCTCCGCCCGCGCCGTCAGGGAATCGACCTCGGCGCGGAGCGGCCCTACGGTTTGGTGCAGCGCGTCGAGCGCTTCCTCGGCCCCCTCGATCTGCTCGCGAAAGAGGTCCCGCTGCTCGGACAGCTCCTGGCAGTACTCCGCGCGCTGCTCGTCGCTCAGGTTCCGGTACTCCTTCTCCGTGTAGTAGTCCCCCAAGGACGCGTCCGCGACGCGAAGCACCGGCTTCCCGCATCCCGCGACCACGGTCACGAGAATCGCGAGCGCGGCCGTCACGCCGCGGGCCCTCAATGGGAGTGCACTCCTTGAAGCGAATCGAGCGCCGCCTGGGCCGTCGTCGCCCTCACGGCCTCCCGGTCGCGCCGGGCCTCCAGGGTACGCCCTTCGGCGGTCTCCCGGTCTACCTGGCTCTCGAGCCCCTCGGCCACGGTCCTGAGGCTGTCCAGTTCCGTGGTCGGGGTCGGGCAGGGGGCCGTAGCGCCGCAGCCGGCCAGGGCGGCGGCCAGGACCATGGCGAGCGAAGCCAGAATCGCGGAGCCTGGGCGCGGCCAGAATCGGACCGATCGGCCAAACCCATGCCGCCGGTCCGGCTCCCCCATTGGGGCGCCCGCCGGCCTCGAATCGCGATCTCTCAACTCTCTTGAATTTTTCAACTTAGGAGGTTTTCTGCCCCTCGCTCGGGGTGCCCCGCCACGCCTCAACCCTAGGCACCTGCCCGGGTCAAGTCAAGGCCCGGTCCAGGCGCCATGCACGAGAGAGCAGAAACAGTACCACCGGCCGGGGGAAGGCTCGGTCAGTCCTTCCTCCGGGTCACGTTTAGATGCAGCTCGTGGAGGTCGGCCTCGTCGATCGGGCCGGGGGCGTCGTCCATGAGGGACGTCGCGCGGGCTGTCTTCGGGAAGGCAATCGAGTCCCGGATCGAGTCGCCGCCGTGGAACAGCACGACGAGGCGGTCCAGTCCGAGCGCGATGCCACCGTGCGGAGGCGCGCCGTATTCGAAGGCCTCGAGGAGGAAGCCGAACTTGGCTCGCGCCTCCTCCAGGGACATCCCGATCACCCCCATGACCTTCTCCTGGATGTCCTTTCGATGGATCCGGATGCTCCCGCTCGCGAGCTCCTGACCGTTCGCGGCGAGATCGTAGAGCTGTGCGTGCACCTTGCCGGGATCGGTCGTCAGATGCGCGAGGTGCTCGTCGAGCGGCATCGTGAAGATGTGGTGCGCGGGAGCCCACTGCTTCCGCTCTTCGAGATATTCGAAGAGCGGGAACTGATGGACCCACACGAAGCGGAAATCCTGTGCATCGAGCGCGAACTTGGCCTGCCCCACCTGGAGCCGGACGTGGCCGAGTCCCTTCTGCACCGTGGCCCGCGGACCGGACGCGAGGAGAAGGAGCGAATCCTCCCGCGCACCCGCGGCCTCGATGAGCGCCTTCTGAGCCTCGGGTCCGAACTGCTTCGCGACGCCCCCTTCGAGCGCGCCCCCCTTCACGCGGGTCCACGCGAGTCCGGCCAAGCCCTGCGCCTTCCCCGCCGCCTCCCAGAGCTCGATCTCGCGGCGCGACGCGGGAGGCGTGAGCGCCGGCACCGCGAGCGCGCCGGTCATGAGCATAGGCCCGCCGGCGCGCGCTTCCTTGAACTTCTCGAACGCGCTCTGCCCCGCGGCGTCGGTGACGTCCTTGATCTCGAACGGGATCCGGAGGTCGGGCTTGTCGCTCCCGTAGCGCTCCATCGACTCGCGGTAGGTGAGGCGTGGGAATGGAATCTTGAGATCGCGCTTCAAGTCGCGCCGGAAGACCGACGCGAGCATCCCTTCGACGATCTCGAACACGTCGTCCTCGGTGACGAACGACATCTCGAGGTCGATCTGCGTGAACTCGGGCTGCCGGTCCGCGCGGAGGTCCTCGTCGCGCAGACAGCGCGCGATCTGGAAATAGCGGTCGAAGCCGGAGACCATGAGGATCTGCTTGTAGAGCTGCGGCGATTGCGGCAGCGCGTAGAACTTCCCCGGATGGAGCCGGCTGGGCACGACGTAGTCGCGCGCGCCTTCCGGCGTCGGCCGCACCAGCATGGGCGTCTCGATCTCGAGGAAGCCCTGATCGGAGAGATGCTCGCGCACGCTCCGCGTCATCTTGTGGCGGAAGATGAGGCTCGACTGGAGCGCCTCGCGCCGCAGGTCGAGATAGCGATAGCGGAGGCGAAGGTCCTCCGAGGCCGTCGCGGTCTCGTCCAGCGGGAAGGGCGGGGTCTTGCTCGTGTTCAGGATCGCGAGCGCCTCCGCCTCGAGCTCGATCCCGCCGGTGGGGAGATCCTGGTTCTCGCTTCCGCGCGGCCGGTTCAGCACCTTCCCCTCGACCATCACCACGTACTCGCTCCCGATCGAGCGGGCGCGCTCCATCGCCTCGTCCCCCAGGTGCTCGGGACGGAAGACGACTTGCGTGATGCCGTACCGGTCGCGGAGGTCCAGGAAGAGGACGCCGCCGTGATCCCGCGTCCGGTGCACCCAGCCCAGGAGGCGCGCCTTCATGCCGGCGTTCTCGGGCCTCAAGTCGCCACAAGTATGGGTGCGCTTCCGGGCGCGAAACGGCTCGATCATCGGATCACGTCCTCCGAAACGGTCGCGGTCTGCTGCCTGAGCCAGGCTCGTAGTTGAGGCAAGGTCGCATGCTTCGGCGCGTCCTGCCCCGCTTCCAGGTCGCGCACGGCGTAGCCGCCGGAATCGGGCGGAACGAAGACGGCATACCGGGCCTCGAGCTTCGACGCCCACTTCATCTGGGCGGACGTGCTCCGGCCGGCCACGTCGACGAGCACGCGAAGCCCCGCCACGCGCCCGTCCGCCTCCAGCCCACGGAGCTCGCGCGCGGCCTTGAGCGCTTCGAGCACCGCTCCCGGCTCGCGCGCGATGACGCAGACGTCCGGGCGGAGCGCCGAACCGGTCTCCAAGCTTCCGGTCGCGAGGAGGAGCCGCTCCATGCCGATCGAGAAGCCGATGGCCGGCGTCTCCGGGCCGCCGAAATCCTTGACGAGCTGGTCGTAGCGCCCGCCTCCGCCCACCGCGTTCTGCGCGCCGAGGCCCGCGGCGTGCACCTCGAACACGGTGCGGGTGTAGTAGTCGAGCCCGCGGACCAGGCGCGGCGCCGTCTCGTGCTCGATCGAGAGCGCGTCGAGCGCCTTCTTCACGCCCTCGAAGTGCTCGCGGCAGGGATCGCAGAGCGAGTCGAGCACGCTCGGCGCCGACGCGATCGCCGGCTGGCACGACGGAACCTTGCAGTCCAGGATGCGGAGCGGATTGGTGCGCAGGCGCTCCTTGCAGTCGCCGCAGAGCTCCGCCTCGCGCGAGGCGAAGTGCTCGCGGATTCGCTCGCGATACACGGGCCGGCAGACCGAGTCCCCGAGCGAGTTCACGAGCACGCGCACGTCGCGAAGCCCGATGCCCTGGAGGATCGCGACGAAGAGATCGATCATCTCCGCGTCCGCGGCCGGAGCGGCGGGGCCCAAGAGCTCGGCACCGATCTGCCAGAACTGGCGGTAGCGTCCCGCCTGCGGGCGCTCGTACCGGAACATCGGCCCGATGTAGTAGAGGCGGGTCACCGGATCGCCGTGGCCGAGCGCGTGCTCGAGGTACGCCCGGACGAGCGGGGCCGTGCCCTCGGGGCGGAGCGTCAGCGAGCGCCCTTTCCGGTCCTCGAAGGTGTAGAGCTCCTTGCGGACGATGTCGGTGGATTCTCCGACGCTCCGGACGAAGAGGTCGGTCGATTCGAAGAGCGGCGTGCGGACCTCGCGATAGCCGTAGCGGCTCAGGATCTCGCGCGTCGTCGCCTCGAGCGCGATCCAGCGCTCGCTCTCCCCCGGCAGGATGTCCCGCGTTCCGCGGGGCACCTGGAACTTACTGGCCACTCGGCTCCTTCGTCGTGAATCGGGAATCTGGGGATTGGAAACGCACTCAGCGTTCCGGCGCCGCGCGCCGGCCGAGGGGCCGCGCGCTCACGACCTGCGTGATCACGACCGCCAAGGTGACCGCGGTGACGTCGGTCAGCCAGTCGAAGACGTCGCTGCTCCGTCCGGGCACGAAGCGCTGATAGATCTCGTCGCACATCCCGACGAACGCCCCGAACGAGATCGCCGCGATCGACATCGTCACGCGGCTCGACCCCGACATCGTGAAGCGGATGGCTCGTCCCACGAGGAGCCCGAACAGCGAATACTCCATCAAGTGGGCGATCTTGTCCATGAACGGGAACGGGCCCGGGACCTGGAGCCCCCGAATCGAGGACATCCCGAAGATGAGGCACACATAGAGGGCCACGGGGACCCAGTGGGATAGAAAGAGGGCCCGGCCGCGCTTCGGTCCGGGCCCTCGATCGGTTGCCTCAGGGACGGTCAAATCGCGTGACGCCCCAGATGTTGTAGCCGCGACGCTCGGTGCTGAAGACGCCGTTCAGGCCGTAGTTGTTGGTTCGATTCGAGATGAAGTAGATGGTGTTCCCGTCCGCCGAGAATCGCGGGTGCGAGTCGTCCGCGGGACCGCTCGTGACCCGGATGGCTGCGCTCCGCAGATTC